>JAYZLO010000026.1:0-3665 GCA_036154175.1 Thermoplasmatota archaeon | reverse complement strand
CCCACATCCAGTTGCATGGGAGAAACAGATAGATGAATTAGGAATTAAACAATCTACTGAACTTCATCTGGAAGCAGTCGGTCTAGCATTAGATTTCATCGACTCGGGTCAAGCCAATTGTCTTGGGGAGGTGGGGAGGCCACACTATCCAGTTTCAGAGGATACATGGCAAAATGCTAATGATATGCTCGAACAAATCCTCCATATGGCTCATTCATCTAAAGCTTCAGTTCAATTACACGTTGAAGATAACGGTGAGAGAACCAATCGCGAAATCTTAGAGATTTGTAAAAAATCAGGGCTTTCTCCAGAAAATGCGATCAGGCATTTCGCACCAGCAAATATCAGCTCTGAATTCACGCATGGCCTCTCTGCAACAGTTAGTATGGGGAAGAATAGTGCAGAAATTCTAGCAGAAACGTGCAATAAGGCTAATTCATATTGGGGCATGGAAACCGATTTTTTGGACGATAAGGCCAGACCAGGCGCCGTCCTCGGTCCAAAGACTGTCCCCAAAAGAACTGGAGAATTATGTTCACAACTGCTTTCCATTGGGTGGGACGAGTCAGAGGTAGAGAAACTGCTCTATAACGTCCATCAGAAATGGCCCAAATCACTTTATAGCCTCTGAAGTGACACTATTTACAGAAGCAAATGTGAGAATAGCCCCTATCGAGAATAAGGCTAGTGATAACCCAAGAAACTGCAGCTCACTCAGGGGGATTGGCTTCCAGAACTCCTGCATAGTCATCCTCCAGAGTGGACCGTTAATTGGAAGAAACAAGATCATCAAAATAACTCCTAGTCTCTGCCTCATCATGATATTATTCCGAGCGAGTCCTTTCTTTTCAAACTCCTTGAAGACCGAATCGGTTTAGTGATGCTATAGGTTCGCCTAGCCAGAGCGCCTGTAGTGAAGGGGTTATCACAAGAGGTTTCCAACCTCTTGTCCCGGGTTCGAATCCCGGCGGGCGCACCAATAGAGATTTTTTTGAGAAATCTAACTTGGTCGAGTGAAGCATTGAAACGCATCTTTCTTTTGGAGACTATATGTCAACTTCGGAGGGTGTGAAACCGGAAATTTCTACCTCATTGAGCAAGGACCTTTCTGATCTTGCTGAAGAAAAACAAGTGGTTGGAAGAAAGATTTGGCGAATAGTGCCCTATGTCACCAGATACTGGCAGAGGGCACTAGGCGGGATTTTGGCGAATGCAGGTGCTAGAGCATTTGATCTGATTCCCTTCATAGCCATTGGAATGGCAGCTGACTACTATCAGTCTGAGACATTTACAAACCCCACAATTGAGAATCTCGTGAAATTAGAACAAATTCCACATTTTGGCCCTATTGACTCAGTTGAAATTGGTTTTGGTCTGCTAATTTTGATCTCATTCACATTTCTGGCATTTTTTCAGGGACTGAGCAATCAATTGTGGCAATCTACCGCATACAAGGCTCAGCATGATATCAGAATGGATGCAACACATTCTCTTTTGAACATGGAAGCATCATACTTCGAAAGTCGTCAAACCGGGAATTTAATGTCAGTCTTATCTTCAGATGTTGCACAGCTTGAGGATATTATTTCTGATGCAAGTACTAGTATGATTAGAATCGCAATAACATTCTCTACAGCGTTTGTGATTATGTTCTGGATGTCCTCTAAATTGGCCTTGATTTTATTTGCACCACTAGTGATAATTATCCCAATGGTAGTTTGGTTCTCAACCAGAGTACAGAGAAAGTATAGGAAGCAAAGGGAAAGTACTGGTGGTATAGTCGCAATCCTAGAGAATGTCCTTACTGGAATTACAGTTGTTCAGGCGTACAATGCGAAGAAATTCGAAGGCTCCAGAATTGAGGGTCAGAGCGGGGAATACAGAGATATGGCGATACAGGCAGCCTTTATCAGAAACAGATTCATCCCTGGGATTTATGTCGTCGCTGGAATATCCTTCGGATTATTGGTTTCAGCAGGTGGCTGGGTGATGGAGTCAGGAGAAATAACCGTTGGCCAATTCGTAACATTTCTTCTGATTTCAACTCGTATGTCGATGCCAATGTTCATTCTTGGAATGTTGCTAAATCAATTGCAGAAGGGCGAGGCAGCCTCGAAGCGAGTTTTTGCAATAATTGATTTAGAGCCTTCGATTTACGATTCAGAGGGAGCAGTCCCGTTGGAAGATAGGATTTCATCAATTAGTTTTGAAAATGTGAAATTCGCATACCCATCTTCGGATTCCAATACTCTGAACGAGATTTCTTTCTCAGTATCCTCAGGTGGGTTTCTGGGAGTAATGGGGCATACTGGTGCCGGAAAGAGTACTATTCTGAAATTAGTAGAGAGATTCTATGAACCTCAGAGCGGTAAGGTACTGGTAAATGGTAGGGATATTAATGAATTCAAGATAGAGTCTTTGAGATCTAGAATAGGATTTGTTTCACAAGACCCCTTCCTTTTCTATGGATCAATTAGGGAGAATGTCTCATATGCCCGAGATCATTCAGAAGAGGAGATTCTTGCAGCCTTAGAGGCAGCTGGGTCTTTGGATTTCATTTCGCAACTACCGGATGGAATTGACACAATGGTGGGAGATAGGGGCGTCATGTTATCAGGAGGTCAAAGAGCGAGAATTAGTTTAGCAAGAGCTCTACTCGACGATCCAGATCTTCTGATCCTGGATGAGGCGAGCGCGTCCCTAGATGCCGAGACTGAGCTGAGAATACAAGAATCACTTTTCGACAGTTCAAATGATGGAAAGGACCGGATTACTATTGCGGTCGCCCATCGGCTAGCAACGATCAGGAAAGCGGATGAAATCATAGCAATGGTGGATGGGGCTATAGTGGAAAGGGGGACTCATGACCAGTTGATTCGTAATGGAAATGTCTACTCCTCCCAATGGTCCATTCAGACTGGAGAACTGGAGACTGAGGAGGGGTAGATTTGACTGTAGACCAATTCGAATGGTCAGACGTCGAACCGGGGGGCGTCACAATTGGTTCCGACCGTAGGTCAGTAATCTTCGGAGGCATGGGTCCACGTCATCAGGTGCATATTAGATATAACTTTAGAATTTCCAAGACGCCAATTGAGGCGAAGCAAGCTTCTAGGATTATCAGAGAAACATCTGCCGAGAAAGCATCCGAATCAGAATGGGAACTGGCCCATTCAAGGGGATTAATTTCAGGAGAGGAGGGAGAGGTTGAATTACTCGCAGATTCTGCAAGGGATTACTGGGGTAAAGTTTGCGATGGAAGGCCCCATTTTGGCGACAAAGGTAGCCCCAAGATTTCTAGACAATGGCAGAGGGGAAAGCCAAAGAAAACCATCCTTTTTTCAGATATGCCGGATTTGAAAACAAAGGTTAGGCTAGTAATAAGGGATAAATGTGATTGGGATGGAGGAAACCCATCCCTTCCATCAAAAGCAGATTCTTCCAGAATTCTTCTGGAGGAGGCCTTAATTTCACTATTTTTCGGAATAATTCCATCATTTGGCTGGGCCTACTTTAATGCAAGTCCCGGATATATTCGGGAAGGATGGCTGAATTTGCTATTCGGAGGAATTTTCTTCGGAGTCTTTACTATAATTTTCTGGAGGCCAAAGCAACCTACTTGGAAGATAGAGGGTGACAAGATGGTCAGAAAAACATAGCTAAGC
>JAYZLO010000025.1:0-3622 GCA_036154175.1 Thermoplasmatota archaeon | reverse complement strand
ATCATCATGCTCCGAGACTCTATCAGACTCGGAGGTCTTGGTAGTGGCGAGCCATGAGAAGTCCAAGACAAGTGCTTCTGCTCGAGCTAGGGAATCGGCATCCTCCAGATCTACTATACATCTCTGGCCCGAGGTTCCCAATAGGGATTGGTCATTGATTGTGGACTGTCTCCTAGGTGCTGGTTTTTCAGGCCCGGGTACTAAGCCAAGGGGAAAGATAGGAGAGATTACATCTTGGGTCGCATCATGCTCATCCCCAGTCCTATCTTGCGACATCCCCACGGGCTTGGGATCTCAGGGGGCCATAGTCGCTGACCGGACTGTAACCTTCCACTCCAGGAAGATGTGGATGTCCGAAACAGGCTGTGGAGAAGTGGTAGTTTCGAAGCTTCCTTGGCCAGATTCAGTTGTGGACTGCGGTATCGGAGATGCAGCTAGGTATCCAGTATTTTCCAAAGACGCTAGGAAGGGCGATCGAGGGAGGCTTCTAGTCATCGGAGGTGGGCCTTACCATGGTGCACCCATACTATCCGGGCTGGCGGCTGCCAGAAGTGGCTGCGACTTGGTTCACGTTGCAATGCCATCATCGGCCTCTGGAAGGACTAAGTGGCCTAACAGCCTAATCCCAGAATTTCTAACCGACGAAGACTACCTGACCTCTGAGTCTACAGGGGATATCGCAGAATTCTTGGACTCCCCAAGAAGACCCCAAGCAATGTTGATAGGTCCTGGAATAGGAAGAGAGGAGAGCACAATGGAGATCGTAAAAGACATAATCTCGATGGCATCGTCAAAGGAAATACCAGTAGTTGTGGATGCAGATGCAATTAGCTCCCTACCTATTGGGAAATGGCCCGAAGGACTCCGAGGAGTAGCAACTCCTCATCACGGAGAGGCAGAGAGGTGGTTATCCGGCACTACTCCAAGAAAGGCACTTCAGGGATCCAAAGGCGAGATTGCTGCAATAGTGGTAACCGGCCAGAGAGACGAGATCACGGGCCCGGGCGGGAGGTTTTGCTATGCCACAGGCGGTCATCCTAGAATGGCTGTGGGTGGGACAGGAGACCTTCTTGCTGGTCTAATTGGGGGCCTTCTTGCGCAGGGGATGGCTGCATGGCCAGCATCCAGGCTCGGTTGTGCCGTCCTCAGGGAGGCCGGTAACAGGGCCACGCGAAAAACCGGTCCTGGACTACTGGCAGATGACGTCCCAGTTCATATTGCCCACACCCTCTCCGACTGGACGAGGTCTGCGTGATGATGTTCAGCGATGACTATCCGTGGACGAAGATGATTAGGGAGTATGCGATGTACTGCACGGTAGGCTGCTTCAATGTGGCAGTCTTCGCGGCCCTGTACCTCTTCTTCTACAACTACAACACGTGGACTCCTTACCCCGAGACCGTATCATGGGCCGCCTCCTTCCTGATCAGCTCGGTGCAGGCCTATGCCCTGCACAGGTGGATAACCTTCGAGTCAGACTCGGAAGTGCGGTCCAGCTTCACCAAGCTGATGGTGGTCTACGGGACTCTCTGGGCGGTCTCGACTGTGACATTCCACATCATGATCGAGATAATGGGTATGACCCAGCTCGTGTCGTGGGTGGTCAACACCTCTGCCTTCGGCTTCCTCACCTTCCTCGCACTGAGGTACTACGCGTTCCCGCTCGCGGACGGTAGGATTACCCGCAAAGAAAGGCTCGATGCATTCAGAGAACGACGTAGGGCTTGAAGTGGTCCCGTTCTTGGGGGGGCCGTGACACAGGGCGTTCGAGGCACCCGGGACTTCTACCCCGAGGACATGAGGGTCAGGAACTGGCTTTTCGAAAAATTCCACAGCGCTGCGCTCTCCCATGGGTTCGAGGAATACGACTCTCCGGTGCTAGAAACAGAGGAGCTCTACACTAGGAAGTCCGGAGAAGATATTACCCAGCAGCTCTACAATTTCAAGGACAAGGGCGACAGAAGAGTCTCCCTGAGGCCAGAGATGACTCCTTCCCTAGCAAGGATGGTCATGGCCCGATCTGGCATCTTGCCCCTACCAATCAAGTGGTACTCAATACCTCAGTGTTGGCGCTATGAGAGGACCCAGAGGGGGAGGGGGAGGGAGCACTACCAGTGGAACGTCGATATCTGGGGGGCAGAGGGAGTAGAGGCCGATGCAGAGCTGATATCCGTCCTTGCCCATTTCTTCGAAAGCGTAGGACTATCCAAGGAAGATCTGGTAATCAGAGTTAGCAGCAGGAAGGTGCTAGAAGAGGTACTCGGTAAGCTGGGAATATCAGGGGATGACTTCTCAAAGACATGCGTCATTATGGATAAGATGGACAAGCTCCCAGCAGAAGCCATCCAGACTCAGTTGGCAGAAATCGGACTCGACGAAGGTGCCGTATCAACAATACAGGAATTTCTGGCGATAGATGGGCTGGAACAACTCTCCGAAAAACTCGGAGAAGATAGCATAGCTGCCCACGAACTACGCTCACTATTCTCTTTGGTTGAATCATACGGTCTCCAGGAATGGATCTCTTTCGATGCATCCGTCGTCAGAGGTCTTGCATACTACACTGGGCCAGTGTTCGAGGCCAATGACAGATCGGGAGATCTAAGGGCTATTTGCGGGGGTGGAAGGTATGATCGACTCATAGGGACGCTGGGCGGCAAGGATCTCCCTGCGACGGGATTCGGGTTCGGAGATATGGTAATCATGGAGCTACTCGAATCCAAGGGGCTTTTGCCAGTTCTAAGCCAAGGAGTATCCGATGTGGTCTTCGGAATGGGCCCAGAACTCAGAGGAGCTGCGATGAAAGTGGCAAATCAACTGCGCACTGGAGGAAGGAGAGTAGACTTGGTTCTCGAGGACAAACGAATGAAGTGGGTCTTCAAACACGCGGATAGAATCGCAGCCGAAAGGCTGGTCATGGTGATGCCAGATGAGTGGGCGAGCGGGATGGTCAAGATCAAGGAGCTATCTACTGGGGAGGAGAGCTTAGCCTCCTTCGAGGAGCTATGACTGCCATTGCCATGGCAGAAAGTCCAGCTAGAATGCCGAATCCAGGCAAACCTCCTCCAGAAGAACCCACAACAGAACCACCTTCCCCTTCTGGATCTGCTGCCTCTGTCACATTGATTATTGGCCAATTAACCTCCACATCCATACCATCTTGATTGTCTGAGTAATAGAACCTGAACTCACCTGTACAGTCTTGAACTAGACAATCCCATCCATTCCATCCTGGAGCGGAATAATCGATATCCAGAGTCGGCTCCTCCTGGCTTTTATTCCACTCTGTCATGTTAGCATCTACGGGAATCTCCCACCGGATCTGCTCGTCATTGAAGCTATTGTCAGTAGCAGGAAAAACTTGTGTAGCTACGACTAGGTTCCCCTTTCGAAGTGAGAGCGTCAAGCAGCTTTTGTCTATTTCCTGATCACAGTCGTCCGAGAATATTGCAACTCCAATCTCAATTAGAATTGTCCCATTCGGATTCAAATGCATGTTCTCCTTGTAATTCTCTTGGTTCCTGCAGGACATGGAGATTTCGACTTGTCCGCTTCCGTATGTTCTGGATCCGTAACCCTCCTCTGCAGAACCTGTGGAGTCGTTACCATCGAAGTGCGACCA
>JAYZLO010000024.1:0-33331 GCA_036154175.1 Thermoplasmatota archaeon | reverse complement strand
CAATCGTGTAGGTTGAGTCGTCACCAGTTCCGACGTGGAGCTCGAAGCATGAGCCTTCGGCTGCTATGGGGGTGATGGATTCGCCGTCCTCGACGACCGTGCAAGAGTCTCCTTCGATCATGGTCTCTGCATCTTCTTCGGATGCATGGATTGCTTCCTCGTTGGGAGTTGATGTCGGGAATATAACTATCCTCATTGAGGGATCGGCATAATCTCCGTCGACCTTCTGCATTGACCATGTGTGAGAGTTGTCTGAAATCTCGAACACTCCTGCCCATTCGAAAGCACCAGCGCCATGACCATGATGATCATGATGGGCGTGACCCCCTGGCATCTTCAATACGGCCATGTTGAAATTCTCGTTGTGATCTTCCTCGAACTCCAATACGTGCTCCCCTCCCTCCAGGTGGAATATGGAAATGACTGTGTCAGTCGGGCATCCCTCCGCGTTCTCGATAGTCTCCTCCGCCTCGGCGTGATTGTGTCCCTCGTGATCGTGCTCATCTTCTTCTGTGTGGTTGTCTTGAGTGTCGTTGGTATGCTCATCTTCATGCTCGTCATGACCTAATGTGGTGCTCTCGAACGGCCCAGTGGTTAGAAGATCGCACAGATCTGAAATCAGCATTGATTCGTAATCCAGTTCGGCCTCCCCGGCAGGCATTGCATGGGTTTGAATCGACTTCGGTGCGTTATCACCTAGAGAAGATAGAGCGGCATCTACCCAGGGCTCCAAGTTCAAACCGTGATAGAAGAATATGTCACTTTCCTGCATCCTAACTAAGTCTGCAGCGGATGGCTCATAGTCATGAACGGGGACGTTAGATGGCGATATCAGTTCCACGTTGATAGTGTCCCCGCCGATAGCGGAGACCAGTTGGCCAACGTGATATGTTGAAACCATGGCGTTTCCTAGTGCTTCAGTCTCGTCGTCTTCAGATCTGTCCAGACATCCGGACATGCTCGAGAAGAGCATCATCAGGACTGTCATAATCACTGTACTTCGTGTGTTCATGAGTCTTATGGCATGTTAATATATATTTAATTTAAACTATTAATTATAGAAAACATAATTATTATTAATGTGTGATAGATCGCAAATAAATGAGTCAAATAATATCCTTCAGCGCCGACAGAGATTTTGCTAGAGATTTCGATGATTTGATCGAAAAATCAGGATACAAAAACCGTAGTCGATTCATCAGGGATGCCTCTTTGTTCTTCGCTGAAATTCAGCAGAGGGGAGAACTATCAGAAATGGATGCAGAACTGACGATAGAAGGGCATCTAGTCGTATACTACCAGCATGACCATGGGAAGGGCCAGAAATTATTGGACCTCCGTCATTCGGAATTAATTGAGGTTTCATCATACACCCATAGCAGCCTCAAACACAGCCACACGTGCGTGGATTTGCTTCAAGTAAAGGGTTCTGCTAGCGATATACGATTTGTTTTAGAGGATCTCCAGAATACTCCCGATGTAGACAAGGTCTCGTTCGTGTTAGCCCCTATGAGGGATTCTGGTTGTTGCTAAGTTTAACCATCCATGTTGTATCATTTTTACAATGGATTTTCTTCACAATACCACTAAGTGATGATAACGGCTCCAAAATTCGAAATCATGGATGAGTCATCAGAGGTTTCATTGAAGAAAAGAGTCCTAGCTAGCAATGCATTCCGATCTTTCTTGGTCTTCTCGATATTTCGAGCAATCTACGGAGCAGGGATTCTGGTCATCACATATCTACTTGCTACAAGCGAAGAGTCTCCCCGTTGGATTTCAGTCGCATTCCTTCTAACCTCTATGGTCGTATCAAGGGTTATTTTCCGAGCAATAAAGAAGAGCTGGCCGGATTTATTCTCATAGAGACTCGCCGAGTCTCCGCATTATGGTTGTAGCCGACTCAATGCTTTCGATAGTCTCTACACTCTTCCCTGCGGACCAGATATCGGATGATTTAGACCCGCTTGACATCTTCTTCCAACGCCTGAATGACATAGTGTTCAACAACCACCTAATCCTGTGTCTTAGCCTCCCTGATAGGAGGGTACGGACTAGCCATGAGTTATCCCTGCGGTAGCTCTTTGTCTTGATTACCGACACCGGTATCCCCGTCAGCTTAGTCGTCCAATCTATGTCCTCTTCAGTGGCTGAAACTATAGCCTGTTTGTATTCTACTGGCATAGAGCACTCATCAGTTGCAATGAATCTGGTACCCATCTGAACTCCGTCGTATCCTACTTTGAGGGCCGCACTCAACTCCTTCTCACTTCCTATCCCCCCTGCACAAATCAGTGGCAGTCCAAGGTCCGAGAGATTTGAGTACATCTCCTCCATACTATCAGCCCCCAGATGGCCCCCTGCTCTGTCATTCACACAAATTAGACCATCTACACCACACTCTATCCCCTTCTCGGCATGTATCCTAGTCGTGACATCGTGATAGACGAAACCCCCTCTTGAGTGTACCTTCTCGCAGACCCAGTCTGGTTTACCTAGTGACGTCACAAAGAATCTGATTCCCTCGTCTAATGCGATGTCAATCCACTGGGACATCCGCTGCAGGTACTTTTCATTGCCCTTTTCAATCAGGGCATTGAATCCAATTGGCTTGTCGGTTTTAGACCTAATATGGCGTATTCCGTCTATCAGGCCCTGATTAAGATCTGGCTTATCGAACCCGTGTACTACGGTCAATGAGACTGGTTGAATGATTGCCATCCCCCCTCCATTCGCTGCTGCGGCTACGAGTTCGGGATTGGAGCATGGGTACATTGCACCGCATATAATTGGGAATTCGACGCCGGAATGCTCTATTAGCCTATTTTTCACCATCACAATCAGAATTTCGGAAGAAATGAAGAGAAATAACAGTTGATGTCTAGGAGTGTCCCCAGAAATTACTCAAATAGTGCTGTTCGCTGGATGGAGCATGGTAGACTTCCGACTTAGCGAAGAGCAGGAGATGATACGAGATATGGCTAGGGAATTCTGTGATGAGGAAATTATCCCCAAAGCAGAGGAATGGGACAAGAGCGGGACCTATCCGCTGAAAGCGATTGCAAGGGCCCATGAGTTGGGTTTGCTGAATGTGACCATCCCGGAGAAGTACGGCGGGGCCGGAATGTCTGCAGTCGATGAGATGATCATTTGCGAGGAGCTCTCAAGAGGGGATCCTGGCTTTGGCACCGCTTCATACCACACTATGCTTGCATCATTTCCCGTTCTCACAGGAGGTACGGAGGAGCAGAAGAAAGAATACTTGGGAAGGGTATGCTCCGGTAAGCTAGCGGCATATTGCGTAACCGAACCGGATGCTGGTTCGGATGTACAGTCCCTCAAGACCGAGGCTATCAGAGATGGTGATGAGTATATCCTCAACGGCAGCAAGGCATGGATCTCAGGAGCGGGGTATGCAGACTGGTTCTTCGTCCTAGCCTACACGGATAAGCAAGCAGGATATGGTGGCCTGAGCGGTTTCATTGTGGATGCGGACTCCCCAGGAATCGAGCTTGGCAAGAAGGAAGAGAACATGGGGCAGAGATGCTCTGACACCAGAGGTGTGAATTTCACCGACGTAAGAGTACCCGCATCGAATTTAGTAGGTGGAGTCGAGAATGGTGGATGGATGAATGCAATGAAGGCTTTTGATCACTCCAGGCCCGCAGTTGCAGCAGCCGCGGTCGGAAATGCTAGAGGGGCTATGGAGGAAGCTTGGGCTTATGCAAAGGAGAGGAAGACCTTCGGAAAGCCCATTTCCAAGCATCAGTCGATCTCTTTCATACTAGCGGACATGGCAACCAAGATAGAGGCCGCAAGACTCCTCACCCTAAGTGCAGCTAATTCTCTAGACTTGGAGTAAAGAGCGACTTTGAAGTCAGCCCATGCCAAAAGATTCGCTGCGGATATTTGCATGGAAGTGACCACTGACGCTGTACAGGTTCTTGGAGGGTATGGATACTCGGAGGAATACCCGGTGGCCAGAAGAATGAGGGGCGCGAAAATATATCAGATATTCGAAGGGACTAGCCAGATCCAGAGGATGATTATCAGCAGGGAGATGGAAGGTCTTTTCTAGTAGGTTCCATTTCTCTGCCTCAAGGCCTCGGCAGCTACTACCGCAACTGGAGCTTGGAGATTATAGGATGGTACGAAACCCATCATTGGAACTCTAATCACAGAATCTGATTTACTTAGAATCGACTCTGGTATTCCGTCGCGTTCACCGCCAACGACTAGAAGGACGTCACCAGTAAGATCCTCTTCCCATGGCATCTTTCCACCGCTGTCTTCAAGTGAGATTATTCTGAATCCTGATTCTGAGGCCCTACTGACTATCTCTTCACCTTTGACCCAATGTACTGGCATGAATCTATGTGCCTTCATGGATGCCCTCTTAGCAGCTTTCTTTTGGCTGTGACTTAGTTCACCATCCACGAAAACAGCATTAGCTCCACTTACTTCTGCGGTTCTAATGGTGAATCCGATATTGACAGGATAACTTGCTCCAGCGATAAGCCAAGAGACACCGCCTTTCTGCAGAATTTGGCCGATATTCGCATTGGGATTCCTACCCACCAGCGCAAGTATAGGTGGCGGGATGGCTCCATTATTCCTCCTAGACATACGCCACATATCTTTTTTCGAAGCTTCTCGAACTTGGATTCCGCGTTTTTCTTCTTCATTGCGTAAATCCTTGGCCTCAGAATCTTCGGAGCCTCGCAGAAAAAGGATTAGTTCTACTTCCTCCGACTCAAGAGCCTTGGAAACCTCGTCCGGACCGCATCTTTGCACTACTCCGGCTGTGGGTTCGGATTATTCTTCTTTCCGTGGTCGAGACTTGAAGATGTCGAAGAATTGGATTTATGACTGCCCCTCTTCGGTGGGCTGCCATGAAAATCACCAAACAGTTAGTTCTCAAGTTTACGTTGATATGTGGCCCATTGGTTCTTGCTTCCTATGTTTACGGAGTTTCCCATATAGAGAATCCTGTGGAATTGTGGGGAGGGGTGCCTCCGTCATGGAGGGTTTACATCATCCCATTCATGTTCATTGCAGCCCTGGGATACATAATCTATTGGTATGTTATTTTTTTCCAATTCGATGATATTTCATTTGAATCGCTTAGGTGGCCATGGAAAGTCTCCGATGGCAATGGAGCAACTAGGCTGTTAATCGCTTACGCTCTTATTCTGATTCCATCGGCACTGTGGATTGAGAGCACAATTTTTCATTTGGAGAATGATTTATCGTGGACTCCGGTCCTGGTCGTAGGGACATTATTTCTAACCTCCATCGGCAATGTGATGCTAGGACTTCTCGCATTTTCTTCCTATCGTGACGGTGTGACAGGATCGTCGCTTATGATCGCCGGAGCAATAATGTTAGGAGTCCAATGTATTCTGAATGATTTTATAATTTGGGTTTACAAATTTCCGTGGTGAGTTTTACTAACATCACAGACAATATTATTCCATGCTTCTCGTGGCGCAAACGTGATTTCAGCATGGTTGATTGCAGGCTCGTATTTCTTAGGAATGGTTCTTTTTGCGATATGGGCTAGGAAAGATCTTGGTAAGGACGATGAGTCGTACTATCTGGCAAAGAGAAGCTTGAGTGGGCCCGTTCTCCTTGTAACAATGGCAGCAACGAATTTCAGTGCCTTCACTGTCTATGGGTCCAGTGGAGCATCATATAGAATTGGACTTTCTTTCCTGCCAATAATGGCTTTTGGAACGGGATTCATGGCAGTTGCAATGTATTTCTTGGGAAAGAAGGTCCGATTACGCTCGATTGAGACAGGGGCGATTACTGCGCCAGAGATGATTGCTGGAAGGACTGGTTCGAGAAACGCTCAAGTCTCCATGGCATCAGTCTTGGTCCTAGCGACTATCCCATATTTGGCCCTTCAACCCAGGGCTGCTGGGATTGTGGTTTCTTCACTTTTCGGAGGCCCTGAGTGGGTGGGAGCAGTTACAATTACAGCACTGGTTGTTGCATACACCCTTACTGGCGGCCTAAAAGCAGTAATTAGGACAGATGTGTTTCAGGGAGTAATTGCCTTGGGTTTACTATGGCTGGGGCTGGCAATAGTTGTCAATGATTCTGGAGGGCTCAGCTCTGCTATGGCTACTATATCTTCGTCCGAAGATACTGCAGGGCTTCTGAGTAGGACAGGAAATTACACCCTACTAATCTGGACTAGCACCATGATTCTCTGGCTATTCGCGGATCCCATGTTTCCTCAGCTGTACCAAAGACTCTGTGCAGCTGAGAGTGACGAGTCAATTGGTCGGATGGCGACTTTTTATCCAACTGTAGCATGGCTTGCATTCCTCCCCCCCATATTGATTGGGACAATTGGTCACATATACCATCCCGGACTAGATAGAAGCGGGGGAGACAATATCCTTCCGACACTGATCCTCGAAGTTGGGGGGGAATGGTTCGGCGGACTTGTACTAGTAGCTGGTTTAGCTGCATTGATGTCCACGATGGACTCTCAGCTACTGGCTACTGGTTCGTTAGTGACTAGAGACCTTCTAACAAGTGTCTCGGATAATAAATGGGGAAGAGAATTGGTTATTATTTCTCTTTCCATTTTGGGACTTCTGCTCTCGCTTTGGTCTGATCTTTCGATTCTAGATCTGGGTTTACTCGCATTTTCTATGTACGCTGTGATGTTCCCCTCCGTCTTCTTAGTTGCGAACTGGGATTCTGTGGATGGTAGGGCAGTTATCTCTTCGATCATAGCTGGAGAAGCTATCGTGATACTGGCAGTTTTCTCTCCTGAGTCTTTTGATGGTTGGTGGATCAGGCCGGAGGGAGGGGCGATGCCTACTGTAGTGATTCCTTCAATAGTGGCTTCTATTATGGCTCTGGGAGCGGCACAATGGTATTTCAATAAGGGCCCTGGATTCTTTGAGTCGATTGAAATTAAATGGGGAGTTCTGATCCCTGTAATCCCATTTATTGTGATTTTTATCTTAGCTCAAGACTTTTGGTGGTGGGATAATTCCAGTAATTTCGCTTGGGGGCTGCCGGTTTGGGTATGGTGGTCGGCAGCCCTATCTATAGTCCAAACAGCAATAATGGCTAGAATGGTACAATTAGATTCTCAAAGATAGGGAAGTCGGTTCTCCGTTAGAGTCAAGTCTGTTGTTCTCTCGATAGGTTCATGGGCGTGGCGCGAGCAATGTTATTCGGGACTCTAGCTATTATTCCGGGAATGTTGTTGGCTCTCGCAGGACATCTACTTACGGGAAGTCCTGATGATTGGAGTAACTTGGGGTGGTTGTCTTGTTATCTTCCCTTTTTCGGATGCGTGGGAATAGGAGTTTACATTGGATTCAGAGATGATGGAGTCACCTCCATTGAGGAGGCTTGATCTTGCGACGATCGGAGAAAGCGGAAGTGATAGGAAGGAAGCTCGATGATCTCTATCCTGACACCCCGGTCCCACTTGATCACAGTGATCCCTATACTCTTCTAGTTGCGGTGATGCTGTCCGCACAGACTACCGACAAGAAGGTCAATGAGGTTACGCCTGCCCTCTTCGAAATTGCTGACTCCCCTGAAAAAATGGTTAGACTTTCTGTTGATGAAATCAAGCAAATTATTCGAGAAATCGGGTTAGCCCCGACTAAGGCCAGGAATCTTCGAAAGATGGCGGAGCAGATTATCGCTGACGGTGGAGACATTAGGCCAGACTGGGATTTTCTGGAGTCTTTAGCCGGAGTGGGGCATAAGACAGCAGGTGTGGTTATGTCTCAGGCATTTGGCATTCCTGCCTTCCCCGTCGATACACATATCCATAGATTAGCTGCGAGATGGGGACTTTCGGACGGTAGAAACGTCATAAAAACTGAGAGAGACCTGAAGAAGGTTTTTCCTGAGGAATCTTGGAATAGAAGGCACCTTCAGATGATTTTCTTCGGAAGAGAGTATTGCCCTTCACTAAGACACGATTTAACTGCCTGTCCGATCTGCTCATGGGCCGCTACTAAAAAGAGAGTCTGGGAAGAGATGGGTGTTGGCTGATGGATGTCTTCTCGGGAAGAATTTCTTCCTCTGGATTCTCTTCAGGAGATAGGATCGTAATAGGTGACTGGGAGGATTCCCCCCTAGGTAGTTTCACGAATATCATGCTGGCTAGGTCTGATGGTTCCAGGATTCTAATTTCTCCCTCGGAGAAGCATGCTGAGTACGTTTCCAAACTATACAATTTCGAGGAAGTAAGGATTCTGGATCTAGTGGTTACCAGAGATAAAAAAAGTATTCAAATCGAGGGAACGGGGTTATTCGTCAAGATGACATGGGGGGTGTCACTTGCAATACCCATCTGGAGGCCTTTGTGGTTCATTGCAAGGGTAGAGAATATATTCGCAAAAATTCTGTACGGGACCAAGACATATGGCCTGACCAAGGATGGGAGAAGGGAATGGTACTCAATTAGATCCATTTCGAGGGTCTCAAGTACAGAGGCGCTTTTTGATGGGAAGAATTTTGGCGATAGCGAAGAGTTCGAAATTTCTGCGTGTTTTGGTTTTAGTGAACCACCAAGAAAGCCTTCTTCTGTTTCTCTGAAGTCTTACATTGACTAATGGTAGCCTTCATGAGTCAAGTTCCACCCGACGGGGTTATGACCAATGTGGAACTAACAGTTGGAGATGATGCACCGGAGTTTGAGGCGGAGATTTCCGATGGCTCTACTGTGACGCTCTCGGAATTGCTCTCCTCGGGAAAGAAAGTCATCCTATACTTCTATCCCAGAGACAACACTCCAGGATGCACAACTCAGGCCTGTGACTTCAGAGACAACTTTGGTAGACTGGAGGGGAGTGGATGGACGGTGATTGGCGTATCTACTGATAGTGCCAATTCTCATAATAAATTCATACAGAAACATGAGTTGCCATTCGAACTAATTGTTGATGAAGATGCAGTACTTCATGAGAAATTTGGCACCTGGAGAGAAAAAAGCATGTACGGAAAGACATACATGGGCACGCTTAGATCAACATTTGCTATTGCTTCAGATGGAAAACTAGAATGGGTAGGCTATGGAGTGAAAACTAAGGGGCATGTGGATTCGCTGATTGATGCTTTGAAGGTAGAGTGAAATGGATACTAGCGATTATAGAAATCTGGTTGCGAAGTTTCTAGAAAAGTGCGTACAATATGCCAATGACTCGATATCGAGGAAGGAATCTAGGGGGGATGAGCCCGATGAGATTTCGAAGTGGATCACATATCGTGATTTTACGGAGCACGCCCTGATGGAAGTTCGAAATGGCGATCTAGACAATTGGCTAGAAGAAGAGTGATTTATGGCTAATTCTGAATCGCCCAGTCCGATGATGAAGTTCCCAATTTATGCTTCTGAGTGTCTACCCTCATCCTAGAACCGGCTATCATCAGAAGGGAGTCGTCCTCATTCAGGGCGAACACTGGGAGTCCTGTTCTTTCGCCCAATTCCTCCACCCTCCTTGAACAGACAGACTGCTGGCTTGGCATGTGGGCGAGGGACTTTAGATCTACAATTACCATATCCCCCATAGAGAGGTTTCCCTCGATTCCTTCTAGATGTAATCGATGGAGTCCGTCTGGTTGCATATACAGCACTCTCCTAGAGGGCCTTTCCGAAACTCTCTCAGTCCTGTCGGACCATCTAGACTCGCCGAGATCGTGGAACTTATTTCCCGGCTTCGGCCCAGGCTCAGTCGCACCCAAGATACCGCCCCTCCTATCCTTGGGAGCAGCATTCGGATTTGGCAAACCAAGTAGCCGGAACAGGTTGACCACAGTCCTCCAGAAGACTACTCCTCAAAGAGTGCTTCTATGTCTTCCTCATCTAGCGGGGCTTTTGCTTCTTCCAGATCGGGCGCCGAAGGGATGTCCTGGGCGTCCTCCGGAGTCGTTTTTATGTCGTTTAGCTCCTCCAAGACTCCTTCCAAGTTTGCTAATATTTGGTCATCTGATTTTGACAAGGGAGTTTCAGAGTAGTAATTCTCCGAGGTTATATTTCCTTCTAGAGGCTCGGGATCGTCGAAAGCTGCATCCATATCAATCGGTTCTTCGTCCTTGGTTGATTCCGTAGTTTTAGAATGATTCCTAATAGAAAAACGATATACTGCTAGAATAAATATTAATGAAGCTATTGAGATTGGTATTAGATTGGATATCAGACTTTCAGAGAAGCTAGCAGGAGGGTCGGCGACCTGTAAGTCCATGGTGACAGAGTGGCTGGAACTGTCATCGACTACAGTCAATTTGGCCCTCTTTAGGCCTCCGGAGGCATAAGTGAATTCGATCCACCTCCCCGAGAAGTCCACATCGTTAGAGGGGTCACCATCTCCATCGGAGTCGTCCATTATATCGATATCCCAATTGAAAATCAGGGAGTCCATATCAAGCTCTGAGTCTATTGTCCCATTTGCCGAGAGGATTGTAGCAGCGCCTACAGATGGATTTGGAGTAGTGACAGATGCCAGCGCCTGAGGAGGGGTATTGACGACATCGAATGTGAACTCCAATGAGTCAGTTTCTCCATCATCGTCGAAAGTGAAGAAGAGAATTGAATCGGGGGATGAGTGAGAGTCTGGCCATGAGTGAGTCAAAACTCTTGTATTTTGGTCGCAGTCATTTCTTTCATCCCCATCTAAATCGGAATCAGACAATGGATCCAAATCATAACAGAAGACTAAGTCTTCAATATCATTTTCTGTATCTGTTACTAGGGGGTCAATTGTGAACTCCTCATCTTCTTCCAGTTCTCCGATAGATGTTGTCATGGGAGAGATAATCGGGGGTAAATTTTCAACAAATATGGGAATCAATTCCAGATTGGTACTGGCCCCATCATTATCGAAGACCTGCAATGTTGCTAGATGCATACCAGAAGTATTGTACCTAATTCCCGATATTACACTGATTATACCAGTAGATGAAAAGTTGAGGTCGGGGTAATCTTCTGCGTCGGGTTTCCAAAAATAAGTCAATGACTCCACATCGTTCTCAGAATCTTCAGCCTGGCCCCAGAACGTCAATTCGTCGCCCTCATTGGCCGTGAAGAAGTTTCGATCATTTCTGAAGAGTCGCTCTTCACCATTGTATATCTCAATAGTTGGGTTACTGGGTGCGATATTGTTCACAAATACTGAATGGTTTGCAACTGTTGTTTCGCCGTCATCATCAGTAGCAATTATCTCGATTGTGAAAACTCCCTCTTTTGATGGTGAAACAGTACAAGTTTGGCCAATCCTACCTTCAAAACATCCCCCTCCCCATAGGAGGGCAACTGAAGCTTCTGGATTAGAGGTATCATTATCAAATAGCTCTAGAACTCTGAAGGTAATTTGAGTGTCGACAAGGGCTTCGCTTTCATCGGAACCGATAGAAATTATCGGTGGACGATTGTGGATCAAAACCGTAGTTGTCAGTGATGAAGAGTCTCCTTCTTCGTCTGAGACAAAAAGAGTGACAGAGTACTCTCCATCATCACTCCATGACCAAATGGAGGAGCAATTATCAGCTGGAATATTTATCAATTCTCCATCAGTACCTTCGATGAGGAACTGGCAGAATATTTCGCCACCATCTGGATCATTAGAGTTCGCTCCATCGAATATGACTTCATCCAGCGTCATAGCTTCTGAAGGGAATGAGATTTCGACCTCGGGAAGAGCACCGATAAACAATACAAGAGACCCTTGGTTGTTTGAGCGGTTTCCGTCCTGTTCAATTTCATCAAATGGGTCTACTTCGAAGTAGATATACACGTTGCCCGTTGATTGGGAAATTGGTATTGTCCAGTTCAACTCGATCCTCGATTCCTGTAGGCTACTTAGGGGAGGTATCGCCCCTGATACTTCGCCCCCTCCCGGGACATTGACGCGAATCGTAGAGGAGGGGGACTGTATTAGGCCTCTATTCTGCACAGGAAACGAGAATGTCAACACATCACCTGATACTGCAGTGAATCCAGAATTGGGATCTAGGATGGTGGATTCGGCGCTCGATGTCCTATTCCTGAGTACAGTTACTCCCGAAGACCTTGCTGATAGATCGATCTCATGGACCTCAGAGTCGATTACCAAAGTTGAAGCTCCCAAAAAGCTTCCTGATTGCGACCAAACAATCAGACCGTGGCTACCCAACTCTCCTTCGCCAACTGAGTCATCAGGCTTATTTCCTGAGTCGAAAATCAGATGGCATGTGCCATTCTGGTCGGTAGTTAGATTCTGGAAAAATTGCTCGGACTCATACCTAAACTGGATACTATCGCCGGCTATAGGCTGTCCTTGATCCGTAGCGTTGATCCAAGCCGAAATCTGAATTCCGGTTGGCGATAGGGGATATTCCACTTCCACTGTCAAAATCTTGTTTCGTGTAACTGGCTGGTAGCTAACAAGTTCGTGAACTGCGAGAAAACCAAATGCTTGCGTCAACGAGCTTTTCACCTCACCTCTGACTTCAGGGCAATACCAATTGTAACCTATCTCGTCTCCTTCAGAGTCGTAAGATGTCACATTGTATGAGTGATAGCAACTTGGAAAAGGCACTCCTGAGCTACCCTGGCTTATCACGGACCAACTAGTACTGTTAGAGTCGTTTGTATCATCAGGAATATCCACAGAATTACTGGAACCACTATACTCTGTTTCCTGGGCATAATCCATTTGCCAAGTCTCACCTACTGAAATTGGGAAATCGTAGTTCTCTAATGGGGGATAGTATGAATTTTCAACAGAAAGGATTCCTATAGTTTGATTTAGCCAGCTCCAATCCACACAGGTCCCGAAAACTGATGGCCAGAAGTAGACATTTACCTCCGCTTCCTGAGAGAATGTGGATAAATCTGAAACTCTGATTATCTCCGTTGTCACCATATCTACGAACAGACAGCCATCAGTACCATCGATAGAAATTATTCCTCCTGAATCATAATTTCCTGCGGATACCACTCGGTAGACCATGGTTTCATTTCCTGAAATATTTGTCAGAAAAATTTCTTCCACCGTTCTATCCAGTGTCCCCTGGAGAGTTTCGACGTTGGTAGAAACGCCTGAGTCTGATACAAAATCTCCTACGTCCAGGTATCCTTCATACATCCAGTTATCATTGACCCTCCAATCGGGTAGTTCAGTGATGGCAATATTCCTAGGACTCGCTAGACTATGGTCTGGAGTACTGGAAAATTCTGAAGTTTCAAGATATTCTACTGCCAATGAAAGAGGAGCGCTGATGATTACAGCGATCAACAGGAAAGCTCTGTTGGAGGGGTTACCCATGCATTGGCATGGCCATCTGCTCAATAACGTTAGTCAGCGAATTATAGAAGATCTGCTAGCTCGTCTTTGATCTGCTCTACAGCTTCCAGAATCTCATCTTTGTGTCTGGCTCCTGTGATTACCATCTTTCCACTACCAAAAATCAAACAAACTACTCTTGGATAATCCAATCTATAAATTAGGCCTGGAAACTGCTCAGGTTCATATTCCACTTTATCGAATGGTAAATGGAATGTCAGATTGTTCAGGTTTAGCTTTCTGGGCAGAGCTGCAAGCGGTTCTCCCTTCAGAATGCCTCTAATCCTCGGATCTTCATTTTCCACTTCTTCATCGGTAGCAGCCCTAATTCCGCTGCCTTCATCGATAACCTTTGTGTTAATATCGTCCATCTTGGCAACCTCCCCGTAATCTTCTGGGTAGAATAGAGAGTATGTTGCTACCATGTTCTGAACTTCGATCTCAACGTCCTTCAGCTCCCATGTCTCAATGCCAGCATCCCTCAAATCTCCAATCATCCTTTCAATGCCTGTTTGGATGTTGTCCTCATTTTTCCCGCCTGTACAAACAGCTCTTCCTGATCTGAACATCAGTATCGCTAGCTTTGGGTCAACTACCCTGTAAACGACTCCGGGGAATTGTTCTGGTTCATATTCGCAGTTTAACTGGATTGCAATATCTGGAAGGTCAAGTTCCTCCGCAACTCTGGTAGAAGCTACTACATTGACTACAGTTAGTCTTTCTTCATCGGTTAGCATATGTTGTGCGACAAATTCCTTCTTATAAATCGTTATATAAATCGATTCTACTAATTTGATTATTATTTTCCAAGAGTCAGAGTGCTCGAACTCCTTCTGTACCGAGTCTAGTGATTAACGGGGTACCGCCTGATATCTCAATTGCCTCGGCCACCCTTGAAGGATCATTTGTCAGGGATACCATACATCCTCCGCCACCTGCACCAGTTAATTTTGATCCTAGAGAGTGAGGCTTTGCTGCCTCTACCATTCGATCTAATTTTGGAGTGCTTACCTCCAAATTTCGTAACCTCTCATGGCAAGCATCCATGGCTAGGCCCAGCCCGTCAAGATTTCCGACAGACAAAGCGGTTAGTCCTGCTGTTGTTATCTTTGAAATCGATTCCATTTCTGAAATCATCTCGGGGTTGTTCGAGATGAGGGTTGCGACCTTTGCGACCATTTTCCCTGTTGGAGAAGGATCGCCTGAAAAACCGATGACTAGGAATGCATCATTCAAACTAGAGGGTATTGATATGGCATTAATTGCCCATTCTCTATTGCCCTCGGGAGTAGTCAAACTAGTATCGAAAACATGGATCGTCCCGGGCACCCTATCTCCCGATACTACTACGCACCCCCCTAATGCACTAGTTGACGAGTCTGTTGGACTGGCTCTTCCCTTCTGAGCAAAGGCTTCAGCAGAATGAGCCATTTTCGCTAATTTGACCTGGTCAAGTTTAGAATCGGGATTAATGTGCAAATGCAATGCTGCAGCTAGTGCGTTGGATAATGCCGCTGATGATCCCATTCCAGCGGCTGAAAATAGATTACTCTCTATATCTATCTTCAAAGGAGGTCCTTCATACTGGAACACATTGTGAATGATATGTTCGATGTGTGGATGCCTGGAGGGTTCGAATCTGTTCCCTTCTAGAGTCCAATCTGAAGATTCAGTGACACTTGCTGTGACTCCTTGGTCGATAGCTACGGCAACTGCGGGGTGGCCGAAGACAACGGCATGTTCTCCAAAAAGTATGCACTTTCCGGGCGCGAATGCTTTCGCCATGTGTGTTGGCCACTGAAATAGGACATGAGTGTTGGCCTAAATAGCGGTTGTTTCAAGGTCTTATTGGTAATCGGAAGCATGTCAGCAGGTCTGAATGAGGTGCCCCCATGAAACATCCACTTCTACAAACTTACGGCCCATTAGATGGTTGGATGATTCTTCTAGTAATGGGGTCAATCTCCATTGGCTTCTTTGTATATCAAGTACAGAAGGCAACAAGACTAGTCCTAGTTGGCGCCAAAGACTCCAGATTTGACTCATGGATTCCTAGAATTAAGGAGTTCATTATTGGATGGCTTGGCCAAAAAAAGGTGCTAAGGGACAGAGTCGCAGGAACAATGCACGTGCTAATGTTCTGGGGTTTTCTGATGCTAGCCTCGGACATGCTAGATCTAGCGACTGCAAACTCATTCTCTGGCAGGGTTCTGCCAGAACTGCTTGTGGGACCGTGGAATGGCATGGTGGAGCTTGGATACACCATGGCCCTAATTGGTTGTGTTTCAGCACTGATTAGAAGGGTCTTATTCACTCCGGAGAAGCTGAAGGGGAAGTCCCAGCTCGAAGGAAATGTTATCCTTTTACTGATTTTTACAATTACTTCAACTTCTTTCATGATAGAGTCCAAGGAGGATCCTAGCAGTTTTTGGGAGCCAATTGGATACATGTTCTACGAATATGGATTGTCCGATGCGACTGTCGTTCTAGCTTATTGGCTACATATGTTGGCGATATCTGTATTCCTATTCTTAATTCCACTCTCAAAGCATATGCACTTGGTAATGGCAGTACCTAACGTATTCTTTCACGATACAGGACCAAGTGCTAAGATGCGTCCTCTGGCAGTTGGCGATGATGGTAAAGCAGTGCCCTTGGATGAGTTGGATATAGATTCCTTTGGTGTGAGCTCTTATGATCAATACACGTGGAGACAGCTGATTGATGGGTGGTCTTGTACTTCCTGTGCAAGGTGCCAAGATGTTTGTCCTGCATATGCATCTGGTAAGGGGCTCAATCCTATGCAAGTCATACACGATGTTAGGGACTATGCCAATGAGCATGCTCCAATCTTGCTCTCTGGAGAAAAACCGGAAGAAACGATGATGGAGAGGATTACCGATGAAGCAGTCTGGGCGTGTACTACTTGCAATGCTTGTGTGGACGTTTGTCCCCTGTACATAGAGCATGTGCCTAAGCTCACTGATCTTAGAAGAAATGCAATGATGGAGACAATGGAGTATCCTGATATCCTCAATACTGCGATGGGAAACATCGAATCAGCGTCTAATCCTTACGGATTTGGAGATCATGAAAGAGCAGACTGGGCATCAGATTTAGATGTAAAGATTGGAGAGCCTGCGGAATATATCTACTTTGTTGGATGTGCAGCCAGCTTTGATGAAAGAAATCAAAAAGTGGCTAGATCCACCATATCACTACTGAAAGAAGCTGGTTTAGATGTAGGGATACTTGGGATGCAGGAGGGTTGTTCTGGGGATCCGGCGCGTAGAGCAGGTAATGAGTACCTCTTCCAGATGCTTGCGGAAACAAACATGATGACGTTTCAAGAGCTTGGAGTCAAGCGAATAATTGCTTCTTGTCCGCACTGTTTTCACACACTAGGAAAGGAGTATGCCGATTATGGCGGTGATGAACTCGAGGTTTTCCATCATTCCGAGATACTAGCCAAATTACAGGAAGAGGGTCGTTTACCTGAGGTAGAAAATAACGGACGAAGTGTGACGTTCCACCATCCGTGTTAACATGGCAGAATAGGTGGGATTGTCGAGGAGCCAAGGAGCGTTATCGGAGGAGTTGATGTAGAGACTGAAAAGAGTGGAAGAGATTCTTTCTGCTGCGGAGCAGGTGGAGCTCAGATGTGGATGGAGGAAGATGCTGATAAAAGAGTCAACGTGATTCGTGCAAAGGAGCTTTCTGAAACAGGCTGCGATACTGTTGCAGTAGGTTGTCCGTTCTGCTCCATAATGGTCAAAGACGGCCTTGATGCGGTAGGGGCAGATATGGAAGTGATGGATGTAGCCGAGATACTTTGGGAGCAGATTGTTGCCAAGGATAATGAGATTCAAGAGGCTATCTCAGAGAATCAGTGATAGAAAATATGAACCATATCAATAGAGACCATGATAAGCGATAAGTTCTGGCCTTGGATATGGGAGAGGGATTCACCTTTCTAGGGATGACTGTGCCAAAGATAGCGATTATTAATGGCGGAATTCTAGTTCTTTGGGGCATAGTGTCTTACTTTATTCAAGATGCAGATCCTCGTTCAATTACTGCATTAATTCCCACCTTCATTGGCTTCCCTATGGTGGTTCTAGGAGTCCTTTCCACGCTGAACGAGGAAAATAAGCACCACTACATGCATGCATCAATGTTACTAGCATCAGCAATGATATTGGGTGGCGCCAGAGTCTTTTTCTCCGATTTGTCCACCTTGGCAACGGTTTCCCACCTTCTACTGATACTCTCAGGAGCATCATTCATTTTTGTGGGCATTAAATCTTTCAGGCACGCTAGGATGCAAAGAGAGAACCTGGTGGAAACACAATGAGGCCAGTGATTGGAATCACATGCTTTTTGAGAGATGCTTCTTATGGGGAATGGAATAGTCATGCGGCAATACTTCCATCAGATTATCTATCAAAAGTCGATGAGTCTGGTGGTACGCCCCTCATAATTCCACCATTAGGTGATATGACTGAGGTTATGGGGCAATTAGACGGTTTGATTATCTCAGGGGGACCAGATATCGATCCAGTAAATTATTCTCAGGATCCAGATGAGCATACCTCTGACTTCGATCGGAATCAGGATGAGGCAGAGATGGTCTTAATCGAATATGCTATCAAAAATGACATTCCGATTCTGGGCATCTGTAGAGGGATGCAGATTCTTAGCGTGGCACATGGAGGTCACCTTCACCAGCACCTAGATAGCACTCCAGGGCACGAGAAGCATGGTGGTTACTTTGGAGATACTTCTAATCATGGTGTGAAAGTGGTTAAAGGATCAATGCTGGAAAGAATAATGGGCGATCAAATCGAAGTTAACTCGGCCCACCATCAGGGTGTTGCTAATCCTGGAAGCCTCAAGGTTTCAGCGATCGCCGAACATGACGGATTAATCGAAGCGGTAGAGAGAGAGGACAAGAAATTCTGCATCGGAGTCCAGTGGCATCCAGAAAGAAAGGGGCATGATTTACTATTTTCTGCACTAATTGAAGCGGCGAGGGGTTGATGGCCAAAGCATCGTGTCAGAGGCGACATGGCGATCAGGATTTACGATACGAGGACCAGATCGAAGAGAGAGCTTGTCCCCCTAGAAGAGGGAAAAGTTGGCCTGTATGCATGTGGCATTACCCCATACTCTCCCAGCCATATTGGCCATGCTAGGCAGGCAATTTCATTCGATATCATTGTAAGATGGCTCAGAAATAGAGGTTTTCAGGTCAATTACATAACTAATTTCACAGATGTGGATGATAAGATTATTTCAGTTGCCAACGATGAAGGAGTGGACTACCTAGAAGTGGCTAATAGGAATATTGACGACTATTTCAGATGTATGGACTCACTTAACGTAATCAGAGCTGATGCTTATCCAAGGGTCACAGAGACAATTCCAGAAATCATTGAGATGATCACACGACTAATGGACAAGGGACACGCTTACGAAGCTGATGATGGCGTTTATTTCGAGATCGATACCTCTCCGGAAAAATATGGCCTGCTAACTGGGCAGACCTTGGATATGGTCAGAGCAGGAGCAGGGGGGAGGGTTTCCAAGACAGGGGCAGGCAAGAGGGACCACAGAGACTTTGCTCTTTGGAAATTAGCGAAATTTGGAGAGCCTGCATGGGAAAGTCCCTGGGGCGAGGGTAGGCCTGGATGGCACATTGAGTGCTCAGCAATGTCACTTAAGCACCTAGGAGAGAGGTTTGACATTCATGGAGGAGGTTCGGACCTGATTTTTCCCCACCACGAAGCTGAGATCTTTCAATCTGAATGCTGTCTCGGGCATGAACCAGTAGTACAGTATTGGGTCCACAATGGGATGATCAACGTGAATGGAGAAAAGATGAGCAAGTCACTTGGGAACTTCTGGACCATCTCGGATGCACTTGGCAAAGTTGATCCGTTAATTCTTAGGTATGCCCTAATTAATGCACCCTACAGGCAGCCGGTTGACTTCAATCAAGTGATTGTGGATGACTCAGAGTCCCATCACAATAGGATGTTCGCGGCATATAGAGATGGACTAATGACAAAGGGAAAGGGAGATTGGGGGGGTTTCCCCGACCTCGTGGAGTCAGCTTCTAGGTTTGAGTCGGGTATGGACGACGACTTCAACACCAGGATTGCAATAGTAGAGGTGCAGAATGTTACGAAGATATTACGAGCACTACTCGAAGCTGGTGGATTGCAGGAAAAAATTGTGGCTGCAACTGGATGGCTCTCAAATTTCGCAGGAGATGTTCTGGGACTATTGCCGGAAGACAATGAAATAATATCTGAATTCGAGCGCAGCGAGACTGATAGAGAGGATCTGGCCCCGATAGTGGAGAGGCTACTAGAGGAGAGAGAAGAGGCTAGAATAAAGAAGGAATGGGAAAGGGCTGATCGAATTAGAGATGAGCTATCGAAAATGGGGGTAGTGGTAGAGGATGGCACGGATGGAGCGACTTGGAGATTATCTGATTGATAGTGCGCATTTTGTATCAGAATTGTGAAAGTGCAAAATATGACCAATCGAACGCACCACTGTGGGATGGTGCCGTTCAAAAGAGCATTTGGTCGCGCTCTCTACAGCATTGATGATGATTCTTCCTGGCTGCCTAGAAGAGTCCATCTTAATCGAAGAAACGGAAGATTGGGATTTCGATTATTATCTGATAGAACCACCAGAGACACATGAAGATCCCCGAAACTTCACTGTAGGCCACCCTAGCAAAAACGAGACTTGGGGAAATGCTTCATGGATTGTATTTGGTAACGAGCATGGAGGAAACTGCTGTGAGCACTATCTCGCAGCGACTAAAGAGGGCTGGATCCTTAATTTCGGTGGAGAGTATCCAACTTGGTCTGAAGACAGAGGGCATACTTGGCAGGAGTACCTCCCTTCGATTTTCTCTCAGATTGGTTGTTTGGAGCCGAAGCCTACTGTTCCTGGACAGGAAGGATTGGGAGAGGGGAGCATAGTTCAGGCCACTAACGGGGACTTAATCTCAATGGGCTGGTTTCCCTATCCTAGTTCAAGTGGAGCCGATCAATTCTATGCATTCTTCTATGATTCCGAGGACCAGGAATGGAGTTGGTGTTTCAATCGAACTCCGGAGCCATTCTACGATAGATCATGGCAAGTGGAAGTCATAGGACCGATTAACGGGGGACTCTACGGTAATGGGCCATATGCTAGCCTGGTAATCTCAAATTTCTGGCATCAAGTCCAGAATATTGGAGGACAGATTTCAACTGACGGGCTAAACTACGATTATTTCGGATTCCCAGACAGAAATGACAATCTCGATATACTGGAGGTAGACTTGAATCCCGAGAGCTTGGGTCAGGAGTGGGACTTCACTAAGCCACATAAGGAAATGAGGGCTTTTCCAGTTCCATCTGGAGGGCTTTATTTTCCAAACTATTTCGTCGATGGGAGGGATGCCTTCCTTGATACCTCTCTGAACTGGTGGACAGGAGTAACCCTCAATGGATCATCCCTTCCCTCACAGTACTGCGCATTCGACTCTTCCACTGCACTACACTGCGTCAGTACGGAAGGGACTTCTCTGTTGCACATGATATCATGGGACGGAGGTGAGACATGGGGCAACCACACTTACAATCTATCTGAGAAAGCCACGGAAATCGAAGAATGGGAGTTCCATTCTAGTGGAGTTCACGATCTGTTTGTTCTAAATGTAAGATTCCAAAGCTCAGATGGTCCAGACGTTGATGTTGCATGGCACGTCAGGGGTTTCTCAGAAAGCATGGAGCCGGATATGATGACTTTCCTCGGCCAGGGAGACCTTGACTCAACCTCTGGTGCTGGAAATGACATCAGATTCGACTTTGCAAGTATGGGAATCCTGCCAGATGGTGGTGCATTTATTGCATACCATGATTCCACTGATCCGGACCCACTATTCGGAGTGGAGATGCTGATTCCGAAATCTTACATGTCGTAGCGGATCAGTAAGTGGTTCTGAACAGGCATCAGAACTAGTCGTCTCAATGATGCAGTTTTTACACCTATTACCCAGCCGTAGACTATGCCTAAGCTGGAGAAAGGAGACTTCGCACCAAATATTTCACTGCCGACAATCGATGGCTCGACTTTTGAAATGTCATCGATGAAGGGGAAACGAGTAATATTGACATTCTTCCGATTTTCTTCCTGCCCCTTCTGTAACATCAGGATTAATCGAATAATGAAGAGGTGGGACGAGTTTCCTGAAGATACAGTGATGGTTGGCATCTTCGACGCAGAATTGTCTGAACTTGGTAAGAGAATGGCCAAGCATGAAGTTAAATTCACAATTGCCGCTGATGAAACATATCATCATTTTGAGGAAAACGGTGTGACTAAGTCGTTTGCACGATTCATGTTAGGTGCATTGCGTTCTCCATTGACATTCCTTCAAGCAACAATGAAGGGGTATTTTCCCATGACTATGTCAATCTCAAAAATGTCAACGATTCCAGTTGATATTCTAATTGACGAGGAAGGCAGGGTTGTCGAAGCTCACTATTGCAAAGATACTGTGGATCACATTCCAATAGATCGAATGATCGCCTTCGCTAGAGGGGGTTAACTCTCAGGGTATTTTAGTTCAATGAATTCGGAAGAATACCGCGGTTCCGTCGACCTCAAATTTATCAGCGCTTTCAATGGGATCGCCTTCATTGAGGTAGAGCTTACCTGTTCTCGTCTCGGATTTAATGTAGTCACGATCAGTATCTTCCAAGTCAATTCCCAATACCCACAAAGATATCTCGATCGAGGACTCGACCTGGAGGTCGAGCTCCTTCCTCTTAGCCTGAACTCTCCTTGTGATATCTCGGGCTAGGCCCTTGGATAATAGCTCTTGATCGGTATGCATATCCAGAACGATAGAGACGTCGCCCTCCTCAAGGGACAGAGTCTGAGCGGCGAAACCGTCCTTCTCCACCCTCCTTATCTCGATATCATCACGAGTAATCTCGTACCCCGCGAGTGCTGCGATCTCAGCGTCTATCTCCAGTAGCAATGCCTCGGGATCCGCGAGGGATAACTGCTCCAGCACCGCAGGAAGATCCGAGCGACACTTTGATCCCAGAACCTTCCTATTGGGCTCTAATACTATCCTTTGGAATGAATCCAAATCATCCTCAGTAGAAAGGGACTCTACGTTCAATTCCTCTGCAAGAATATCTCTGAATTGCGAAATATCGGGCCCACCGACGATCCAGCCTGTCCTACAGGGAAGGCGTTGCCTTCTATTTGACTCTACTCGAATCCTCCGGCCAGCTTCAGCGAGAGATCTAACTAGGATCATTTCCTGCTCAATCGCGAAATCTCTTTCTGGAAGGGAAGATTCGACTAATGGAGAGCCGATAGGCCAGTCTGCGAGATGGACGGATTTTCCCGATAAGGCCCTATGAATCTGGTCTGGCATGAACGGAGCAATCGGCGACATGAGCCTACAGACAATAAGAAGCACCTCGTGGAGAGTGTGTTGACATGCCCTTTTGTCATTACTGTCTGCCTCATCCCATAGCCGCCTTCTTGAGCGTCTTACATACCAATTAGAGAGATCATTTACTACGAAGTCCTCAAGGTATCTTCCCGCCTTATGAAAGTCCCACGAGACGAATCCAGAGTGGAATTGCTCCGCCATTTCTGTGGCCTTGGATAGGACCCATCTGTCCAGTGGGCTCCTATCTGAGATAGGAACGAAACCTGATTCATCTTCGGGATTAAAGCCGTCCAGATTTGCATAGTCCGCATGGAATCGATAGACGTTCCATAGGGTCAAAAACATCTTGGCATAAGACTCCCTTACTCCATTGGGATCAAAGTTAGTAGGAGACCAAGGGGCGCTCTGAGTAGTCATGTACCATCTGATTGAATCGGCGCCCTCCTTGTTGAAGTGGTCCCAGGGATCAACTACATTACCCCTAGATTTACTCATCTTCTTCCCATCCTTATCAAGAATGTGCCCCAAAGATAGGCAGCTGTTGAAGCACTGCTGGTCGAATACTGTGGTTGCTACGGCCAATAGTGAATAGAACCAACCTCTAGTCTGATCCACAGCCTCGCAGATATAGTCGACAGGGAATGAGCCTGCAAACCTATCCTCATTCTCAAATGGGTAGTGCCACTGAGCGAAGGATGCACAACCGGAGTCGAACCAGCAGTCCATGACATAAGGCTCCCTTACCATCTCTCCAGAACATCCCTCAGACGGACAGTATAGCCTCACTTCGTCAACATATGGCCTGTGCAATTCTGGAGGATTTGGAGAAGTCTCAGTTTTCATTGATGACATCTCATCAACGCTTCCAACACAATGCTCAGTACCACATTTCTCGCAAATCCACACGGGGATTGGAGTCCCCCAATAACGCTCACGACTTATTGCCCAATCCTTGATGTTGGAGAGCCATTCTCCCATCCTCTTAGTTCCAGTCCACTCGGGAGCCCATTCTACCCCAGCATTATGAGAGATTATCTGATCACGGACAGCGGTCATCCTCACAAACCAGCTATCCATCGCGTAGTAGAGAAGCGGATGGTCTGTCCTCCAGCAGTGTGGATAGTCATGAGTGTATGTGTGTTCTCTGTATAGAAGGTCTTTGGAAACCAAGAGGTTTATGATATCATTATCGCATTCCTTAACATACCTGCCATCCAGTTCCTTGTGGACTCCTTCCACGAATGCGCCGTCCATTCCAACGGTGTGCTGCGCAGGGAAGCCCACCTCCAAACCAAGGCGGTAGTCGTCCTCCCCATACATAACTGCGGTATGAACCACTCCTGTTCCATCGGAGGTGGTGACAAAATCTGCAGGCACGATTGTCCAAGCAGTCTTCGAATCGCCCCGTTCTACGGCCCCCGGAAATAGGGGGGCGTATGCTCTGCCCACAAGTTCCAATCCAGTAAATTCCTCAATCACCTCAGCATGATTCCTGAGGACATTACCGATAAGATCCTTAGCGAGTATCAATTCCTCTCCTACCTCTGCACCCCCTCTACCTTCCCATGATTCCGAGGGAGGTTCTGTAACCCTTACTCTGCAATAAATAACGTCAGGCCCTACGGCCAATCCTACGTTTCCAGGGAGTGTCCATGGGGTTGTAGTCCATGCCAGTACTGATGCATCGTCGCCTTCTAGCTTGAATTTGACAAAGACTGCTGGCTCTGAGACTTCCTTGTATCCCTGTGAAACTTCGTGAGTGGAATAGCTTGTTCCTGTCTGGGGGCAATAAGGCAGAACCTTGTGACCTCTGAAAAGAAGACCCCGGTCGAACATCTGTTTCAAGGACCACCATGCTGATTCAATATACTCATCATGAAGTGTGACGTACGGATCATCCATATCTACCCAGAATCCCATCCGCTCTGTCATTTCTCTCCAGGCTTCCTCGTAAGTCCAGACGCTTTCTTTGCACTTCTTATTGAATTCCTTCATCCCAAATTTTTCTATCGCTTCATTGGTCATCAGGTCAAGTTGCTTCTGTACCTCTATCTCAACAGGAAGTCCATGGGTATCCCACCCGCCTTTCCTCTCCACGACATAGCCTTCCATCGTCTTCCATCGACAAACCATATCCTTGAAAAGTCTGGAAAGAACATGATGAATTCCTGGCTTCCCATTAGCAGTAGGAGGACCCTCCAGAAACGTGAAAGGAGATTGCAGAATCTTTCTTGATTCGATAGATTGGTTGAAGGTCTCTTCTTCTTCCCATGTGGTAATCAGTGAGTTTTCTAGGGAAACCGGATCTAGTTCCCCGGGCGACTGCGGTACTACCATCGGCCAGCCGATTCAGGGGTTCGTCTTGAAGTTGAGGGGAGTTGTTGATGAAGGAAGAGTAGGATTTGCAAGACTTCAAATGCTAACGACATTAGTGTAGTTTGTGGCAGAGACTATCCATCTAGACGTGGGAGGTATGACCTGCGACGGTTGCTCCAGTAGGGTGAAGAGTGTGCTTGAAGGAGTATCGGGGGTTTCCTCGGCTGAAGTTAGTCATATAGATGGAAGTGCAGTGGTTCAACATGATGGTGCTTCAAGAGAAGAGCTTAGTGAGTCGGTCAGATCAATAGGTTACCTAGTTGATGGGCTATCAGAAGATTTTCACTGGAGGGATGGTAGTGTTTGGAAGAAATCTGCTAACAATACAAAATGGTGCCTAGTTGGATGTAGTATCGGAGATTTCGGAACTATAGCAGCGTTCCAGTTTGTTTTCACCGATTCTGGATGGAGTCCGATGATGATAATGGCCCTAGCAATGTTCAATGGAATCCTGACCTCCATTGCCCTAGAAACTGTAATTCTATCGGCCCAGATGGCTTTAGGTGAGGCATTTAGAGTCGCTATTGGGATGTCTTTGATCTCAATGATTGCAATGGAAGCTGCAATGAATGCCGTTGATCTGATATTGACTGGCGGAGCTAAATTGACATGGTGGGTTATTCTACCTATGCTTGTGGCTGGATTCCTGACGCCATGGCCTTACAATTACTGGCGTCTGAAGAAATATGGCGTAGCTTGTCACTAGGTGGAAATAATGACAGATTGGGGGATACTTGTCGATGAGATTACTGATTGGATAAGAGACTATTCAGAAAGGAACCAGATCAATGCATTGGTAGTAGGTGTATCTGGAGGAATAGATTCATCCGTAACTTCAACTCTGTCAGCAAGGACAGGTTTGGACACATTTGTCTTGAATATGCCAATACATCAGGATATGGATCAGTTTGAGCTATCTAATCGGCATATCCGGTGGTTGGAGCATAATTGGAGTAACGTTAAGCCTATTCAAATAAATCTGTCAAAAACAATTGATGTTTTCAAGGACGAGTTGGAGAGTGAAGGGATATCGGAGCTAGCGCTCGCGAATTCTAAGGCTCGATTGAGAATGATGGCCCTGTATGCAATTGCTGCATCAAAGGGGGGGATAGTTGTTGGGACCGGCAATAAGGTCGAGGACTTTGGAGTTGGTTTTTTTACGAAGTATGGAGATGGAGGAGTTGATATCTCCCCCATTGGAGACTTATACAAATCTGAAGTTTATTCTATAGGAAGGGAAATGGGCATTCTGAAGGAAATCATTGACGCTCCTCCAACGGACGGACTATGGGATGATGGCAGGACGGATGAGGATCAAATGGGAGCAAGTTATGCCGAGCTTGAGTGGGCAATGGATTACCAGTCGCTATCATCCGAAGTTCGCCAATCATTCGAGCCAAGCGAACGACAGGAAGAGGTCTTGAGGATTTACAAACTATTGCACGATACAAACGAACACAAAATGAAGCCAATTCCAGTTTTCAAGAGGAGGACTTGATGATCATGGATAAAGAAGTTAGGCCTGTGGTCTTCGTGAAGAGGAATCGCCAGAATTTTAGCGTGATGCTGCTAAATTCACTTTTTAACATTCTAACAAAAAGTATTTTTATTTTTATATTGATAGGGATTTTGATAATGTTTGGCCCACTGATATTATGATTTTCTATCTCTCCTATTCTCGACTTTCTTCTGATACTCTGCGTCTGAATCAGCGGCCGTCCAGCCATCTAGATATAGGCCCCCTGTTTTGTGTACCCCGCCCCTAGTGTTGCCTTTTCTTGGTTTTTTGTAAAGATCCCTAGTTGTCTTATGCCTGCTGAATGCCTTTGCCATCCCGTCTTTGCCTCTCTCGGTCCCAGCTAGTGAGTAGGCCCTCCATTCAGCACCCCCATCACCTCTAATTTCTAAGGGCTTATCTTCTTCCTTCAGCAAAGCTCCTAACAAGAGTCCTATACCCATTAATACCCAAGAACCACAGAAAAATGTCCTTCCAGAAGCCAAGCCAGAGATGAGCCAATCAATAACTCCCTGTCGACCAGTATCTTGGTCGGGACTTTCTGGCAAGAGTCGTACCAACACATTCGATTCAAAGCTGTAGTTTCCAACGGTACATTGGGGCGAAGTTAGGTTAGCCGGATTGTAGCACAAATGCCCAATATAGATCATATTCTCAACATTTGATCTTTCGAAGCCTTCCTCACAAAATGGAAAATAGAAGTTTGTTTCTATATCTTCAAAATCTGACGTAGATTCATTTGTTAGAGTTATAGAAATAGACTCACAATCATCCCAGAATCCATTTTGATCATCATCCAAATATTCACCAAACGCGTAAACTGACCACCCAGAGTATATTGAAGAGTTGTTGAGTGAAAGGATACCACTATTTCCAGTTAATTCGAATTCTAATTCTTTCTCTTCTTCTGTGGGGAAGAACGGAATAGGCGTACCAGCTGCCATGAAAGCTGAGCTTACAAAAAGAATTGTTCCTGAAATAGCAAAGGTTGCGATAGTCAATGGATGCATCAGTTCTCAGGTGTCGCACGACTATGTCACTCAACATAGTTTTGTCTAGATAATTCAGAAAATTGAGTATGCGGTGACAAAAACGGCTAGAAGCCAAAGTCTGGCAATTCTCCTTCTGCGTTTTAGAGATTTTCTTGAGATTGCAACCCTGAAAAGGCACCAGAAAGAAACTAAGGAAAAAAGAGCTGAAACTACTAATGCCCATTCGCTGAGGACCCAAGTAGATGAGTTTGAAATATCTTTATTGTTTGAAATATCGAATCCAGAGTAAATCATTGCTAATGACACTATGCTTGTAATCTGACCAATCAAAAGTCTTGGAGCTGATGAGTCGGATGAAGAGGATCGCCAATGATGTTGCTTGGTCCTATCAAAACTATTGTTTCCTTTTTTTGTTCCGTAAGAAGATTCGTCTCTATTGGACCACCGCGATCTTGGAGAGATACTCACGACTAACGATAAGCGTACAGTATATTGCGTTATTGATTAGGAGAAAATACTCAAGTTGGCTCTTCTTCGGTCGGACATGGACATCCTGGAGATTATCGAAACTTCATCATTCTTCCTTTGTAGCATATCGATTTTCCTCTGGATGTCAATAGGCTCACTCTCTAGGACTACTAGGAGCGAGGTTTTCGCACAGAGAATTATTGCTTTGATGTGCCTTACGTCTGCTTTGCTTCTATTCTCGCTTCATTATCTTGGCGGAGAGATTTGGGGGTCAGATAATATTGCCAGGCCTCTTGCAATAATTGCAGTTATTGTTGCTCTTTCTTCCGTAATGAACATAAAGGGAAAAGAAATTCAAAAAGAAGCTAATCCTCACACGATTATGAAGGCCAGAAGAGATGAGAAGTGATCTATTCTGAGTCTAGTTTGTCGTCTATGAACGATCTCATGTATGCTGGAAGCTCACCGTTAACAAACACGACGTCCTCCACTACATCCAACTTCATCAGTGAATAATAGATTTGCATTGCTGTCATTGGAGTTGCGCTGCACCCTGTACACCCCCCTTCCAGTGAAATCATAATCACCCCATCTGTAGTATCTACAACATTTACCACACCGTCGTGAGCATCCAGAACGGCCTGAACTGGCCCTACAGAATCGAGTATGAGTTGTTTGTCGACCATCCGTCTCAGTGGTATGCACGGCGAGGGGTCTTTCAAAGAATTGCCCCCTCGAAGTCTCGTGAGCAGGGTTCTTCGAGTGATTATTATGGATCTTTTAGTCGAAAGATCAGAATTTGGACACGGCGGAAATCAAGAAGTGATTGCTCCAATGGCAGAATCTGGAGAAGTAGAGGTGCTACTAGTTACTCCTCAAATGCAATCTGAAGAGGTTGGGAATAAGGCCCAGAAAGAAGGCTGGGTAACTTTGACACGAGATGATGTGCCTCACTGGAACAATGAGTTCCCTTTCTGGGAAAGGTGCGAAATGGAAATCTCCGGAAATATGGTGACATTCAGGAGGGTGGCGATGCCTGCTACAGGAGATGATGAGCTAATGGGAGCATGGCTCGATGAAATAATGCCTGATGCTGTAATTTGCAGTGGATCTAAGAGAAATGTGTCAATTTGGGAAGATTGGATGGAGAGTGGTTCTAGTATGCTCAGGTGCTCAACAAAATTGGGAATTCCGACTCTAGGGATTTGCTTTGGTCATCAACTTCTTTGTCATTCGCTTGGTTCCAAAGTTGAGAGGGCGGATACCTTCTCTAGTGGGGTCTGGGACCTTGATCTAACTGAAAACGGCATGGATGACATTCTTTTTTCTTCTAGAATGAGTGGAAAGGATGGTTCTCCCGTTGTTCTCTACTCTCATCAGGATCATGTCACTTCTGTTCCGGATTCTTGTATTTTACTTGCTACGGCCGAACACAATAGAGTTACGGCAATCAGAGCAATCGGCGAGGATGGAGAGAGACTACTGACTTGGGGAGTCCAATTTCATCCTGAAGCTGCGAAAGCAAGGGTAGAGAGGGCTTTCGAATGGGGCCACATCAGTAAAGAAGAAATGGATTCCTTTCAACGTGCACATGATGGAGCGGGGATTCTGAGTTCTTTCGCCTCGGTAGTTATCGATAATGCTCTTTAATTGTACAAGGTAGTTTTTGAATTGGATTTGGATTAAATAGAGCACTCGATTCGGCTGGCCGAACTGATGGTGAAACTATGAACGGAGAAGAGCTAGGTATGATAGGTGTTTTAGCGGGTCTTTTTGGACTTGCTGTGGCATATTTCCTATACAATAAGGTGAATTCAATTAAGATCGAAAACGAGACGGTCGCCAAAATAACAGGGCGTATCCAGGACGGGGCAATGGCATTCCTTTGGGCAGAGTATAGGTTGCTAACAGGATTCATCTTAATTGTAGCGATAGCCATACTACTCGGAGGTGAAGAAAATGGCCTTGGAATGGAGACCATGGTTGCATTCATCATTGGAGCGCTATGCAGTGTCGCTGCAGGTTTCTCTGGAATGCGTTCAGCAACTAGTGCAAACGGTCGAACGGCGCAAGCAGCGGCAGATGGAGGGCAGTCGGCTGCTCTTACTACATCGTACAACGGTGGAGCCGTGATGGGCCTAGCAGTGGGAGGTCTTGGATTAGCTGGTATTTCTCTGATGTACTATCTTACTAAAACCGAGAGTTTGGGATTGGCCCTGGACGTAGATAATATTGCTGGGTTCGGAATGGGAGCATCTTCGATAGCCCTTTTCGCGCGAGTAGGTGGTGGAATTTACACTAAGGCAGCTGATGTTGGGGCAGACTTGGTTGGCAAGGTTGAGGCAGGCATCCCCGAGGACGATCCAAGGAACCCTGGTGTGATTGCTGACAACGTCGGGGATAACGTCGGAGACGTTGCAGGTATGGGGGCCGATATCTTCGAGTCATTCGTGGGCAGCATTATTGCAGCAATGGTGATTGCAGCAGCAAGCGATAGTTTGGGGTCAGATTACGTAATGATTCCAATCGTACTAGCAGTAGTTGGCTACATTGCATCTATTATTGGCGTATTCTCGATAACAGCTATGCAGAACATGGATCCGGGAGCAGCCCTAAGAAATACAACATTCATCGGTGCGGGACTTTTCATTGCTGGTGGCTTCTTGGCCCTAGACTACTTAGATCTAGATACCACGGTAATCCAAGCTGTCGCTATTGGCGCCCTGGTTGGGATTCTAATTGGACTAGTTACAGAGTACTACACAGGAATAGAAGATGTATTCTTCTTCAAGGTCAAGGCGATACCGTATATCGGAGAGGCCAGCAAGACTGGAAGTGCCACAAATGCAATCGCTGGATTGGCAGTGGGAATGCAGTCTGTATTCATACCTGTTCTTCTAATAGCTGGTGGAATCTTTGGAGCAAACCATGTAATGGGAGACGGAGATATTGGCCTTTACGGGATTGCGATGGCAGCAATGGGGATGCTTGGAACTGTCGGAGTAACAATGACGGTGGATGCTTATGGTCCCGTTGCAGACAATGCTGGCGGAATAGCAGAAATGTCTGCTCTCGGAGATGATGTTAGAGAAATCACCGATGGTCTTGACTCTATTGGAAATACTACTGCAGCAATTGGAAAGGGTTTCGCGATTGGTAGTGCTGCTCTGACTGCTCTAGCTCTATTCGCTGCATTCAAAACCAGTGCTGATCTTACAGCTGCTGATCTTAGCCTGACTGAGCCAATGGTTGTGATAGGTCTACTAATCGGTGCCGCACTCCCATTTCTAGTTGCTGCGATGACGATGAAGTCAGTCGGTCGCGCGGCAGAAGACATGATTACAGAAATTAGAAGACAGTTCAAGGAAATCGAAGGACTCCTTGAAGGTCGAGAGGGTGTAGAGCCAGACAGCGCCACATGCGTAGAAATCTCTACCAAGGCGGCTCTGCGAGAGATGGTGATGCCCGGAGTCGTCGCTGTTGCGAGCCCAGTTGTAATTGGATACTTCCTAGGAAGCGCAGCACTGGGTGGAACTCTAGCCGGTGCGACCGCAAGTGGAGTCCTTTTGGCACTATTCATGGCTAATGCAGGAGGGGCATGGGACAATGCCAAGAAAGCAATCGAGCAGGGCCATATAGAAGGAGCAGCAAAGGGAGATGAGGCCCATAGTGCCTCAGTAGTGGGTGATACGATTGGTGACCCATTCAAGGACACAAGTGGACCATCCCTAAATATCCTGATCAAGTTAATGAGCATCGTGAGCCTTGTGATAGCAGGACTGCTAACTGAGACAGGAAAGCTTGGAGCACTTTGAGCGAACAATGCAGCGTCAGACTCTTGGTAGTCCCCCCTGTCGTAGGGGCATGAGCAAGATACGCGTGTATGCGATGTCTGCAATTATTCTGTCTTCATATCTTGCAGGATGTACTGGCGAATCAACCGAAGGGAGCAGCACATCATCTGATGATATCGAGCTTCCAACATGGGAGATGGGGAATTGGTGGCTATACACCTTCTCGACGCCAGATTATAGTGATGATACGGCGAAACTAGTAGTAGCTAGTACTACTGAAGAAGATGGTACTGCGTACATGCTAGCAATTTCTAGTCTTACCGAGGCCAGAAGGCACGCAGTTCTGAATCACAACCCATTTTTGGGCAGGATTACCCATGCGGAACTAGGAGCCTTTGAAAATGGAGCCGCCCAATCAGTTCTAAAATTCCCACTAGTTGAAGATGATTCTTGGACATTTTCGCTTTTCTCTGCTGATTGGAGTGCCTTTGTTTCTGCAGTTTCGGGAGATTCCGCCATCATAATTGCTAGTTCACCTGATGGCTCAAGGCTGGATTATGTATTCGATCGAAACCTCGGTTACTTTTCCTCATTCATATGGACTGATAGTTCTGGAGTTGAACAATTAAGGATGAAGATCGCAGATTTTGGCTCGGATCATTCGGGAGATGTGTTCTTCGTCAGAGGAGGGGACCTGTTCAGTGATACGTGGGAAGACCCGGGTACTGATTTTGAATTCCGAGACTCGTTTCTGGTTAGTGACCACCCCAATGATGGAGAGTGGGATGAAATGATCTACTTCATTGATGCAGACTGTGGATCTGGGTCATCGATAACCCTGACTCTAAGAGATCATTTGTCCGTGTCTGCGCTAGAAAGGGTGTGGGGGCCGGGAGCAAGTGAGTTCGGAACGCTAGGTACGATTCCATATCCTTCCGAGGAGTACACACTAACTGCTTCCTTCACGGGAGATTCTACATACCTAAGAGTGAGAGTAGCGGGTGGCATTACCCAATCTTGGAGCCTTTAGAGGTATTCTTGGAGATGGTCTGATCCACCCACAAATTTCGGACTATCTCCACGCATGTCAAAAACCACCGGAACTGTCCTATGGCCGGTTTCTCTAACTACTTCTTTTCTAAGGCCGACAAAGTTGTCCAAATTTACCTCCATGTATGTGAGGTCCTTTGAATCTAGGGTTCTGAATGCTCTAGTGCAGTAAGGACATACAGTCTGGGTGAAGACTAGGAAATCTTCTTTCGCGCCTGCCATGATTTCACGAAGCTGAGGCAGAGTCCGCACCCCCTTCCCACCAAATGTCTCCAATATCGTCATCCATGATTACTGCATCCATGGCTCCGTCATCTTCAGATTTGTTCTCCAGTACCCTGTTG
>JAYZLO010000023.1:0-9354 GCA_036154175.1 Thermoplasmatota archaeon | reverse complement strand
AGAAGTATTGAGAATGCTGCTATCTGCAGAGCCATTACTTCGCACGGGCCCTGTAAAATCCGCAATAGGAATAGGGAGCTACCCCGCTCCTCTCGAGGAGTGGTGGTTCTGTGGAAGAGGGGTGAATACCGGTCCCGAGGAGCAATTCATAAGTCCTGACTACTGCAAGTGGGCAAGTCCCGCTCTGAACTCCCCTGCTAACTCCATCTCAGACCTTCTTTCACTAGGCGAACCAGCACCTTACTCACTCCTATTGGCTACAATGTCTATATTCTTCGTGATCACTATCTGGTGGCTACTCGAGCGAGTACTAACTTCACCATGGGGCAGGATAGTCAAAGCCATCAGGGAGGACGAGGAGGTCGCACAACACCATGGTCACGATGTCCTCAAGCACAAGGCAGCCAGCCTTGCCCTAGGAGCAGGAATATGCGGTCTCGCAGGTGCGATTTGGGCGTGGCAATTAACAGGACTGAGCCCCACATTTATGAGCCCCGCAGGATCCACTTTCCTTGTTTGGGCGGCTTTCATCATAGGCGGGTCTGCAAACAATAGGGGGATGGTTATCGGGGCGTCAATTATCGTACTTACCGGCTTCGTTTTCAATGTCCTAGCAGTTGCATCTACTCCGGACCTACCACTCTACGAGACTGCAAATACTATCGATAAAACATTCAAATGGATTGTGACCGATCAGTGGGAAATAACAGGAATTTTCCTGATTGTAATGTTTGTGGGCATAATCACTAGAAGGTCCAGACTAGTAGAATATGGCTTCTGGGGATCGATGGTCTTCTGCTTCACTGCCATATTCATGGAGGGGTATAGATCTCTGGTGGCTGCCTCAGATTATACTGGAGAGGTCACTATCAGCGGGGGAGGGATGTCCTATGTCAGACTAATGCTAGTAGGGACGCTGATGTTGGTCTCACTGATACTAAACCCCAAGGGATTGCTCCCAGAGGTTCCCAGTAGGCCTGAAAGGCCCTCGGAGGATACTGTATGATTGACCCATTTCTCAAGGTAAAACATCTCCGGAAGGAGTTCGGCGGACTAATAGCCGTCAATGGGGTCTCCTTCGAGATAGGACCTGGTGAGTTCGTCGGCCTGATTGGGCCGAACGGCTGTGGCAAGTCAACTACATTCAACTGCATCAGCGGGCTTCTCGACAAGACTGCTGGAAGCGTCGAGCTCTTCGGGACCGATATCACTACCATGAGGCCCGAACAGATTCAGAAAATAGGCATGACAAGGACGTTCCAGCACACCAGACTATGGCGACAGATGACAGTAATTGAGAACCTACTCGTCCCACCCAGGAACCAATTGGGATCAAGCATCAAGGAAAAAATCAGAGGTGTTTTCCAATTCGATTCGACTAGGGACGAGGAAACCAGACTGGATAGAGCCTATTCGGTCCTTGATCAACTAGAGGTCCCCCATATGGCCCACAATCTAACTAGCGAACTCTCAGGAGGGCAAAGCAAATTGGTAGATATAGGGAGGTCAATGATGGGAGAACCCAGACTCCTGCTACTGGATGAGCCAGTGGCCGGAGTAGCAGGGCCATTGGCAATGAAGATATTCAATAGTCTGAGGAAAATGGTGGATGATACCGGCATTTCGATCCTAATTATTGAGCATAATATGGACTTCATCCTCCGTCAAGGGGTGGATCGAATAATCGTAATGAATGAAGGAAGGATAATGATGGAAGGGACTCCTGATGAGGTCAAAGGAAACAAACAGGTAATAGAGGCCTATCTCGGAGCCTCCGGAGAAAAGGGGGCCGAAGAAGAATGACTAGGGTCTTGGAAATTAAAAATCTAGAGGGGGGTTATGGATCAGTCCAAATCCTGTATGGGATCGACATGTACGTCGATGAAGGTGAGTTTGTGACCATCATAGGTCCCAATGGTTGCGGGAAGTCAACGCTGATCAAGACTATTTTCGGTTCTGCGACCTTTTACAGTGGAGGAGTCGCGTACCTCGGGCAGGATGTCTCGGGATGGAGGACCGACAGGCTGGTAAATCTGGGTATTGCTTACGTCCCCCAAGTTGACAACGTCTTCCCATCTTTATCCGTACTAGAGAACCTTCAAATGGGCGGCAATTCGATTCCTAGACTCTTGCTTAATGAGAGGATTGAACGCTCTATGGAGATGTTCCCTGATCTGAGGAATAGGGAGTATGATTTGGCCGCTTCTCTCTCTGGGGGGGAAAGGCAGATGTTGGCGATTTCCAGAGCATTGATTTCTGATCCTAAGTTTCTCCTGCTGGATGAGCCTACTGCTGCCCTCTCCCCGTTGTACCAGCAGCAGATAATCGAGAGCATAGACTCCCTGAGGGAAGTTGGCATCACCATTCTGATTGTCGAACAGAATGCCAGGCTCTCTCTAGCTAGATCAGATCGTGGATATATTATGTCAAATGGCAAGGTAGTACATTCTGGTGATGCTAATCATATTCTTACAGATCCTGAGATCGGCGAGTACTTCCTTGGTTCGACAGGGCACTGATCACTTATTCTTCTAGTAGAGACTTTGCTTGCTGTGGCCACATCATCTTGGTGACTCTTCCCGGAGCAAAGCCAAGTGCCCCGTTAACGGCCTCTGCCGTCTCCTTGTCCATCTTGGAAATCTGATCGAATGTCCGAATGCCTAGGATCTTGAGCTTTTTCTCAATATCCGCATCTACTCCTTTAATTTCTGTCATTCTGTCAGATTTCCTATCTCCTGCTTCTCCTATCTGAGACCAATTAATTTTCGAAGCACTCAAATCAGCAACCAATGCTACGTCCTCGTCCACGCTTGATCTTATATCAACGTCCTTTAGATTCAGCATCGTTATCGCCTGCTGGGTCCATTCCATCTCAGTTACCCTTTCTGGAAGGAACTCCAAAGCATCATTCACTGTCTTTGAAATCTCAGAGTCCATCTTTGAGATTTGCTCGTAGGTTTTTATTCCAAGGACATTAAGCTTCTTTTGAATGAACTCATCTATCCCATTGATCATCGTTAGATCATCATGCACTTCTTCACCTGCCTTTCCAATCCGACTCCAATCTATCTGATCTACTCTGCCACCCACTCTTCCCAGAATCTCATCCTCTCTTTTGTCCTTCTCCAAGTCTTCAGTGATCTTTTCGGCATTCTTTCCCATATCCTCAGCTTTCTTCATTGCCTCGTCTAACTTCCTTTGTGCGGCGTCCGCGTCAGCCTTAGCCTCCCTAGCCTCTTCTTCCTCAATATCTGCAATCAGGCGTGCCTCTTCAGCCTCTGATCGTTCTCTTTCAGCCCTTTTCAGAGCTTCATCCACTTCGGCCTTTGCAACAATAACTTGCTCTTCGGCCTTCTTGATAGCCTCTCCTACTTCCTTTCCAGCCCGTTCCTTCTCGGCTTCCTTATCCGCCAGTCGTTCCTCCTCTTCTCGAATCTTCTTTTCCAGCCTAGCCTCTTCCCTCGAGATCTCCAAAGCTTCTTTTTTCTGGGCCATCTTAGCTTCTAGATTCTTCATCTCCGCTTCCAATTTTTCTATCTCGCTATCAGCTGTATCTTCTTCCTCAACAGAAAAACTCCCCTCTCCGGTACCGCTCACTATTATGCCCTCATGTTCCGATACATCAAACTCATCCATCTCATCTTCGAGAACTTTGTCCGATTCTGAATCTTCGTCTGAGGTTTTCCTTTCTTTTCCCGCCCTTAGTGAATCAGAAATTTCGGAAATAAATCTCATGGAGTCCTTCAATCTATGAGTGTCATCAAATTCATGAAGAGTCACGTTTGAGCACTCTTTTTCCACCTTCCTTGAGAAACTTATTGGCACTACCTCGTCGTTTTTTCCATGCATTATTGCTGTAGGGTGTAATGGAATTGGCCAAGACATCTTCTCTGCTGCTTCCATAAATTCCCATGGAAGCATAATGTCCAATTCGAATCCAGTATACCGTCTCTCTCCAGTGGTCTTCCAAGCATTCCTCCCCGTATCCTCCATACCTTCCCAGTTTTCTGCCAGCCCAAATGCTGGCGCCATCAGAATCAATACAAAATCTTCATCGGGCCTCATTGAAGATGCGTTTGCAGCAGCCAAGCCACCCATAGAAGACCCTATTACTATGTCAAACTCATTTTCGTCAATTAGCCGAGTCAGAACTTCAGTTTGATTTGCTATGCTCCAACCTAATTCAGACATTTTTGGAGCCGTTACTTCCCATCCTAAAGCCTCCTTCATATAGGTAGGCTTGGATCCATGAGGACTTCCTTCAAATCCATGTGCGAAGAGAACTCGCATAACGATTCCTCATCCACCACGCATCTATTCCTTGAACTGCAGTCCGAGCAATTCGAAGTCTGCAAGGGGGCACCTAGTCATTATCGCATCGGACATGATCCTGATATGAATCTCAGCCACTACGTGAACAACTGATTGGAACATGTGACCAGCATGGACATTGTTATCATCATCAGACCAGCAACAGTGGATATGTGTGAAAGCAGAACTATCTTCTGTTCTGGCTATGTTTCCCGATAAGCTTACCAATTCCGAGGGATCTTCTAAATCTCTCCTTTGGTAAACTCCTTCTTCGTTCATGTATCCATATTTATTGTTTCGAGTTCTTCCAATACCACTAGTGATAGCTGCCGCGTCAAATCCAACTTCATCTGCAAGATTCTGTAGAGTCTCGTGAATATCCTCCCCTGGGTCGAGTCTGACGAACAGATCACTCCCCGACTTGGTGTAATCCATGCCCGCGGATTGGTATTCGGGACTTCAAACATACCATTCAGAACTTTCAAATGGCGCTTTCAGAGAATGTAGTCCAGTAGAAGTAACAAAAATAAAAATTCGATGCCTGCTAATGAGAATTTTTCCAATGGAAACAAGGGGGTTGGATTTCCTAACCGTACTGTTGATAGGCCTTGTCTTCGGACACACAAAGCCCGAGGTTGAGAAGTATGACAATGGCTGCTCATGATGCTTCTTCTAGATGGAGGACTTTCTTAGAAGAGGCAAAGGAATCAGAAGTGATGGCACTATTGTCCAGGCAGTCGAATTTTCCCTACTTATCGATCCCATTTCACGAGTTGCAGACGTTTGATCCGGACTTTGCAGAGGACATTCTAGAGCACCCGAAATCAATACTTTCTGCCGGTTCCAAAACACTGATTGAGATTTGCAGGGAAAGGGGCGAAGATATTGACGCCTTCCTTAGGGTGGGGGAGCTTCCTGGCGATACTAGGAAACCTCTGAGAGAAATCGGTAGCTCTGATATCGATAAACTTCGAAGTGTCGACGTAATAATTACTAAGATTTCTGAAATCAAACCCAGAATACATAGAGCGGTATTCAAGTGCGAATCATGCGGGCATGATATCGAAGTAGACCAGGAAAACGAAAGAGAGCTGAAGGAGCCACTGACCTGCCCCCAAGCAATGGGGGGGTGTGGCAGTTCAAGACCAAAGACCAGATTCGACTTAGTCCTAATTAGCTCCAGAATGGTGAATAACCAGTGGATAGAGATTCAAGAACAACCCGAGAATGTTCCAAGTGGTGCTCAACCTAGGAGGGGGATGGTACTTATTGAGGGAGATCAGGTTAACAAGCATCTGCCTGGGGAGAGAGTAACTGCTAACGTCATCCCAGTAGTTAGGAGCGAAGTTAGGAATAGAAAGAAAACTCCAATGTTTGACGTTATTTTCCATCTAATTAGTTCCGAGCATGAGAGTACTCCATTCACAGAGATCTCAATAGATGAGCAGGATAGTAACAGAATCCATGAGGTCTCCAAAAGGGACGACCTAATGTCACTAATCCAGAGGTCGATCGCACCATCGGTATTTGCAACAGGAATCCTGGGCCATGTAAAGAGGTCACTCGCTCTACAGCTCTTTGGAGGAGTTTCTAGGAGACTTAACGATAGGACCAGATCTAGGGGAGATATCCATATTTTACTGATGGGGGATCCCGGTGTCGCGAAGTCTCATCTACTTTCTTTCATTTCTGAGCTCTCCCCCAGGGGGAGGTTCGCTACTGGTGGTGGGGTCTCAGGAGCCGGTCTAACAGCCGCTGCAGTAAGAGATGCATTCGGAGATGGAAGATTTGCCCTCGAGGCAGGAGTTCTACCATTATCCGATCGTGGTTTGGCTGCAATTGATGAATTCGATAAAATCTCCGAAGACGATAGGAGAATGATGCATCCAGCAATGGAGCAGCAGCAGGTTCACGTAGCAAAGGGGGGAATTACTGCTACTCTACACTCAAGATGCGCTATTTTGGCAGCAGCGAACCCTAAGGACGGACGATTCAGTAAAAGAGGGCCAAACCAAAGCGTCATGAGGTCTTTCCAGGAAACCGGACTTCCTCCTCCTTTGGCTTCAAGATTCGATATAATTTGGATGATTAGAGACGAGATCAGGGTCCATGATGATGAGAGGATTGCAAGACATATTTTGGATAATAGGACATCTGGAAGAAGTGAGACATTAATGGAGGAATCAATAGAATTAGGTCCATCTGAATCAGAAGCCGAGTCCTTCATAACTATAGCAAATGATGGCCAAGAACACCTATCCCAAGATTTTCTAAGAAAATATATTGCCTTCGCCAAGAGAACCCTCCACCCTCAATTAGACGAGGATGCAAAGGCTGAGATTTTGAAATACTACACCGAGGAGAGACAGTCATTTGGTAGAGAGGACCAATTTCAGTCTGATCAGGGAGATAGGGAGTCCGTTATTCCGATTACAGCAAGAGCTTTGGAGGCTCTAATACGAATTACTGAGGCCCATGCTAGGATGCATCTCAAGGAAGTAGCAACTTCTCAAGATGCCGAAGTCGCTCTTGCGGTCTTTAAGCACTGGAGAGAGGAGTCCGGCATAGAGGACGAGTCTGAACTACATTCCGGGGTGTCTGCTAGGGCCAGATCAAATAATGCTGCAATTATGAATATGGTCCGGGACCTAATTTCAGAGAAGGGGGTAGCTGAGCTGACCCAGATCTACAATCTAGCCCTGCCAAGAAAGATCTCTGAGGTCGAAGTTGATCGAGTAATAAGCAAGATGCTCAGAAGTGGCGAGTTATATGAAGAAGGGCTGGAGAAATACAAGCCCACCCGTTGATCCTATGAGTATGAACCTCCTGAGGGAGATTATGGAGCCAATAGGGGATGTTTCAAAACCTGAGACATTGGACCCTGTGGCACTAGGATTCATGTGCGGCCTAGAGATTCATCAGCAACTTTCAACCGGTAAGCTGCATTCAAGATTACCAACCGAACTCTATGATTTCAAGTCAGAGGAAATTCCTGATGAGTGGCCCAGATCATCCAGGAGACTGAGAGCTTCAGAGGGGGAGGGGGGTAGAAAGGATGTTGCAGCTAGATTCGAACAGAAGAGAAATAGGACATTCGAATATGTACAGCCCCCAAATGCAGGACTAATAGAATTAGATGAGTCTCCTCCAAGAACTCATGATTCCGATGCCGTGGACATCGTCTTAACAGTTTCAGCTATGACGGGATCCAATCCTATTCCTAGCCTACAAGCTATGAGGAAAACGGTAGTAGATGGATCAAATACGAGCGGATTCCAAAGAACCACAATTGTAGCTACGGGAGGCAGCATAGTTGCAGGATCTGCCAGGGTTGGTTTAGACCTGATATCTATTGAAGAGGATTCTGCAAGAAAACTAACGTCTTTCAAGAGCGAGAGTGGTGAGAAAGTGATATACAATCTGGATAGATTAGGAACGCCTCTGATTGAGATAGCAACTTCTCCTGAGGTCAGATCTCCCGAGCACGCGAAGGAAACCGCAATCGTACTAGGGAGGATTCTTAGAGATACACGCAGAGTTAGAAGGGGGCTTGGATCAATCAGGCAGGATCTAAACGTCAGCATTTCTTGTGGGGATCGAGTAGAAATCAAGGGTTGCCAAGATCTAGATTGGATTCCAAAGATCATCAGACTGGAGATGGCTCGACAATTACACTTTTTTCGTCTAGCTAATGAATTACGAGCTGAGGCTTCCCTCCCTCCACTCCCGTCAAACAGGCAAGACGACTCCACACCGGTGGAGAATAGAGTCGCTCTTTCTTGCTCGAAGAGAATCCCACTGAAAATCCAAAACCTGACTGATACCCTATCATCCTGCGAATCTGAGATGGTATGTTCTGCTCTCGAGAGAAAAGAATCAATCATGGGCATAGCTCTTCCTGGATTATCAGGACACTTGGGAAGCAAGTCGTTGAATAGCAACGGGGCTCAGATGCCTCGATTGGGAAGAGAATTGGCTAGTGCCGCGAAGTTAGCTGGGGTTTCTGGCATATTCCATTCTGACGAGCTTCCTGCATATGGAATATCAGAAAAAGACGTCTTGTCCGTTAGAGAGGATCTGATGCTTTCCGAGAAAGATGCCTTTGCTCTTTGTCTAGCACCTAGATGGCAGGCAGAATTGGCACTAGAGGCAGTCATCAATAGAGCAAGGATGGCGTATCATAGAATTCCAAGAGAGGTAAGGAATGTCGTAATTCACAAGGGAAAGCCCGCCGATGGCACTACTACCGCGCTCAGGCCACTTCCCGGAGTAGCAAGAATGTACCCGGAAACAGACATCCCTTTGCTTGAAATATCAACTGAACGTTGGGAGATGATCTGCTCCAACCTTCCTCTCTCCGCCGAGCAGAGAGAGTCAAGGATACAGGGCCTAGGACTTTCTCAAAACCAAGTCGAGTCAATCTTGAATAACGAGTTGGACGATGCACTATTTGACGGAATCGAGGGGCCATTAGAGCTACCTCCAAAGGCATGGGCCAGCGCTCTATTGGATTATGGCGTCGAAAAACCAAAGGCTCTCGCTGCTGCAATATCATTGAGAGAGAAGGGCCTTCTAACCAGAGAGGGGGTAGACAGACTTCTGATCGAGTCAACTGAAATAGGAATACACGAAATCGTGGAATGGATGATATCTGAATCGAAATCTAGAGGCTTTGTTCCTGCAGACACATCCCTAATAGAGAATGCCGTAGACGAGATCCTTTCAGAAAAAATGGAATTAGTAAATGAGAAAGGGATGGGGGCTATTGGGCCATTGATGGGTCTGGTAATGAAGAAATTAGCTGGCTCAGCAGATGGTAAGTCTGTAAGTAAAATTCTCAGAGAAAAAATTTCCGAGATTATCTAAGTTTTTACTTTCGCAGCTTGTTATTATCAGGATAGGTTAAAGCCCACCCTTTTTTCGGTTAATTTCCATGTCAAGAGTTAGCCTTATGTTTGCAATGATTATATTTTCTTCTTCTCTACTTTCCGGATGTACTTCTGAAACAGAGCCTCTTGCCGATGATGAGATAGGGGACTTATC
>JAYZLO010000022.1:0-10851 GCA_036154175.1 Thermoplasmatota archaeon | reverse complement strand
ATCAATTCGTCAATTTCTTGGACCTTTCCACAATAGTAGCATCGAATCTCCAGCGGATCGTGAGAGAAAATCCTGAGTCTTTGAGGTAGAGGCTCTCTATCGTTCTTTGTAATGCAGTTCGAGAATGTACAAGTTGCAATATTAACTAAGTCTTCAGTGAGTTCAACAACCATTTTCTCGGCTACTGAATGATTTCGAATAATCGCAATACTGGCATTGGGTGCAATAAGTGCTAACCTGTCCAACTCTTCCCTACTCAACTCTCTATCCTCAATCTTTAGTACATCCTTCCTTCCAAGCTTATCACTCGGAACATTCATTACAAGAGATACAGGAGTTGCTCTGGATGTATCTATCCTAAGGATTCTAATTACCTGCATTGCCCGTCCTGATGGAATGTGATCTATGACTGTTCCATTTCTAATTGCCGTGACTCTTCGCATCTCAGACATCATTTCACTTCCTTAGGAATTTCAACACCTAGGCTTCTGCATAGCAAAGCCATTCTGGTTGGAACGCCGTTGAATGCTTGTTCGAAATACTTTGCATGATCCGATGAATCTACATTGGGGTCGATCTCATCAACTCTTGGAAGGGGATGCATGACAATCATACCCTTTTTCGCAGCACTCAAATCAGAGGAGTTTAATTTGAAAATTCCAGCTACCTTTGCGTACTCGTCCTCATCTGGAAACCTCTCTTTTTGAATCCTAGTCATGTATATTACATCTGCATGGTTAATCTGTTCTTGAAGGGATTCAGTTTCTGCAACTTCTGACCCTTGGGATCTAAGATCAGAAACAATCTCCTCGGGCATCTTAAGAGTTCCAGGCGATACTAGGGTGAGACTTGCTCCGAATCTAACCAATGCATGAGATAGGCTGTGCACTGTTCTTCCATATCTTAGATCTCCAACTAGGACTACATTCAAACCCTCGAGATCTCCATGAGACTGACGGATTGTAAAGAGATCAAGCATAGTTTGAGTGGGATGATTCCCAGCTCCATCTCCTGCATTGAGGATAGGAATTTCTACCGCATCTGCGCTGTATTGAGCAGCTCCCTGCCTAGGGTGCCTAATTGCTGCAATATCAGCATATCCATCAATCATCTGCATTGTATCATACAGTGTCTCACCCTTCGAAACAGATGTTCCAACGGAACTAAAATTCAAGACCGAACCTCCAAGCCTCTTCATCGCAGTCTCGAAAGACATTCGCGTTCTCGTTGAATTCTCGAAGAACATATTTGCTAGGACCTTTCCTTCAAGCAGTGGTAGATTAACCACTCCCTTAGCGACAGGAACCAGTCTCTCTGAATCATCGAGGATTGCAACAATTTCCTCATTAGTCAGGTCATCCATAGTAACTAGATCGCCCATGACTCTCTCTTGCCCCCGGCAGTCGCTCTTTCATATGCCTTGTCATTACTCGGGATAGTAATTTTCTACCCACCGGCGTCTTGATGAGTGATACTCTCTCTCATAATAGCGTGATAATTAGCCGAACGCCCTTGCGAGTATCTTTCTGCGGCGGTGGAACTGACTTGGATCAATTCTCAATGAACAATTCATCGGGAGGGAGGGTGGTATCTCTAGCAATCGACAGATTTGTGTATGTAACCATAAATAGGAGATTTGACGATTCAATAAGAGTCTCATACTCATCTACCGAGAATGCAGAATCGATAGATGGTGTTCAGCATGATTTAGTTAGGGAGGCCATGCGTTTAACTGGTACAGAATCTGGAGTTGAAATTACAACGATTGCCGATATTCCTGGGAGAGGCACCGGCCTCGGATCCTCTTCTTCAGTTACAGTAGGGCTGCTCCATGCTATGCATGCTTTCCATGGAAGAAAAATTTCCAAGGAACAACTAGCAGAAGAGGCTTGCAAGATAGAAATAGAAATTTTAGGCGCCCCAATCGGTCGTCAAGATCAATATGCTGGCGCATTTGGAGGGATTAACTCTATCAGCTTCGGATCAAATGGAGTTATGGTGGAACCAATTGATGTATCAGATGAGTTAATTACGGAGATTTCAAACAGATTTAGCCTAGTTTTCACAGGACTAACTAGGAGTGCAAACAAGGTTCTCTCTCAAGTTGTTGAGGATATCGAAAGTAAGAATTCTAGTCTAAAAGAGATTAGAGATCATGCTGATTTAGCTGCTGGAATGATGGAGTCTGGAGATCTGGACTCATTGGGGCTACTACTCAACTCTTCCTGGCTGGCGAAGAGAGAAACCTCTCCAAATGTCAGTAATGACGCGATCGATAAATTGTATAATCAACTAATCTCATCTGGAGCTAAGGGTGCCAAATTACTAGGTGCAGGGTCTGGAGGCTTCTTTTTGGTTTACGGTGAAGATTCTCTGAGACAACAACTAACTAACAAACTCGACGAAGAAAAAAGGATTATTCCTGTTGGAATAGATTTCTCTGGCTCGCAGATAATCTATGGATAAAAAAGGTAGAATAAAATGACCTCGAAGGTTGGTGTACAAAATCTTATTTTTGTTGTCTTTTTGATTATGACACTCCAGATTCCAGTACCGGAAGAAAATCAATTGCGAGATGTAAATTTGGATAGTGGTTCCTTAGACCAAGATACATTGTTTACAATCGATGGACACTCTTTCCTGAACTTTTCAGGCAATATATCTCAATATTCTTCGATAAATGCCTCGTGGTCACTTGAAGTGACAGTTATGGAGGGTTATGGCACCGAATTACTTGAAAATAGATCACTAGGACTCCTTGGGCAGATTGATACAATTATTGGAAACTCTGATGGCTGGGTAGACATAGAGGAATCCGAGCAATTTGCTTCAATGGTATCCGAAGCAAGGAATTGGACGGATGCAGAATCTGCAGGATGCTGTAGCTTTGATTATCAACCGATGACTCTCTCTGGAGACAAACAGCTGACAATAATTCCTCCAGAAGTAGGACCAGTAAACAGAACTAACGGATTATGGGGTTGGCGCGAGTCTGCAAATATTTCCGGTTTTTCCGATGCAAGATATCTGAGGCTTATAGATCTGCCAAGGGTAGGTGCTATGGCTGAAGAAGTTCCACTACATATCAGTCTACCAGTTGGATGGGAATACAAATACAGTCCAATGGCTGAGATTATTAACGGAAATCCTGGGAAATTCATAGTCAATAGGTCAGATGCACCTGTAGCTTCCGATATCAGAATTACAATCGGGGAAAATGATCCCCCTGTTCTAACCGGAGCCAGGTTTCCACCATCTCTCTCCGTGATATCATCTGAAAGCACCTCCACCTACGTTGCATCATGTAGTGACAGCCCCCTGGATTCCCCCGATATTCAGTGGACAATAAGCAACGGTGAGATGCAAGTCTCAACAATTAACAATACTTGGTTTGATTTTATCCCTGCAGATCTAGGGTTCTTGCATGGGGATGAGATTACAGTCAATGCTACTTGTTATGACTATCATGGACAGGCCTCATTCTGGAATGAAATAGCATTTATCGACGGAATTGCTCCATCATGGTCTGGAAACTTAACATTTGGAGGAGACTCACAAGAAGAGATCTTTGCCCTTCCTTCTTTAATCGAAGTGACTTCTGGAAGTGAATTGAGATTTGAGGTGATGGGGTCCGATGAATCCGGACTACCAGTTTATCTTGAGCTTTACACGAACATCTCAGAAGGTTGGAGACAATATGGGGTATCCCAGCAATTATTCCACTTTACAGCAAATCAAGGATCAGGGGTAAACGGAGTAGAATTCGGATTGGTTGAGAGGCATTTTCAAAGAGATCCAACAGAAATAAGTATGATTCTTGTCACCACAGATGAGGCAGGTAATTCAGTTATGAGCGAATGCATAGTCAGGGTTCTAGATGGCAATCCTCCAACAATAATTCCCAGACTATTTTGGGATAATCTACCGATAGAGTTTGACGATGAAATACACGAAGGCGATGAATTAAGACTCGATCTTCTTCATTCATTTGACGATTTGGATTCAATTGACAAGGTTTCATGGTCCGTTTCAATAGATGAAAATATCCTACTCCTTGAGGAAAACTGGACTTTGGACCAAAGAATCCTGATTCCAGATCTTTCCCAGGGGAGTCATGAGATAGTTCTAACTGCCACCGACTCGAAAGGAAATACCATTCAAGAAGTGATCCAATTGACTGTTTTACCAATGAGAGGAGCGAATATTAGTATTATCGATACCAAGTTCTCCGGAGATCCCAAAGTAGGGGGGGAAGCTACTTTGATAGTTACTTTACAAAACCAAGGAAGCGACCCAGCCTTCGCACGAATTTGCTTATCTGATATTTGTGGAAGATGGATAGATGAACCTATTTCGGCCTCTCTCGACTCTGGCCCCGAAATTAAGACAATTGAATTCAATTTCGAAATAATCAATGAAACGATGGATGGAATTTCATTACATTGGGACAGCGCTTCGTCTGGTTCAAGTGGGCATCTTCCAATCGAAATTACTTTCGAAAATGAAGAAGAAAGTACTCAAATATCAGCCCTGTTAATTTCCACAATAGTTATCTTAGGCTCAGTATTGTTATTTTACAGAACCTTTCGTTCCAAATAATCATCGAAAATTTCTACACATCTTACCGCATACATATTGACCTCGTGGCATCCTAATGACATCATGGTGATGCTACCCGACTACCCTGAACGAGCAATCGCATCACAGCAAAAAAGAGTCGAACAGGGTTTACTCGTCTGTCAGATGCTTCTTGTCTCAATCGGTGCATTATGGCTATTTTTCTCTTTAGGGAGCCAATCTGGAGCGTTATTCCGATTTGGTCCAGTACTCTTTCTATTCAGCGGTGCTCTATTATTGCCGGATCTTCTAGATTTTGGTCCTATTCAAAAAACTAGAACCTCTACTGCATCATGTATCTTATGGCCTCCAATTTTAGCCTTCAGTGAAGTAAGTAGAGTGGACGAAGGACTATCAATAGGAATAATCCTACTTATTTTCGTAGTGCTAATACTCTTCCTTAGCTCAGTTAGGATCCTCTCATCAGATGTAAAGTCTAGAAGGTGGAGGGGACTCAGTACTTCCCTAGGTTTTGGATTGGCACTACCAATAATTCTGGCTAACTCAAGTATTGAGTCATTGTACGTCATCGCAGTCCCTGCCCTTTTCTCCACAATCCCAGCAATTTTTTCCAAGGATGGCCTTGAAGAAGAGAGGAAAATTTTCGCATCTCGACTAAAGAAGGTAGAATTGCGAATCATGGATATTCAATCTGGATCTGCATTGATGCAGCAACCCAACTCTCTTCTCAAGACTGCTCGAGAGGAAGGGTGGGCTGATCCTGAGACGGGGCTCAATCTGATAAAAAAGGCTGAAATGGAGGCTGATCGAATTGAATCTTACTTGGAGGATTTAGAGGAAATTAGACTTCAAGTGGAAGACTCTATCTCACGTTCAGAAAAAATTGTAGGTAGAACAGGGCAATCAAGGACCTATCTTGAAAAGGCTATGGAAGAAATCGAAAACGGCTCTCTACGTTCGGCAGAGGAGAAGTTCAGAAAGGCGAAATATAGGTCCGAGATTATTGTGAAGTATTGGAAAAATGCCATGGATGCTATTTCCAAAGCAGAGGAGTCCATTGGCTCGCATGATGGCCATATTGTAGATAGTATTACTGCAACTCTTGATGCAGCCAAGAAAGCAATAGAAGAAGAAGACCCTCAGTACGCTCTATCAATCGTTTCTGAGATACCTTCTCAGATGGGGAATGTAGAAGGTCTTATTCATAAGGCAGAAATATCAATCCTTGAGGCTCAAAATGCAATTAATGGTGCTGAAGAGGGCACTACTCAGGATGCTTATGAAAGGCTCAAAGAGGCAAAGGAAGCGAATAGTATGGGCAATGCCTCAATGGCCATCGGTCTCGCGGAGGGGATCGTCAGGTCAATAAGAAGAGTTAACGAAGCAAAAACTTCAGTTCAAAGAGCTTTGAGACAAAGGCAGACTATCGAGGAAAAACTCCCTTCCGGCGACGAGAGGTCAAAGTGGATTGAGAGGATAGATGAGATCGAGTATCTTGCCACCACAGGAGACTGGATTGAATCCTCAGAAAAGTTAGACAGCGTTACTAGCGACATTGAGGAATTCACATCAAGTGTTGAGGAGGCAAGAGAGATGCTGATTTTCTTGAATGAAGACTGGAAGAAACTCCGTAAGAAACTCGACTCATCAGGAAAAAAACCCGATGATCCTATGAGAATACGATCAGAGAAGTGCCTCATAGACTCAGAGAGGGCCATTTCCGAGGGAAGAGTTGATGATGGCCTTAGATACCTCTCAGAGGCAGACTCTGCAATGGAATCTCTAAGAAGAATTGTATGATTAATAGTATTAAGCCCCCAGCGAGCCTCTAAATTACTGATTCATTTCGCGTGAATCATGCGGACATGGTCTAGTGGTTATGACAGCAGGTTCCCAACCTGCTAACCCGGGTTCAACTCCCGGTGTTCGCACCATTTCAGCTGATTATGGATGAAGCACACAGCCAATTCGTTTAAATTACAAATGACGATGTTAGCCTTCTATGGACCAAGCACTGGACATGCAGGTTGCCGCCTTGATTTTCTTGGCTGGCACACGCAGCCTCGTCACCAGTGATCACACCGGTGGCGTTGAAACGACGAGGGAAGATGATGATGGATCCGAAGACCCGGCACCGTACAATACAAACCCTCTCTTTCCTACGGATCTCGAAAACCTTACACGTTTGTGAAAAACTGAAAATAACGAAACTGAAATATTCAAAAAAAATAGATGAAGGCAACAACATGGACAGAGGGAAGCCGAGAGCATTACTAGCGATATTCCTTTTTTTAGGATCTGGCTGTCTAGGTGCGATTGATGACATCACAGATGCAATAGATGAGACAATTGACGTGCTAGAGGGTGACTACCCCCAACTAGAGCTACCAGAAAGAACTCGCTCTTCACCGGTACTTCAGAAATACGATGCATGCGATTCCCTTCTGAATGACCTCAAAAGGGCAGTTTATGACGAGATGATTGTAAACCTAGACCAGCAAAGCTACTGGCACTGGATTTCAGATCCTTGGATGAGGATGATGGATGACACGGCGTTCGCTGAAGACACAGGGGCGACTCTAGATTCAGGAGACTTAGTAGAAGCCATAGGAACCTCTACCAACCAAGGAAATAGTGAACCTTCCAGAGAGGGAGAGTTTTCAGGAACTAATAACCAGGAGTCTGGAGTGGATGAGGCAGATTTCCTGAAGACTGACGGATACCACATTTACATGCTGAATGGACAGCTACTCCTGATAATGGGAGTTCCAGAGTTCGGTAACCTTACGCTTGAGTCGAATCTGACAATTGAGGGCAATCCAACACAGATGATGATTGACGGTGACAGACTTGTCATCTCCTCATCAATCTACTACTGGACACTTCCTGATGATAGCGAACTCAGGAATCTAATGTCGGAGCAGGTAACGGTGAATTATGAAAACGATATTGATGAACATCATTCATACACTTACATGAGGGTTCAGAATCTAGTGAAATACACAGTTGTGGATATATCCGATAAATCATCTCCTTCTGTTGAGAAGGAGCTATACATCGAGGGGGATTATCACACTGCCAGGTTGGTCAATGGTACCGTGAGATCAGTAACACACCTCTGGTCACACTTAGATGATGGGATTAGGAACTGGGTAGATCTCCCTAGCGGGTACTGGTCAATAGAAGACTTAGATGATAGGATGGACATCTGGAATAAATCAATGAACCAGACAATTCTAGAAAATGAGAACTTAATCTCAAACCTGTCTCTGGATGACTTTGTTCCTCATATCTACGAAATGACCGAAGAAGGATTATACAAGCATCCTTTATCATATGAGGAATGCTCTGAATTTTCTGCTAGCTCGGATAGCGCAGGAAGAGGATTCACTACAATCATGACCATCCAGATCCTGAAAGAAGAGATTACTCTTGAGGTAGATCACATAACATCATCATGGGCTCATGTATACTCCTCGAAGAACACGTTGATTCTAGCCGAACCAGCTAACGACTGGTGGTGGTTCTGGCGGAATTCAGATTGGGAGGATGCTACAAACATCCATTCATTCGACATCAGCGATGCGAACCATACCTCTTACTCTGCTTCAGGTAGAGTCGAAGGGACAGTAAACGACCAATTCTCAATTAGCGAGTATAAGGGCGCAATCCGAATAGCCTCTACCCTCGATAACTGGGGGATGTGGTGGAGGGACGCCGAGACCGATGAAAACGGTGAACCTGTTTGGACTGGGCCTACAAACCAAGTTACCGTCCTAATGGATAATGGTGCTGGATATCTCGACCACGTAGGGTTCATTGGTGAAATTGCCACTGGTGAGACTATCTGGAGCGCGAGATTTGTCGGTGACAGAGGTTACCTAGTGACTTTCATGAATATTGATCCACTTTGGGTTTTGGACCTTTCTGACCCTTTCAATCCGGCGATACTCGGGGAACTGCACGTACCTGGCGTATCAACTTACATACATCCATTAGATGACGACAATCTACTAACTATCGGAATAGCGGGTGGAGACGATGGTCTAGGTCTGGACTGGTCAACTACACAGGTTTCTCTTTTCGATGTCAGCAACACTAGCAGTCCTATACTTTCAGACACGATACCTCTAACTCCGGCATATACTGATGAAAACTGCTTGGATATCTTGACTTGTGGCTGGTCTTGGTCATACTCCGAAGCTACCTACGAGCACAAGGCATTCACATATTGGCCCCCCGAATCGCTCCTTGCAGTACCTCTTTCTTCCCACAGATACTTATTCGACCAAATTGAAGTTGACGGAAGAGTATACTCCTCTTCCAGTTACCAGTACGTCTCTGTACTCCAGATGATTTTCGTAGACACGCAGAATGGGACACTAGACAGCCATGGCCAAGTTGAGCACTCAGGTTTCTACAATGAGGAAGGTCTTTCGAGCTGGTGGACTGGTTCTACTAGTATCAGAAGATCTATTTTCATGGGAGACTTCGTCTATTCATTCTCTTCGGGAGGAGCTACAGTACACAGAACTGCAGACCTCCAGCTGCTCGTGGAGCTCGACTTACCTGGATACAAACAGAATGACAATTATTTCTCAGAAGAATCCTCATTAGAATCTGGAGAAGAGGCCAAAGCTGAGTCTTCTGAAGAAGAAAGCAATATGTAAGCCTAGAATTATTGTTGAAATGATTCAGATGCGGATGACTGTGAAGACTAGTACCTTGGGACATTTAATTTCTGAACTTCAATACTCTGCCAGATGATCCCGATGAACCTACAGATTCTCCTTTGAGTGAACCCCCTGGTCTCCTCATATGGACAACTTCTCCATCAACGATAGTATACATCGGCCATCCTGTGAGTTCCATGCCACTGTAGGGCGTCCATCCAACCTTTGTCCAAGTATCTGAATCTGTGATGATTCTTGACGCCTCCATATCCACTAGAGTCAAATCTCCATCAAAACCCTCGGTTAGAGAGCCCTTGTTTTTGATTCCATAGACTTGAGCCGGTCCAGCACACATCCATTTAGCAATATCTGTAATTTTGCACTTCCCTTCTTTGGCATGGGTCAGCATTAGTGGTAAAGAGGTCTCGACTCCAGGCATTCCAGCTGGTGCATGGGGAAATCCAGCGGCTTTAGCCTCAAGGGTATGAGGGGCATGATCGGTTACAACGCAATCTATCGTTCCGTCTTTCAACCTCTTCCAAAGAGTTTCCCGATCTTCATCATATCGAATTGGAGGGTTCATCAATACCCTCTCTCCCAGCCTTTCAACATCATTCTGATCGAAGGTCAGGTGCTGTGTACAAACTTCCGTAGTGATAAGATCTCCCTTTTTATCATATAACCAGTCTGCCTCCTTTCCACTGGTAAGATGGACGATGTGAAGTCTGTGGTTATGCTTCATCGCTAACGATGCGGCTCTTTTCGTAGCCAAAAAAGCGCATTCTACATCCCTATTCTCGGCATGAGAAGCGATATCTGTGCGATGACTGAACTTAACATTACGTTGCTGAAGTCGTTCTTCATCTTCTGCATGAGTTGCTATGACTCCTCCAGTGTTTGCAAAAATATTTTCCAAGTGTTCTTGCTCATGTACGAGTAAGTCTCCAGTACTACTGCCCATGAAAATCTTAATTCCGCACACTCCATCCATTCCTTGTACACTTTGTAAATCACTGATATTGTCCTTGGTCGCTCCGATGAAGAAACCATAATGAGTGATCGATTTCTTGGATGCAAGAGAAATTTTCCTTTCCAATGAAGGTCGATCGATTGTATTGGGATTATTATTTGGCATATCAAGAAATGATGTAACTCCCCCAGCAGCTGCTGCTCTACTTCCACTTTCTAAGTCCTCTTTCTCGGTATTTCCGGGCTCTCTGAAGTGCACGTGCGGATCAATGACTCCTGGGAGTAAGTGCAATCCTGTAGCATCAATCACAGATTCATTTTTTAGACTGTCCAAGCCACCTCCAATAGCTATTTCAGAAATAGAACCTCCTTTGACCCGCAAGTCCCCGTCTACAATCTTTTCAGGCAATACAAGGGTAGCATTCTGGATCAGCAAGTGGCCTACCATAGGGGTTTCAGGTACAACCGGAATGCTGGCATCACAATACTGTTACCATCATATATGGAATTTCTAACCCCGCGCGCTTCAAATAACCGTATCCTAGGCGGAGTGACAGCGGGTTGGAGTAGTCAGGTTATCTCGTCGGGCTCATAACCCGGAGACCGGTGGTTCAAATCCACCACCCGCTAC
>JAYZLO010000021.1:0-35255 GCA_036154175.1 Thermoplasmatota archaeon | reverse complement strand
CCCATCCTCCTCCTCTCGTTGACGTTCCCGGCCGAGAACATGCACGAGGACATGCGGTAGCCGTAGTCCACCCCGCTCTCCCTCCGAACGACCCAGTCGTCGTCCCCGATCAGCATCTCGACCCCGCTCTCCCGGAGCTCCCCGGTTACCTCGCCCATCCTGGCCAGCCTGCCCGCGCCCAGCGCGAGCGCCACCGCAGGCCACAGGCCCGGATGGGCCCACTCCTCGGAGGCGAACGCCCCGCTAGGCAGGATCGCCACGTCAGCGAACCTCTCCCACCTGCGGGGGATGTCTCCTGGGAGATCTCCCCCGTACAGTTCCCGGAGCGCGGAGTCGAGCCTCGCGTGCGGGTCCCTCTCCTGCATCGGATCACCCGTGCAGGTGGGCCCTTATCCTCTTGGCCATCTCCTTGCCGATCCCCGGGACCTCCATCAGGTCGTTCACGCTGGCGTGCTTGATGCCCTTCCTCCCCCCGAAGTGCCTCAGTAGGGACTGGATCTTCTCGGCCCCGATGCCCGGCACCTCCTCCAGCGGGTCCCTGAGGGCCCCCTTCGACCTCCGCTTCCTGTGGTACTGGTTGACGAACCTGTGCGACTCGTCCCTGGCGTGCACCATGACCCTGCCCCTCCTATCGAGGACCAGAGGCTCCCGCCCGGTGATGAAAAGCGTCTCCTCCCTCTTCGCGAGGGCAGCGACCAGGAGTAGATCGGCCTTGTCGCCGAGGCTCCTCTCTATGGCGGAGAGGTGAGTCTCCCCCCCGTCCAGAAGCAGCAGGTCCGGCAGCTCCTCCTGCCTGGCTATCCACCTGAGGACCACCTCGCTCATCATTGAGAGGTCGTCCATCGCCTTGTCCGACTTGACCCGGTACGTCCTGTACTCCTTCTTGGAGGGCCTGCCCTCCCTGAGGACCACGGAGGCGCCCACCCGCTCCTGCCCCAGTGACTGGGACATGTCGAAGCACACTATGTGGTCCAGGGAGGGGACTCCCAGCAGCCTAGCTCCATCGTCCGCGGCTGCCTTCTCCAGGTTCCCTGTCCCGGACCTGACGATCCTCATCACCCCGATCTCGGCGTTCCTGTCGGCCATCGATCTCAGCTTGGCGAGCTCGCCCCTGGCAGGGACCCTGACTCGGACCGGTCCCCCCCTCCTCTGGGAGAGCCACTCCGTCATCGACTCCCCCAGAGGTGTCGGGACCAGCAGGGTCTTCGGAGGCTTCCTGTTGGCGTAGTGCTCCGAGAGGACCAGGGAGACCGAGTCGGACACGTCCCCCCTGTGTATCAGGGGGTAGTCCTCCTGGCCCTGGACCATCCCCTCCTTAGCATGGAGTATCACCAGGCACCCGCTGTCCCCGTGGGAGCCGAAGCCCACGGCGTCGCAGTCCTGGTAGAACCTGCTCGAGACGATGTTCTCCGCCATCGCGGTCTGTACCGAGACGATCATGTCCCTGGTCAGGGCCGCTCTCTCGTAGTCCATCCTACCCGAGGCCTGGTCCATCTCCTCCTGGAGGCTCTCAATCAGTGGGGTGGCATTCCCGTCCAGGACGCTCTGCGCGGCCCTCACCCTCTCAGCGTAGCCCTCGTCGCCCCCGGTCTCGATGAAGCCGAAGGGGGCCTTGGCGCTCTTGTCGTGGATCCCGAAGTGCCTCCGCAGGAGCTTGATGACCAGCTTGACGGCCCCGGGGTCGGGGACTGGCCCCCAGATCTTGGCCCCCTCGGGCGGGTGCCTGGTGTAGAGGATCCTCGGCTTCTCGTCGGAGGTCATGGCGATGAACGGGAAAGACTTGCCGTCCTTCAGCTGTGAGTTGTACCTAGGTTGGTGGGTCCTGATGAGCTGCCGCTCGAGGACTAGCGCCTCCGAGGGGCTCTGTGTCACGATGAAGTCGACCTTCTCCGCCTCCTCTATGAGTCTCGGGATCATCTCCCTGTCTGGGTTCTTGGCGAAGTAGGACCTGACCCTGGACCTGAGGTCCGTGGCCTTCCCTACGTACATCACGCGCTCGTCTGCACGCTTGAAAAGGTACACGCCAGGCTCCGCCGGGAGCTCCAAATCGCCTTGTTTCACTCCCATTGCGATTGAAGCGACGGCCGCGGGGTTTGATTTACACTTTGCAAGACGGACTACCGTGCTCAGTCAGCGCCAGCACGAGATCCTCACCCTCCTCGCCGGTTATGGCAGGGATCTGGAGGGCTCCTGGGACGTGCCTAGGGCGATCTCGCTGGCGGGCATGGCCGAGCATCTAGGAGTGGTCCGCTCCGCCCTCCATCCCCCGCTGAAGGGCTTGGAGGGAGAGGGGCTGGTTACGTCTAGGTCCGCTCGCGTCATCGGGGCCCACAGGAAGAGGAAGGTCTACCACATCACCGACTCAGGCCGAGAGGCTGCCTCCTCCGGGGAGGGTGCCAAAAAGAGCTCAACAGGACGGGTTGTAGGGCCCATGCCCGAAACCCCGGTGCTCTACGGGAGGGATGGCCTAGTCGAAACACTCTCATCCGGACTGGAGGGAGGCAGCAGCTTCGCTCTCGAGGGACTGCCTGGAATGGGGAAGACCTCTGTGGCATCCGCGGTAGCTAGCTCCCTGATGGAGGCCGGGTGGCTCGTCAGGTGGGCGACCTGCTCCACCGACTCCGATACATCCTCCATTGCATCAATGTGGCTCGGTAGGGGAGCTCCCTCATCGATAGAAGCGACCTCTAACAAGGTAGACTCCAAGAAGACCCTCCTGGTTCTAGACGAGGCTCAGCAGTCAAGCGAGAGGCACGTTCCAGCAACGCAGAGGCTTCTCGAGGAGTGCTCCGGCACTTCATGCTCCGTCCTCCTGGTCACCAGAGCGCCGAACCCATTCTCAGAGCTGCGGGGATTCGAGTCACTCAGGCTCGAGGGACTGGAGCCAATCCCTGCCAGGGAGCTACTTCCGGAGGATATGGAAGAGGAGCTAGCAGAGGAGGTAGTCGGAGCGATGGCCGGACATCCTCTTGGGATCAAGCTCTGGTCCCCAGAAGACGAGCTGCCTGGCTCCGGAGCGGTCCAGGAGTACGTCGAGACCACTGTCTTCCGGAGGCTCTCTGAGGAAGCCTCACTATCACTCGACGAGCTATCCGCATCTCCTCTGCCTCTGGAGGTTGGCGAGATGCTAGGTCCGGATGGAACAGAGGAGCTAGATGAATCTGCCATTCTGAGGTGGTCGGGAACCCTGGTCGAGCCCCATCACCTGGTTCGAAACGTCAGAAGGGCAGCTATAGCCGATGGAAATATGGAGATTCACTCCAAGCTTGCCGAGATGTGGTCTAAGAGGTCAGGCGCCCGAGCCAGGAGGATGGAAGCCCATCATAGGATTGAGTCGGGAGAGGACATCGATCCCGAGTGGGTGTCGGAGAGCGTCAGGGAGATTACCAGCGTCGACTCCGCAGCAGCAGCAGTCGTACTCGATCACGCTATCTCACTGTCGCCCGAGGAAGGTCTGGTCGAGATGGCCATCGACCTCGCTCTGGAGAGGGGGGAGCCGGACATAGCGTCCATCCACATCGAGTCACTTGGCGAGGGACCCGGTCGGGACCTGAGGCTCGCCAGACTCGCCAGACTAGAGGGGGACTGGAAATCTGCGGACGAGCTTGAGGCCTCGGCAATATCCGCCATGCAGCCCTCAGAACGAGTGAGGGCCGAGATTTCCTCATTGGTGAGGAGGTACGACGACAGGCTCCCGGGATCGATCAAGGCCGAGCTAGCAGAGGAGCTCCTTTCCGGAGCGGACTCGATAGACGTATCCGAGCTGGATCCAGAGGACAGGGAGCTGGCGTCACTGTCCATCGACCTCCTGAGGCACTCCCTTGCGCTTGAGACAAAGGATTTGGAGAAAGCCTCCATGGCCCGGGAATCCATAGAGAGCCGTATGGGCCCAGATGACCCCAGGATACCCTCTCTTGATCTGAGGGCGAGACTCTCGGTTGCATCCCAGAGCGACGCTCTATCCGAACAGGCAACGGACTCCGTTTGGAGGCACATCGAGGAATCGACTAACCATCTTGACAGGATAAGGATGATTCACATGGCTCTCGAGACCTTCTCGGAACCACCCAAATGGCTGACGGAGGCCCATGCTTCATTCGAAATAGAATCACTCAGGCAGGACTTGGCATCCCACAGGAGGGCGGTATCCCACTGGTGGTACTGGAGAGGCGTCATCAACAGGGAAGACAGGCTATCCAGCTGGAAGGAGGCAATAGTCAGGATGAGGGCAGCTGGGTGCGGAAATGCATCTAGGGAGCTCACTCAGAGGCTCTCGAGGGAGCTCTAGCTCAGATCTCGGCGCCTATGAGGGTCCTGGTGTCGACGATACCCGGGACTCCTCTGATCCCTTGGACTATCGCTTCGGTAAGCTCCGACTCCTCATCGGCCTCAACCTTGACGAAGCAGTCGAAGTTGCCGAAGACTACCCAGATCCCCTTCACGCAATCGATCTGCGAGACCTTCTCTCTGACACTGACCTCCTTGCCCGGCTCGGTCGTTATCAGCACGAATCCCACCGGCATGATTCAGACCTCCACCGCTATCAGGGTCTCAGTCTTCCTGATCCCCTCGACGTGCCTCATCTCGCCGATCAGTGATTTCGACATTTCCTTCTCGCTTTCGAAGTCAATTCTGGCCACCAAGTCCAGCTCCCCGTAAACCACGGAGACCTCTGAAATTGCTGGAATCTGTAGGAGCTGCTTGTAGACGTCCCTCTCACGACCGGGCTCGCAGGAGATTAGGATCCAAGCTAGCGAGGACATATGCACTACCGGCCTCAATGGCTGCTTATGACTCCTGCTATCCCAAGAAGTTTGTCCGAATCAGCTCCCGCAAGTGATTAACAGTGACTGCCAATGGCAGAGCCTATGCGTCTGGGAGCCACGCTCGTGATGTTGCTCCTACTGGCCCCCCTGCTATCGGGGGCATCCGCCAGCGCTCCACGCTCAACCACCGTTTGGAGCGGTATAATCGAACTTCCAGACGGGTATTTGGTCGAGTCAAACCAGGTGCTGGTCATCCAGGCAGGGACGCAAATCTTGGTCGGAGACGGAGAAAGGATAGGGGTAAACGGGCGGATATCCATAGAGGGAACAGCCTCCTCCCCGGTGGCAATCGACTCAAGCATAGGAAAACACGGTGGAATACAGTTCAACTCCAGTTCTAAAAATCTAGGTTCCACGATTGAGAACCTCTCGATCGTCAATTCCGAGTTCGGAATCACGGTTTACGGAAGCGATCCTTGGATTGCGAACCTCACAGTAAGTAATGCGGACAGGGTCGCAGTGGACCTTTTCGATGGTGCGTCCCCCATAATCACCGATCTGGTGATAGATGGAGGGGGGCAGGACCTCCACGGATCTTCGCTATCCTGGAGATATGGCATAGGAATCTCGTCAGGCAGCCTCTCCTCGCCCATCATTCACGGTGCCTCAATCAGCAACGTGATCACCAGAGGCGTCAATTTGTGGTACAACTCCGGGGGACTCTGGGATGGGCTATCCATTCACAATGTGTCTGGAGCTACACTGGCTGCTGCTGCGGGAATCTGGGTGGAGGATTCTATACCCCTATTCACCAATTCCAACGTGACGAGGTCAGACAACGGGATTATCGTTAGGCACATATCTCAGGATGCGACAACTCGCCCCACATTCCTCAACACCAAGGTGGAGGACTGCCAGTACAGAGGGGTGCTGGTGGAGAGGTTCGATCACACAAATTACTCTAACTTGCAGACAAACGCAATCTTCGAGGACCTTGAGATAAGGGGTACTGGGGGCCCCGGAGCCAAGACGCCAGGTTTGGGGATAGGGGCTGCATTCGATCTGAACACCTCGGGAGTGAGGGTGACCAACGCCATCATCGAGGACAACCCACTAGTGGGGTTCAGGGCATACACGACAGATTCATCCACCTATCTCTCGAATCTAACTATCAGGGATAATGGCCCCATTGCCCCGCTTAGTGCCCATGAGGGGGCAGGGGTACTCTTCAGGAGCACGAGCTGGACCACGAAGGGCCCAGCCGAGGTCCACGGCCTATTGGTCGAGAACTCATCTGGATCAGGCGTGGTCATGGCTAAGGGAGGTGTGATAGGAAGCGACTGGACAGTGAGGGACAATTCGGCAAACGGAGTCACCTTCTCAGAGTTCCACCCTAGAATCTCCAATCTTGTCAGCGAGGGGAACTTCGATCACGGAGTGTACGTTTCCGATTCGGGCAATGTCGAACTCTCCTCCGTCCACACTTCCGGAAATGGCATTGGCTCTAGTGACGGGGCTGGAATCTACTTCTCAGGATCAAACTACGTGACTAGCGGTGGCAAGAACGTGTCTTGCAACTCATGCACATCGGATGGTGATCAGAGGGGAGTTGTCGTCAGGGACAGCATCGATCTGCAGCTAATCTCCACTACGATTACCTCCGCGATCGAAGAGCCGGCTTTGGATATCGACAATAGTGGGACGATCTTCCCAGGATATGTGATTCTCGATGACCTCGCAATCAACTCAGATTCATCCAATTACACAGTGCTCCTGAACGAGGTTGATGCTCAGATCGATGGATTGGACCTCAGTGGACAGGGCGGGATGCTTTGGGTGGCGAATGGAGACCTGCCCTCGACCTTTTCCAACAGCGTGATCCACGATAGCGACTCTCACTGTCTGAGTCTAGATTCACATGACAGCTTGGTTGCAAGCAGGATATCTCTGATATGTGAAGAGCTACCAGTACTCATCGAAACCTTCGTCAATTTCACTGAGTCATCCCTAGTGCAGGACTCATCCGCTTCGAGCACATTCATGTTGAAATCCAACTCACACCTACGATGGATATCCTCCGGGCTTATCGAGACTCCTCAGTACGAGGAAGAGGACACTATCTTGGACGTGATGTGGAGCATAGAAGTACATACCATCAATCAGAACCTGCTCAACATTCCATTCGCCGCAGTAAACATCTCATTCGAGCAATTCGAGAGTGAGTTATTCGCTAACCAGCCGTATGAGGGGGTATCCGAGTATGGCCCCTTCATCGGTCAGAGGTGGACGCCACTCCAAGGATGGTCATCCACAAATTCCGCGTTTGTGGGTTGCGAGTATGATGGTGTTCACAACGACTCAAATCAACTTCCTCTGGACTCCGATGAAACTGTCTTCTGCAGAATGGAACTCAGCAACCAACCTCCATTCATCCAGTGGCAGACACCTCTCGAAGGGGAAGAGTTTCCCAGCGGAAGCGAGATCATCTTCGACGCCAGCAACAGCTGGGACTTGGACTTCGACGATCTTGCATATACTTGGACTAGCAATATCGACGGGGACCTGATCGATTCATGCTCATCCCAGGAAACTGTGAACTCATCTCTCTTCACTGCTAATCTGGAAGGGTCGGAATACTGTCTCTCAGATGGGAGTCAGGAAGTCACTCTGGAGGTCTGCGACGCCACCGGACAATGCGTGAATGAGACTAGAAACTTCGTATTGGTTAACCAACCCCCTGTACTCTCGGTATCTACCCTGCCCCCAATATCATCTTGGGGCACCCTATACCTGGGAGAGACGGCCAGCGTCACTATCGACCTGAACGGCACTTTCGACCCAGAGGGGTCCGGGCTTTGGTGCTGGGCCGAAGCTTCCTACGAGGCTATCGATCCTGATCCAGATAATCCCTATTGCCCCTCGAAAATAGTAAGATCGTTCATGGATTCCCCAGACGACTCGTTTTCGGTATCCGTAATCGCATGGGATGGGGTTAACGACCCCATTTCTTGGACCTTCAGCGTAGAATTGTACAACGAGCTCCCTGAACCAAATATGTCTATTACCAGGAATGGCCCAACCTCGTCAGACTGGGTTCTACTAGATGGCTCCGAATCCAGCGACCCCGAGGGGGACGATTTGAAGTTCGAGTTCGTCAGCGACTTGGACGGCCTTCTAGCATCAGGACTTTCTTCAGAGGTGCCCCTCGAATGGTCTGGCACTCTCAGCAAAGGGACCCATTCTATTACTCTACGGGCGAGCGACTCGAGGCCCGAGCACTCCGGACAGTGGGAGACCATATCACAAACGGTTGAAGTAGGAAACTCTCAGCCATTTGCCAAGATTTCAGGACCACAGTCGGGACTGCTGACCGATTCGTCCGAGATTATCACTCTAGACTCCACAGGCTCCGGTGACTGGGACTTGGCTTGTGAGGATCTCCCTGACACTGGTGTCGGGCTACTGTGCGACCCCTTAGCGGGAGAAAGCAAAGACCTGGTCTCAATCATTTGGGAGTCTGACATGTTTGGTGGAGTCTTACTCGGGAGCTCATGGGACGTGGAGACTCGGCTCCCTTCAGGAGAGCACAGAATTACGCTAACTCTGGATGATGGTAGCGGCCCTGTCTCAGATCAGATCGAAATTTCGGTCTCTGAGTCTGCACCAATACTAGTTCTGGAGTCTCCTGCACCTGACATCGAGGTGCTATCGAACCTCCCGGTTCTATTCGACTTCAGGGAGTCCGTGGACATGGATGGCGATCAGTTCACAGTCTCGGTGACTTCGGATATCATGGGCACCATTCTGGATTCAAAAACCAGTGAATTATGGTACAATGATTATTTGGTAGCTGGTGTACACAATCTTACCTTCGTTCTGACGGACGAGGGGGGAATGGAGAGGACTCATACCCAGGGAATAACGGTCCTAGAAACTGGGCCGATAGCGGTTATATCGGGCATGGAAAACGGACAGTACGTTCCTCCCGGTCAGCAGGTTAGCATTAGTGCAACCCAATCTTTTGACTTCGACGATGACATCGTCCTTTACGAATGGAGTATCGATGGGGACGTGATTAGTGATCGCGAGTCTATGAACGCAACCTTCCCTCCCGGGCCAGTTCGAATCGATCTTCTGGTCAGGGACTCCAGAGGGGCCACCTCAACCACATCGGTAAATCTCACAGTTGGGTCCAGCGCGCCAGAGTTGTTTGACCTAATGGTTTCAGTTCAGAGGGTTGAGTCAGGCATCCCAACGGATGTGATAACCACTGTGAGATTGGTTGATTTGGATGGCACCACTGAAACGGTACGCGGTCAACTGATCTATGGCGGCCAGTCTGATTCGATGTACTTCAGGGATGACGGAACAAACGGTGACCAACAAGAGGGAGATGGAATCTGGACCTCCAGTTTCCCCTGGGTAGTTTCCGGAGGGTCGTGGGCTAGGGTCGAGGCGTGGGCTATAGACGGCGATTTAGTTAGTCCAGGGCAGGTCCACACCGTTCCAATCGTTGATCCTGATGGCGGTATTGAATCATGGGTGGCTTCTTTCGGAGCTCCCTTCTTGGTATTGAGCATTATTACGCTATCTTTCGCTGGAATCCTATACCGGCGTAGATCGATGGCTGAGATTGCAAAGGACATGGAGGTAATTGAGTCATGGTCTTCATTCGAACCAAGCGAAGCCGATGCAGCATTCGATTCAGAGGACTAGCTCTCAGGACCCCAATCTGTAATCTCTCGATTCAGACCAAGCCTCTTCGAGAATAGGAATCTAAGGTTCTTCCAACCATCTCCCCAGGTATTGATCTCAGCCTGTCCCACCCTGATTCGGTAGGGAACGGATACCTCGATAGCCTTATTCTTCCCAAAGCACCTCCTTGCGTTAATCTTCATCTCTTCTGAGAGTGGCATCCCATCGTTTGTTGGGCGCATCTTGGGGTTGTCAAATATCTCCTTGCGGAAGACCCACATCCCAGACTGTGAATCATGAATTCCATAGAAGAAAAGCGCCCTTGCTGTGAATGATAACACCCAGTTGCCGAATCCATGCAATCCAGACATCGCGCCATCCTCTGCTCTCTTTAGGCGGTCACAAGTGATGAACTTCAGATCCTCATCAACCAGCTTCTTGACCAGGCCTGGGACCTCCTCCCCTGGATATGTGCAATCTGCATCCATGGTCACAATAATGTCGCCAGGGGCGATGGCGAAACCAGTCCTGTACGCGCGACCATATCCCTTTCGCGGCTCGTTGTAAACAGTCGCACCCTCCTGTTCGGCTAACTCACGTGTCCTGTCCTTGGAGTTGCCGTCAACTATGAGGAAGTCTAGAGTATCGCACCAACCTGTCGGCACGCTCCTGATGGTGTCAACTATGGCAGCTTCCTCGTTCCTAGTGGGGATTACCACAGTCACGTGAACAGGTAGACTATCACTCATGGGGATTCGGCCATCATGGGTTTATTTTTGAACCATTGTAGTGGTGTCATTACGCCCGTTCTCTTCAATAAGCACGCCCTGACCGGTCAGATGGGGAGTTAATGCACATAGCGATGATCTCTGGAGAGTACCCACCAAGATGGGGCGGAATGGGGTCCACAGTCTACCACCTTTCATCTAAGCTAGCGCAGCTAGGACACAGGGTTTCTGTCATTACCCGCCAGTCAAAGGAGGAAACACCCCATATCGAGGGAGTCAGGGTCTTGGGAGTCCCGTGGGCAAAGATTCCTATGTCGTTTACTAGGTCATATGGAAGAAATGCCCTGAAGGAATTGAGGAAGGTCCACCAAGAAGATAGGGTAGACGTCGTCCATCTTCACTGCCCAATGGCATCATGGGACGAGAAACAGTTCAAATCCTGTCAGAGAGATATTGCACCTGTAGTGTCCTCCATGCACGGGACTTGGTTGGGAGAGAGGGACGGCCTTTTACTAGCTGCAAAGTATGGGGAGCCAGCAGTTTGGTCCAATCCTAATGATATAGCAATCCGCTTCCTAGCGAGGAGGTATTCTGAATATGAAAAATCAGCAATCAATTTTTCAAAGGTTGTGGTACCTAACTCAGTTGCTACTATGGAGGACTTAGCCTCTAGGTACGATGCTCCGAATGATTGGGACTGCCAGGTTATCCATTGGGGAGTCGATACCGGAATGTTCGTTCCACCACATAGGGACAGCGAAGATGTCGTGCACAGGCATAGCGAGATAAGAAGCAGATTCTCGATCCCTCAGGATTCCCTCTTCATTCTGGCAGTAGGTAGGCTTGCTGCCAGGAAGGGAAACGGCTTCTTACTGAGATCATTCGCTAAGGTTGTCGAATCAACAGATGCCAACTTGGTAATTATTGGCAGGGGCAGCCTGAGGAGGAAGCTGATAAGCATGGCTTCCAGATTAGGTATTGGAGATCGGGTCTCCATCGAGTCTAGCATGAACTTTCAGGAGGTAGCAGAGATGTATAGGGCCGCAGATCTGGTGGTATACCCGTCGTATTACGAGGGTCAGGGACTAATCCCCCTCGAGGCTATGAGTTCAGGCACTCCGGTCGTAACCGTGAACCATGGCCCACTCCCCGAGATGGTCGACGAAACAGTAGGCGCACTCTTCGAGATGGGCTCTGTGGAATCATTCTCAGAAGCCATAGTCTCTGAGAGCTCTTCTATCTCCGCTCTACAGGAAAAGGGAGATAGGGGCAGGTCTAGGGTAATGGCCAAGTTCACTCTGGAAAATAACGCAAATGACTTCCTTGATATCTACAAACGAGCAATCTCAAACTCTTGATCCGGGGAAACTCTTGATTGCTGATCCTTGTTCCGAGGGTTATGGATGTAGCTTCCGGTTCAAGGAGGTCGAAGAGCGCAACAGCTGCAAATTTCGCTATTATCACACTCGTCGGTTACCTAGTCCTAGTCAATCTAAAGGCAATTCTGATGCCACTCGCAATTGCCGTCTTGCTCTATTTCTTGATCAGGGCTCCAGAGCAGTATCTTCTCGCTAGGTTCGAAATTGTTCAGAGAGTTCCAATGCTAGCTTATGGCGTCATAATTGGGATTGGATCCCTTATTTCCTATGCGGTTTCAATACTACTTTACAGGAACATAGACCAATTCATCGCTGAGATGGACAAAGAAGGGGGCCTCATTGACAAATTCGATGAAAAGTGGGAGAGTCTATCGGAGACAAACCTCTACGGCCTCGAGGAAGTCTTGACCAGTCAAGATGCAATAGAGAATGTGCTGAACCCTGAGACGATTCAGGTATTCGCAACCTCGATTCTTGCAGACGTGGCTTCATTCATGACCACCATGCTCACAGTAGCCATATTCCTTGTTTTCCTCATTCTGGAAGAAAAGAGCCTTCCTGGCAGATTCAAGGCGGCATTCCCAAAATCTTTCTCCAGATTCGAGAAAATAGTAGCCAACTCCTCGGAGTCAATCTCGACATACGTCATCTCCAAGGCGACTTGTAGCGCAGGACAGGCAATCGTTCTGGCAACGATGCTTTGGCTCATGGGAATCCCCGGCTGGTTCCTATTCGGAGTCCTATGCTTCTTACTAGACTTCATCCCAATACTCGGAGCCATTCTAGCAACCATTCCCCCGATGATGATTGCACTGATCGTTCTGGATCCTCTGCAGGCAATCTTACTCGGGGTTGGTATGATAGCTAACCAGCAGCTTTTCGGCTCGATAATTGAGCCTAATCTATCTGGACAGAGGCTGGGGATATCGCCTCTAGTCCTTCTCCTCACAGTCATGGTATCTGCATCAGTTTGGGGAATTTCTGGAGCAATAATTGGAGTGCCGATTATGATAATTGCTAGAATAGCCCTTGAGGAGGACGAGAGGACCAGACCAATCGCTCTAATGCTCGCAAAAGAGGTTCATGAGGAAGAATGAACCCTGGGGTAAATAATCACAATTACGACCTCGGCTTCAACCGAGACTTCCTCACCCGTACCCTCGTTGTGCAAACCCCTAGTGGAGAAAGAAACCTCATCTCCAGAGAGCGACCATCTGGCGCCTGAGACCCACACTCTTCCAGGGCAGAATGAGAAAATCGAGAAGACCTCGCCCTCCCCAAATCTCATCTTGAAGGTTTCACCCGGATCAAGTCTTCTAGAAATGCTGTTTTCATGATGTATTCTCAATCTCGGACCTTTGGGCGACTCTACCAGAGCGCCCCAATTGCCTAGAATGTGCTGATGAGAGCCACCATCGGCACCGATGATTTCGATTTGCTCGTATCCCGCCTCCACCAAATATGAAATCGATTTCACTAGGTCGCTCTTTGTCTGATCGCAAATCTCGACTGCCTTATCTCGCCAACACTCTCTGTCACATGAGTCAAGATCTCCCAGCACCCCATCCACAACTACTCCGGCTTCAGAGGCCTTGTCCGCCCCCCCATCAACTCCGAAAACCGGAGTTCCCGGAGAAATGACAGATTCCATTACTTCCTTCGAGGGGGTTATGCCATTACACCAGAGTACTGCTCGCATGGAATTACTACCTCAAATCCAGCTTTCCAGAGGAAATAATGGATGTATCCTCGAGGAGCAGGTCCGTTTCCAGCATAGTCCCTCGAAGGTGTATGCCGACTCTGGACTTGCCACCTATGTGGGTATTGTCTCCGATTCCGAAGTAGCAACCCCCTCTGACGACTAGATCCTCTACACGATTGCCTACGATCTCTTTCGCCCTCGGGTTCATGCCGAAGCCGAACTCCGCCGCCGTCCAAACTAAATCCTTCTTCGAACCCCTGATACCCGCCTTTGCCAGCTCGAACAACGAGGCGATCTCCGTGGCCAGCTCCCCTCCGGAAACCTCCTTCACCATCCCGTCTCGAACCTCGAATGTCAGGGGCTCATCCAGAATTCTACCCTCCCATGATCCATCTAGGACAATTGTCCCATTCATACTCCCTTCCTTGGGCAGGACGAAGACCTTGCCCGCAGGCAGGTTCGAGACTTGTCCTGGTCTGTTACATATCCCAGTATCCTCCAGGATCCATCTGCTACCAGTCATAAACTCGATATCGGTTCCAGCGGGGGTACTGACCTTCACCAGCCTCTTCCTACGGAAAATCACGCCCATTCCGCTGATTTCCCTTTGTAGTGCATTGTAGTCAGCAGTCATCCCTCCTTTCTCGAAAGAATCCCTCCCGATCCCAGGCATTGACACTATCCTAGCTCCCTCCTTCGATGCCTGTTGCCTTGCTCTGGTATGGGTCAGAGAGTCCTTTGTGGCGATAATGATCACCCTGTTCTTCCTCATTATGTCAGCAACAGGGAGAGGTGGCTCCTTCCCGGGCTTCTGTGTGGGGGGCATCATCACGAGCAGGATCCTGTCCGTTACTCTGGCCGCCTCTTCGTATATCGCCTGCCCAACCTCTGAGGTCTCGGGATCAGTGATGACTAGAACGTCCTCCTCTCTCCTAACTTGTAAGCAGGTCCGCACTACTGAACGTGCGGTCGACAGAAGCTCCTCTGAGTTGCCGGCGACACCAGTGCCATCACTTGCCGTCATGGGGAGCTGTCCTAGACGGGGCATAGTATTGATACTTCACTAGACCAGTGTTTGGTCTATGGAGCGGTTTGAGATTTCTGCGAACAAGTCTGAGACGAAGCCAGACATCTCAACCCCATTCTTCTGCTCGCCGGACCTGGCTCTTATCGAGACAGACTTGCTACCCATCTCGTCATCGCCTAGAATGACCATGTACGCAGGGCGATTCTTTCTGTGTGTCCTAATCTTCTTCCCGATAGTGTTGTCGGAATCGTCAACTTGAACCCTTACTCCTGCAAGTTTTAACGCATCACTAACCTCCTTGGCATACTCTTTGTGCCTTTCAGAGATTGTGATAATCTGGACCTGTATCGGCGATAGCCAGGTCGGCAGATCGCCCTTCCATTGCTCCAGAAGGAAGGCAACGAATCTCTCATGGGTGGACAGAGGGGCCCTGTGTATGACGAAGACCTCCCCATTTTCACTACCTGTTTCATCCATGAAAGAGAGGCCAAATCTTTCCTTTGCTGCGAAGTCTAATTGAATTGTCGCTAGAGACTCTTCCCTACCTAGGGCGGTTTTGAATTGAATATCTATCTTGGGGCCATAGAATGCCGCCTCGCCCACTGCCTCGACATATTCTACATCCAGATCATTCATAATTCTCCTGAGGTGGTCTTGTGTAGCTTCCCAGTTTTCAGGTTGATCGATATACTTGTCTTTGTTCTCTGGATCCCAGAGGGATAGCCTGAAGTCAAAATCCTCGAATCCGAATATTTCGTAGTAGTCTCTGGCCATCCTCACGTTGCTCCCGACTTCTTCTGCTACTTGTTCCAAGGTACAGTATACGTGCGCATCATTCATAGATAGCATCCTGACTCTGAGTAGACCCGCCAGAGTTCCCGATAGCTCGTTTCTGTAGACGGTCCCGTACTCTGCAATACGCATTGGAAGCTCCCTGTATGACCTCTTACTGCTTGTGAAGACTAGGTGATGCATTGGACAATTCATGGCCTTGAGGTAGTACTCTCCATCATCCATTTTCATCGGAGGGTACATTCCATCGGCGTAGTGTGGTAGATGCCCGCTTGTTTCGAACAACTCCTTCTTACCCAAGGCTGGCGTTGTCACTCTCACGTAGCCGTAGGCATCCTCAGTCTCGATGGCGAATTTCTCAATCTCCGATTTCAGAATTTCCCCATTCGGAAGCCAGACTGGCAGTCCCTTGCCTATCATCTCGTCAATCATGTAGAGGCCCATCTCCCTGCCGATCTTCTTGTGATCCCTCTTTGCTGCTTCCGCGATCTGCCTCTCTCTTTCCTTCAGACCCTCCTTGGATGAGTAGCACATCCCGTAAATTCTCACTAAAGACTCCCTGTTCCTGTCTGCCCTCCAGTATGCTTGACTTGTGCTAGTCAGTTTGAACCATCGGACCTTTGCGGTTGAGGATACGTGAGGGCCTCTACACAGGTCTACGAAATCGCCCTGTCGATAGGCGGAGGAACCGACGTCATGCCCGATCTTATCGTTCATTATTTCCAGTTTGAATGGGTTTTGGGCGAACATCTCCCTGAGGGACTCATTATCCAGCTCTTCTCGGGATATTGGAATGTTCTGCCTCACTAATTCCTTCATCCTCTTCTCAATCCTCCTGAGATCTTCTTCACCTATGGGGTCCATATGGAAGTCATAGTAGAAGCCATGCTCTATCGGAGGTCCGATTGTTGGTTTTGACTCTGGATATATCTCTGTTACAGCTTGAGCGAGTAAATGGGCGCAACTGTGCCTTAGGATGTATAGCCCTTCATCGGAATCCTCCATAATGGGCAAGACCTTGCAATCTACATCTATGGAGAATGACATATCTTTCTGCTCGCCATCTACCAGAGCAGCTACTGCTCCCGACTTCCTTCCATGGACGTTTTCTAGAATTTCTCCCGCAGAAATGCCAGCTACATACTCATGAAGCTCACCGTCTCCAACGTCCACAGAGATCATTGTCATTGGCACCCCTTACGGCTACGCCGACGCATCGCCGATATGAAGCCCTTGGCCACACCAGAGGAATAGAACACTCATTCTATGGTGAATTGAGTGCCGGAAACTCCCTTGACCATATCTTCCAGATCAGATAGGGCGCCTATGACCGCTCGCTCCCCGGTACGTAGAACAAAGTCGCAAGCCGCCTCAACCTTGGGCCCCATTGATCCTACGTCAAACTCCCTTCCCTCCATATGCTCCGGAGTCGTCCTGGAAATCTTCTCTTGATTTTCCTCTCCCCAGTTCTCGTAAACTCCGTCAGTATCCGTAGCAAGAATTAGCAGCCTAGCATCAAGCTGTCTCGCCAAAAGAGCACTGGCTCTATCTTTATCGATCACAACTTCTACCCCCTCTAGATGGCCATCTGAGTCGTAAGCAGTGGGGATCCCTCCACCTCCAGCACAGATTACCACTGTGCCCTTCTCTAGAAGCCAGTGAATAGGGCGCAACTCGAATATTCTGTGCGGCTCAGGAGAGGGCACGATCCTCCTCCACCCTTTGCCATCCAAAGCAACTGACCATCCCTTCTCAAGGGCTATTCTCTTTGCCTCAGTTTCATCATACATTGGTCCTATTGGTTTGGTTGGGTTTTGGAAAGCTGGGTCATCGGGGTCCACTTCAACCATTGTCAGGATAGTCGCGAAAGCCGTCTCCATAGGCATAAGATTCCCCATTTCTTGTTGTATCATATACCCAATCATCCCTTCAGTTTGCGCCCCTAAGACATCCAGTGGATAATCCTCGACATCTTCATAGGATGCTGATTGAAGAGCTAGAAGTCCTACTTGTGGACCATTTCCATGGGTAATAACGATCTGATGCTCCTTCGCAAGGGGAGCAAGTGCCTTGCAGGCCTCTCTAACGTTCCTCCTTTGATTATCCGCAGTAAGAGGCTCACCTCTCCTGAGAAGGGCATTTCCACCCAGCGCTACCACGACCCTCATGGCATAACCCCGAGCGTGAACCGATAAGAACACGATCCCTGTGGGGCATACATGGTGCGACTTGGCCTACTCGCGAATCCAGATGCTGGCTTGGGTGGTCGCTTGGGACTCAAGGGATCTGATGGACAGGCAGAATTCGCACGATCTAAGGGTGCTGAGGACAGGTCAGGACCAAGGATGAAGAATATGCTACTACACTTCTCTGCGATCCATAAAAGAGAAGCTAAGGAAATCGAGTGGATAATCAGCAAGGGACGGATGGGGTCGGACTGGATTCCAGAAGATTTAGAGATTGGTGAAGCAGTGATCGTTCACGAGTCACAGGGAGACACTTCTGCTTCAGATACCCAGGATGCCATACTCAATATGATAGAGAAAGGGATCGACCTACTACTTTATTCTGGAGGGGATGGAACTACCAGGGACGTAGTGGCCGCTTTAGGAAAAGCAGGAAGTCCCGACCTCCCAATAATCGGGATTCCATCTGGGGTTAAGATGCATTCAGGATGCTTCGCCAGCTCCCCTAAAGCCGCCGCCGAGGTCTTATCGGCTTGGATTCAGGGCGACCTTCTTGTCTCAAGCACAGAGGTCCTTGATCTGGATGAAGATCTTTACCGAGAAGGACAGTGGGTCGTCAGGCTCTATGCCGAGGCGTTTTCACCAAGCTCACCTAGGTGGATGCAAGGCTCCAAGGAGCTTATTGAGACTGAATCAGAGGACGAAATCCTCGCAGGCCTCTCAGATCATATTTCGGAGTCATTCGTTTCTGAAGATAGAATGATTGTCTGGGGATCTGGAGGGACTCTCAGAACCATCGGGGGGCAAATTGGATTCGAGCTGACAACCTTGGGGATCGACGTTACTCTCGGAAAGAAGCAAATAGGAACTGATCTGGATGAGTCTGGGATACTCCGATTGTTGCAATCTCATTCGGGCCCAAGAACACTACTCCTTTCACCAATGGGGGGCCAAGGTTTCCTCATTGGAAGGGGGAATTTGCAACTTTCCCCCTCAGTACTGAGAAAAGTTGGATCGGAAAACGTACTTGGCGTAGTCACTCCGGGCAAATTACTCTCTGTTAGGACTTTGAGAATAGAAACGGGAGACGATGAACTAGATTCTGAATTTGCATCCAAGAAGTACATGAAGATTTTACAGGGATACCGGACAACTAGGATCCTACCCGTTTCAGTAGACTAGACCTCCATTCCCGAGGATGCCATTAGTAGTCCCAGAAATGGCGGACTAGGCCTATCGGGCCTAGACTTGAACTCCGGGTGATACTGAGTGCCTACGTAGTAGGGATGCCCTTCCAGTTCCATGATTTCGCATCTCTTTCCCGTCTCATCCTTACCTACGAAAACCAGCCCAGCTTCTTCTATGTCATTGATCAGTTCGGGATTTACCTCGTATCTATGCCTATGACGCTCATCCACGTGTTCGCTCCCTCCGTACAACCGCCTAATCTTGCAATCATCAACCAAGAAAGGGGTCGGTTTTGCACCCAGCCTCATTGTTCCGCCCATGTGAGTCTTAGAAATTTCAGGCATGAAAATCACTGCCTGATGCCTTGCCTCTTCCTCGAATTCAGTTGAATTGGCTCCTTCTAGCCCTAGGACGTTTCTGCAGAATTCGATCGTTGCGACCTGAAGTCCTAAACAAACCCCTAGATACGGGACCTTGTTTATCCTAGCATACTCTGCTGCCTTGATCTTCCCCTCTATCCCCCTTATCCCGAACCCTCCAGGAACTAGAATCCCGTCTGCTTCCCTAAGCAGTTTCCATGCTGACTCGTGGGACTCTGGATCGGTATTCTTCGCATCATCATCTAAATCTGAAGATTCAATCCAGTCAATGACGAGTTTTCTATCAACCTTGAATGATGCATGTTGGAGAGCCTTGATAATGCTCAAATATGAATCTGCAAGATCCGTATATTTGCCTGCTACAGCAATATGCACCTCTTCCGCATCATCCAATGAGTCTACGTGATCCGCCAAATCTTTCCAGTCCTCCAATACCTTCCTATTCTGAGCCAGATCGAAACCGAATCTCTCAGAGAGCATCTTAGTAACTCCTTGTTCTTCCAGCATAATAGGAACTTGGTAGATGTTCGAAACATCATGCGCCGACACTACCGCCTCAGGCGTGACATGACAGAATGCGGAAATCTTCTCTCGTGTCTCATCTACCAAGGGATTCTTGGATCTGCAAACTAGCATATGTGGATTTATTCCCAGACCTCTTAGCTCTTTCACTGTATGCTGCGTTGGTTTCGTCTTCTGCTCCCCTACCGGTCCCATAACGGGAATTAGACTTACGTGAACGAAGCAAACATTTTCCTGACCAACTCTGAACTGGAACTGGCGCAATGCTTCCACAAAGGGTGCACTTTCGATATCCCCCACGGTACCACCAAGCTCGATTACACAGGCATCGGGCTCTTTCCCGTTTCCATCGCTAGGCGTATGTGCAACTCTTTCGATCCAGTCTTGAATCTCATTCGTAATGTGCGGAATAACTTGGACAGTCTTTCCTAGGTAGTCCCCCTTCCTCTCCTTCTGAATTACGTTGTCATATACCTTCCCTGTAGTGATGTTATTTTCTCTCTTTAGGCAAACGTCTAGGAATCTCTCGTAGTTGCCCAAGTCTAAATCGACTTCTCCACCATCATCCAGAACGAAAACTTCGCCATGTTCGAAGGGTGACATGGTCCCAGCATCACTATTCAGATAGGGATCAATTTTCACCGCGGTTACTCTCAGTCCAGCGCTTTTCAGAAGAACGCCTATGCTACTGGCAGTTACTCCCTTACCTAGTCCCGATAGGACCCCGCCCGTCACAATGACATACTTCATGACATCAACGGGGTTAGAATCCACAGACCCTCGCCTATGAACATTGGCAATTTTTCCCTGCTTCGCCCTTCTTTAATTTCAAGTATCGCCAGAATTAGGGTTGCACATGTCGGACGTACCCGGGACCAGAATCTTGGTTACCGGCGCTCTAGGTCAGATAGGAACAGAATTGGTTGAGGAACTTAGGCAGAAATTTGGTAACGAAAAAGTAATTTCATCAGATATCCGCTACCAAGAGGGGCACACTTCTACCACCCAAGGGCCATTTATGACGCTCGATGTTTTGGACACAGACTCGCTTATCAGTGCGTGCCGGCAAAACGAGATAGGTACAATTTATCACTTAGCAGCAATACTTTCAGCAACTGGGGAAATGAATCCAGAACTATGCAGGAAAGTCAACGTAGGGGGAACAATTTCTGTTCTTGAAGCTGCAAAGGAATGCTCATTGAGAGTTTACACGCCATCCTCAATTGCAGTTTTCGGTCCCGATTCTCCGAAACATGCCCCGCAGGATGCAGATCTAAACCCAACTACAGTCTATGGGGAAACAAAGGTCACAGGAGAAGCTCTTGCTCGAGAATACCTTTCAGAGTTCGGGATAGATACAAGGGGGATCCGCTATCCTGGTTTAATTTCTTACAAAGCACCAGCAGGAGGGGGTACGACAGACTATGCAGTGGAGATTTTCCACGCCGCTCTTAATTCTGGTCACTACGAGTGCTTCGTGCGTGCCGATACTCGCCTTCCAATGCTTTACATGGAAGATGCAATCAATGCAACGATATCCCTAATGGAAGCTCCCGATGGATCACTGGGGAGTTTCAGATCTTGTTACAATATTCCATGCATATCTTTCACAGCACAGGAACTAGCAGACGCGATTTCAGATAGAGTAGAGGGCTTCACATGCGATTTCGTACCTGACATCAGGCAGGATTATGCCGATTCATGGCCTAATTCAGTCGATGGCGGGGTAGCTACAAAGGAATGGGGGTGGACTCCAAATTTCGATCTTGCACTACTAGTCGACTCAATGCTTACAGGAATTTCCGAGAGCTAGTCCTCCAGTTCCTCCTCTCCCCAGTCCGGCGTGCTTGGGTCAGTTCTCGCCCAAAGGACATCATCAATTCTCAGAACTGTAATTGCAGCTTCAGTAGCACCTGAAAGAGAGTGCCTGGTTACGAATTCAGGATCCAAAACCCCGATAGTTCTCATATCAGAGTTTTCACCAGTCATGATGTCGAATCCAATCCATGGGCCCGACTTTTCCTGATCAGCTGATAGGGACAAAATGACATCAACTGGGTCCCTTCCTGCATTCTCTGCGAGAATTCTTGGTATGGACTCAAGAGCAGAAGCATAGGCCTCGATTGCTAGCTGCTCCCTGCCTGATTGAGTTTTCGAGAAGATACGCAGATGTCTAGCCAAATGAGCCTGAATAGCCCCTCCTCCCGGCAGAATACCAGGAGAAGAGCTCATCCTATGGGCAACACCTATTGCGTCATCGAAAATCCTAACAGACTCTTCACGAATGTTTGGGGTGGAGCCTCTTACAACCAGAGTCATACCCATCCCATCCCCTTCTAGTAGTGTGTGTTTGACATCTGCAATACTCTCCTCGGACCTCCTAGAGTATTTCCCTATATCCGACTCTTTCAATGAACTGATACTTCTTGTTGGATTCGCACCTGTGATTACACTGAGTAAGTCAATATCGCTCTTTTCGAATCTCCTGTATCCTGTGATGCCCGCGTCTGTAAGCATTGATACGGCCTCATCAGCGATACCTCCTCTAGTCACTAGCAAGTCCACCCCCAATGATGAAAGATGATCGACCTGATCGCTCAAAGCTTGCATTTCTCTATCGTGAAAATCCTGCAAAATACCTAGGCTATCTACTTCTATTGAGGCACTAGTCTGAAGCTTCGATTTCTCTAAGTCCCCATCTATTATCGCTACTTTCCCTCCTTTACTATCAGGAGGGCTATTGATATCCACCCTTGACTTAAGGAGCATTAGCCCCCTCACAAGTGAGGTATCCATGACGCTCCCCTGCCTAATCTGCAATCGCTTCACTCTGAACCTCTCTAAGTCAAGCCCTTCGCCCTGGCCGACTAGTCCGTTCGCTGCCTCAATAGCTAAGCCCGATATTAGTTCACAAAGGGCCGAGTCTCCCTTTCCTCGCAATGAGGTATTTACGACTTGGATCTTTTGCTCTTCTTTTGAATCCAATGAAACTCTAATGACTTCTTCGAGAGACTCCTCCAGTGCAATCGAGTATCCTTTTACTATTATCGAGGGATGAACGCCCATTCTCACTAATTCTAGAGCATTTTGGAGCATTTCTGAGACCAATAGCACTGTGCTAGTGGTACCATCTCTAGCAGCTCTATCCTGTGATGAGGAGGCATCAATTAGTAATCTGGCGGTAGGGTGTTCGACATTGGCCGTTTCTAGTATAGTGACTCCATCATTGGTCACCAATGCCTCCCCATCATCCTCCACGAGCATCTTGTCTAAGCCTCTTGGCCCTAGAGTGGATCTGATAGCTCCCGCTAGAGATGTAGCAGCTCTTACGTTATTCACCAAGGCGGTCCTTCCATGAATTCTGTCAGTGTCCTCTAGGACCACATTGTCATCAGACTCGGCCATGCAAGCACGCCCACGAATGCATTCGTTTTCAATACGCTCATGACCAATTCGGACTATTCTCGATGCGGACATGCCGTTTGATTCATATACCACCAGCATCTCCCACTATACAACTTCAGGTTGACTAGTGATACAATGGTTGATGAAAATTGGGATAAATTTGATGAAGAAGAGGCCATAGAGGAGATGGCTCGGATGTTTGAACAAATGGGAATGCCATTAGATGTCAAAACACTGAAGTCAATGATGGAGCAGGTCAGGAACCAATTCGAAGAAATGGGTATCGATCCAGAAAAGATGTCTATGAGCGAGGTAAAGTTCGGCCTCAATTCAAATCCAGAGGAATTCATGAAGAACTTCGAATCTATGATTAACGGGCCTCAGGGCCTTGGAGAATTTCTGAAAAAAATGGGTGTTGATCTACACATCAAACCCTCTACTTCTGAGGTAACAGTGAATGTAGACGAAAGTCAGCAGATCACGGAAGACAACTCAATTCCGGACGAAGACGTATACATTGATGGAGGAAAGATGCTAGTTACAATCGACATCTCCAGGCACAGCGACATTAGCCCAGATAGTCTTGAATTGAGCTTAACCGGTGGAGGAGAGGTACTGCAGTTGTTGAGAAAGAATCAGATCAGACCTTTCAGAACCTTTGTACTCCCTAGAGCCTCAAGAGGTCAGCCAAGGTGGGAAATTAACAATGGTATTTTGGATATAACATTCGATCTATATTAGCTCGGAACAATAAATGAGGAGGAAAAAAAATGGGATCAGCAGTGATTGGAATTGACTTAGGAACGACAAACAGTTGTGTGGCAACAATTGAAGGAGGTAAGCCAGTAGTTATACCGAATTCAGAGGGTTCTAGAACCACACCGAGTGTAGTAGCATTCAACAAAGACGGAGAGAGGCTAGTTGGAGTAACGGCCAAGAGACAGGCTGTAACCAACTCTCAGAGGACCATTATATCGGTCAAAAGAGAGATGGGTACAGATTGGACTAAAGATATAGATGAGGACAAGTTTTCTCCGCAAGAAATCTCTGCCTTCGTATTGCAGAAGTTAAAGGCTGACGCAGAGGAGTACCTAGGAACTGAAGTTAAGCAGGCAGTGGTTACTTGTCCAGCTTATTTCTCAGATTCCCAGAGGAAGGCAACTAAAGACGCTGGAAGAATTGCCGGCTTGGAGGTTCTAAGAATCATAAACGAACCAACAGCAGCCGCACTGGCATATGGTGTAGATAAAGAAGAGGACCAAACCGTTCTTGTCTATGATCTCGGTGGAGGTACTTTCGATGTTTCTATCTTGGAGATCTATCAGGTGGATGGTCAGCCTCAGATAGAGGTTAAGGCCACAAGCGGGGATAATCGATTGGGAGGTGATGACTTCGATGAGGTAGTAATGGACTGGGTCATTTCAGAATTCAAAAAGTCTACAGGAATTGATTTGGAGAAGGATCTCACCGCCATAAGTAGGGTCAGGGAGGCAGCAGAGAAGGCCAAAATAGAACTCTCTGGAACGCCATCAACTCAAATCAATCTCCCATTCATAACAGTGAACGAAGGACAGCCAGAGCATCTAGACATGTCTTTGTCGAGATCCAAATTTGAGAAGCTAATCGCTCCACTGGTCGAGAGGACCATGGGACCAACAAGACAAGCAATGAAGGACGCAGGAATCAAGAAGGGAGACGTCGACAAGGTTCTATTAGTTGGAGGATCAACTAGAGTACCTTCTGTCCAGCAAACCATTGAAAAAGAGGTTGGCAAGGCACCTTTCAAAGGAATAAATCCTGATGAGGCTGTTGCCATGGGGGCAGCTCTTCAGGCAGGAATAATTGTTGGCGATGAAGGCGTAACTGATGTCTTACTCCTGGACGTAACCCCTCTGACCCTTGGGATTGAGACTCTTGGGGGGGTTACTACAACAATGATTGAGAGGAACACGACGATCCCTTCTAGGAGATCAGAGACTTTCTCTACTGCTGCAGATAATCAGCCTGCAGTAGAGATCCACGTCCTTCAGGGTGAGAGGGAATTCGCTAAAGATAACATAACTCTGGGAAGATTCCACCTCATGGGAATACCTCCTGCCCCAAGGGGAATACCCCAGGTAGAAGTTACTTTCGATATCGATGCAAATGGAATCGTGAATGTCTCTGCAAAAGATCTGGGAACTGGTAAGGAGCAATCAATAAAGATCGAGAGTCAAACATCTCTTTCCGAGGAGGAAATTAAGCAGAAGGTAGAGGACGCAGAAAAGTTTGCTGAAGAGGATAAGAGAAGAAAGGCAAAGGTCGAGATGAGGAACACTGCAGATAGCGTGGTCTACCAGACCAGAAAGATGATTGACGATAATGAAGAGAAATTATCCGACGATGACACAAAACCAGTTTTAGAAAAGTTGGACGAACTGGAGTCACTTATTGTCAGAGAAGACGAGCCGATTCCTTTGGACGATCTCGATGAAGCTGCAATTCAAGCCAAGATGGGCGAGTTAGAGCAGTCGATGCATGCCATTTCCACAAAGTTGTACGAGGCTGCAGCGTCAGAAATGGCAGAACAGCAAGAAGGGGATAGCGGGGATGACGTTGTGGATGCTGACTTTGAAGTAGTCGAATCCGAAGATGACGAGTCTTGATTACCCGGAAGTAATTAGTCGGTAGAGAGTTCTGACATGGATTCCGGAAGTTCCGTATTGGAATAAGGGATTGGCTCCTTCGGAGCGTGCCTTCGAACCGGGTCCCCAAGCAGTTCCAGCTATGTCGAGATGAGCCCAGGGAATCTTCTCCTCTTCATTGTTAAAGTCCCTGTGCGGGACGAAGAATTCTAGGAAAGAGGCTGCAGTATTGGAAGATCCTGCCCTCCCCCCAATAGATCCGTTTCTGATGTCTGCGAATGCGGAGTCCGTCATGTACCTTCGAAACTGAGCATTTAGTGGCATCCTCCAAACTGGTTCGCCGCATCTGCTAGCCGCCTTCTTCAGCCTCCTAGCGATATCATCATCATTAGCCCACATGCCTGAGATTTGGTTTCCTAAAGCCGTCACTACTGCTCCGGTGAGAGTAGCCAAGTCAATGATGTACTCCGGATCAAACTCCCCCGCCTTCCAAAGGCCGTCAGATAGAACGTTACGTCCCTCAGCATCCGTACTAAACACCTCGATAGTTTTGCCAGAGTACGTCTTGAAAACATCACCAGGCCTGTAAGCACCCGATCCGGGCATATTTTCAGCAAGGCATGCGATTCCATCCACTCTTCTATCAAATCCTGTAGAATGAAGAGCTTCCATCAGGCCGAAAACAGTAGCTGCTCCGCACATATCATACTTCATATCCCACATGCCTCCTGTAGGCTTGATTGAAATTCCTCCAGTATCGAAGGTGATTCCTTTACCTACGATACACGGCCTTCTTGTGCCTTGGTCTTTATTGGGATTCAAAGTAAAAATTACCATGCATGGTTTCCTTTCACTCCCCTTTCCAACATTGATCAGTCCACCCATCCCTAGTTCTTGCAATTTTTCCCAATCATACACATCGACTACGACATTATTCTTGTTCTTGGCCCACTCTTGCGCTCTCCTGGCATACTCCATGGGGTACAGAACATTTGCTGGTTCATTACCCAAATCTCTTGCAAGATGAACTCCAGCTACTATCGCTAGTGACTCTGACAAGGACTCCTTCAATGATGACTGATATCTTGAATTGGCCTGAAAATTTACTGTCCACGGCTCATCAATGTATTCATCCGGAACCTCTTGGTGCTCGAGGAATTCATAATCTCGAAGCATCATTCCCTCAGCGAAGTCGTTCATTCGTTCGCTATTCCATCCAGATGTGAACCTAACAGTAACTTCAGTCCCTTTCTTTTTTGACATAGCCGAGATTAGTCTAGCACCGATGTTTCTGGCCCTCTTATGACCCAGTGCCTCCTTCTCGCCCATTCCGACTAGAATTATGTTGCACCCGGGGGTCCAAATTGACAATCTCTTACCCTTTTTTGCATCAAAATCTCCTGATGATATCGCCTCTCTGACCAAGCTCCTCTGACTCCTCCCCAATCCAGTGAGTGAATTGTTCGGCGCCTTTTCATTTCCTTCGAACAACGGTAGAATTAACTGAGAACCGGGCTTTACGAATTCACTGACACTAATTTCCATATTTACTCCCAAAAGGCCCATTAATGGGTAGTTTACAAACAATTCCTTTTGAAAATCACCATTTAAAGCTTAATTTACACTGCAAGTTACTTAGAGTCATCTCTTCCTTTGAATGCAGCAAAGAGAATACAAAACATACTTAGAATTACAGAAGGTGAGGATAAAGCCCGTTTATTCGTACTCATGAATTCAATGCTTGTTTCGTTTACAGGTTCCGAAACCCAAGCCGATGAATCGATCACCCGTTTTTGATAAACAAGAATGAAATCTCCGTTCCCAACAGAGATCGGGGCATCCCCAAAATCCAGAGTCACAACAGTGCTATTTGTTGCATTTACTCCAAATCCACATCCTGGCATGGAGTAGTTGAATCCCAAATCATCGGCCTCACAAGAAATTCCATCAGGACCATCAATTCTCGGCATCCAAACTCCACCATCCTCAGAAATAAAATTCAGCGTTACATTGGCTGTGCTAGCCCGACCATGATTCGTAACCTCGATTTTTACTGATTGGCCATCAACTACTAGTGAGTTCACTACTAGCCTAGCCCTCCAAAACCAGACATTATCGATCAAGTACTTCATTACCTCGAGCTCCTCACCCAACCTTTGAGACAATGGCTCAATTGTGCCCAAAAGAAACTGCTCATCATCAGTCTCGAATGTGAAAGTTGGGTAACCCATCACCCCATAGCCATAATCTCTGCTAGTTCCACAGTTGGGGTAAAGGCCTTGATTTGCATTTCTTATCGGTATATCTGAGATATCTGAATTCACATCGTCCCTGATAGAATGATAGAGCTCCCAGTCGGATGGTTGTTCTGGCCATTTTCCCCAAGGGTATAGAATAATCCAAACCCCTGTATGCATTGTGACGTAAAGGTCTGCATCAGGAACTTCTGTATTCATGTATATCGAGTTCGCAAGAGTTTCTGACTCACTGAATGCACTAGTGCCCGGCTGAGTGGTAGGGCATGTATTCCAATAGTGGTCATAGTTCCGGTTCAGATCCACTTGATTGACGTTCCACCTGGTATCGAAATCGTTTCCATCTGCATTCAGCATTATTAGTATGTGTAGCTCAGTTTTGGAGAGAAAATCGATGATATCTTGCTCTCCATCGGCCCAACCCTCGATATAATACTCCGCAGTAAGGAACGCCAATTCTGTACCAAGATGCTCGTTCCCATGATGCCCTCCATCGATATACACCACTTCCTTATTCGTTCCATCTGGCTTGAGATCGCCAGTACTCCAATCAGAAATCTGTAGCATCCAGAGGTTTCTCCCAAGTTCTGTTTGGCCCACTACGAGTAGATTTACTATTTCCGGATGTTCATCCGCCCAAGCATTCAGGTCGAGAGTAAGTGTTGCATAGGAGTGATACCAATGTTCTTGGACGATATCCGGTTGACTGATCTGGGAACTGGCGATTGGCGATGCCGAAGCAATCGCCATACAAGACAACACTAACATCACCATTAAGCGGCTCATGGCAACCCTGAGGGGGTCATAAGCTACAACGATTATCCCTTGAAGCTCAAAAGATTAGAGAAGTGACATGCCACAATCTTTGCTGCAATAATGGCCGCACTGAACTCTGTCAATGTCCCTTCCTTACCCGGTACAATCTCATTTACATCCGCCCCAATCACTTTGCATTTTACGGAGGAGAAAACTTGCTCAAGTATCTCCACAGAACCCCAGTGACTCAATCCGCCAGGGACCGGAGTCCCCGTTGAGGGCACAATCGAACCATCTAGGCCATCTACATCAAAAGTGATCCAGACCGGTCCTTCTATTTTGGAAAGCTCAACCAAAAGATTCTGCCAGTTAGATGTTCCACTGGAAAAATTGAACAAATCCCTTGCGAACCAGGTTTGGATTCTCCCATCATTTCGAATGACATCTTCTTCTTCGGAACTGTACGCTCTTACACCTATTTGAATTACTCTTCCTACTCCCAAATCCAGTGCTCTCCTGATTACAGTTCCATGTGAAAAGCGCTCTCCGTTCAACTCATCCCTTAGATCAGCATGAGCGTCAATCTGAACAATTGTCAGGTCAGTTAGATTCGGAACCAAATTCCTCTCCTCGATTGCTTCCACAATTGGTAGTAGAATTCCGTGCTCGCCCCCAAGGACTAGTGGGAAATGACCGTCTGACATCCACTTACCTACATATCCTCTAATTGAGTCTAATTGCTTTCTCAGAGAGGGACCATCAGACGACCATGGCTCAGCAGTATGGATATTGAAACCACAGGGAAGGTCATCATCTAGAATCGGATCATTCAACTCTACCTGAGAACTAGCATCGATACATGCTCTCGGACCGAATTGAGTACCTCCACCATAGCTGGAAGTCAACTCAAGAGGAATCTGTAGAACGACCACATCCCAAGGTCCCGAAAGAGACTCTTCAAGACCAAGAAAATTGGATGACCCCTGTTCCTCCATGTTAATTCGAGAGGAGGATACAGATTAATCGCTTCGGGAGTTTTTTCTGTATTTTTCGAGCATTTTTCAAGATGTTTGAAATAACCTCGGCATACATGGAGATATGGTGAGAAGATGGGACTGACCTTAGCACAGCTTACTCAAGCAATTAAGAGTAAGGTGGATACTTCCATGGAGACTACCGTAGCCGAATCGATAGCCGAGCACGCGCTCGGCTTCTTTGGATTCTCAAACAGGATAATTGACAATGCTCTGGAACCGACCGATAGAAACCTATTCTATCAGCTCCAGGATTACGATCTACTCACCACTGAATCAGAAGAAACCACTCTCTGGGATGGTAGGGAGTGGAGAATTCATTATTGGAAGTTCAAACCGAATGCGGAGAACTTTGCTAATTTAGCGTCTAGTGACAAGGATAAAGAGGATGAAGATCCTTATGCAGATATCTATGATGGGATGCCCGCAGGACTTTGGAGAGAGAGATCTGGTGTTGATGATGACTACGAGGAACCACTATTCTGATGGCGGCAATCAAGTTAGGAATTATTTGAAATGCTCGAATGCCGAGAGAGATTTATGGGCCGAGCTTTCGCAGTTGTCGCAGTCTTCTCATTGCTGACTATTTGCAGCTCTTCTTCTATGGTCTGGGGTGATGAGGGGGAGCCGACTAGTTGCCAAGTTCTCGTGGATTGGGGGCAGGATTGGCAATGGGGGGAGTCTGGAGAAATGGAACCTTCTATTCTACATAGATACCGAGTAGTTTTCGAACCCGAATTTACGAACGGATCATCTCCGACTTCTGTAAACTCCTCAATTCAGCATTTCAGAGGTGAAATAGAAATTTCTGGAGGTAACTACTCCACTTTCATTGCTGGAGGAGAAGTGGAATTTATACTCTCAGAAAAACCATTTTTCGGGGATTCCATTTCCATCGCCTTTTCTAGTATTGATGCCCAATGTTCTAGGACAATTAATGTGACGAACTGGAATCAACCTATTTCTGATCATGAGGTAACTAGAGAGACCAGTTGGTCAACAATGGGTTTTGAAGATGAAGTTCAAGGAATTACTTTCGATGGACGAGGGTGGCAGAAAAGAACAGGAAGCATTTTGCATTCAAGCGAGCTAGGAAATGGCTCACTTTCAATCAATTTAACTGATGACTCCCGGGGAGCAGCAGTTGACCTAGAACTTGATAGAATTTGGCTGAATGAGTCATACGATGGTATGGAGCTAATCAGTCAGGACTTCGAGATGAAGGGATTCGGAGAACTATCAATAATTATGGATGAAGGCTCAGAAGGAGCAGTGATTGATGCATTAGTCAGTGATGCATTTGTGCTAAGATCATTCAAAGATGGTAAGATTTCGGAAAGGATGAGATTTGATGGTAATGGTTGGATTTCAATCAATGGGGGAGACAATGAGAGCTCTGATGGAGTCTTTGGGGAAGTATTCAAGCTGTATTACGAGACCTGGGACGATGATGGTTTCAGGAGGCTTCAAGATCTCCAAATAGAGGCCAATGCTACAGCGAGAATTTCTGGACCCGGCGAATCCTTCTCATTCGAACTCGATGATCTAATTCTAAATGAGAAGTGGGAAGAAGGAGTAAGGACAGGCCAGTTCTACAGAATCTACGGTAGCGGTGAATTTGGATTTATTGCTTCTGAATCCCCTTACCTGGTGATGAACGGCACTATTCCAGTGATTCATATTCAATCAGAAGGTGGTGAGACAGTCTCAGACACTACGATTGTTGATGGCACTTACAGCGGTGATGTCGAAGGGACCTTCGGACTCGTTAGACAGATTGTAGAGTCAGGCATCTTCGAGAACGATACTGGAGTGCCCTTTGAGGCGGACAAGATTAGGAACGAGTTCTGGTTGAATGTTTCTGCTTTACCATTTGGCCCAATTGATCAGGAATTCGGAGCCGAGCATAATTTAACCTACGAATACGTAGTACCTCAGGAAGACTGGCTCAATAGGACGATTCGCTACACATACGTAGAGGATAACGGCTCAGTAGAGGATGAATACCTCGCAAACTCTCCAATAGTAAACAATGCGGAGGCTCCAGAATCTAGCCCGATTTTCTCCGACCATATTTCTCGAGAAACAGGCGCATGTCCACAGATTCTGGCCTTGGGGGACTCTTTCTCACTTATTGGAAATATGGCAATGACTCTTGATGTCACGGTGGATGGATTTAGGTCAGAGATTATCGATGGACATCAGGTTTCTGTATCTGAGTGGTTTGGGAAATATGACGACGATAGTGCAGCAAATGGGAGCATAATAAATGAGGGCCCACTTTCTGGTTTGCTAAATGAGGTCAGCAGGACCGTCGTTGTAGGGTTTGGAAGTAGCGAACAAGTTTCTTTTTCGGAGTATCAGAGGATAGACAGAATTCTCTCACCCTCAATCGTAACCTTTGACGAAAACACCCCTCCCGCACTTTCTCTAGATTCCGAATCATCCGTCAATTTCCGTGAAGGAATTCTGACAAATGAAGGCGGAGAAGCCCATCTAGAGGTTATTATTCATGATTATGACACGGATACAAAATCTGTAGCTGTGGACTTATCCTCCATTGGCCTTGGAATAGTAGAACTTTCTGACTCAGGACTCCTCGGGGATCAGGTAATACATGATGATATCTGGACCACTAGAATTTCTCATGATGGGTTAGAGTTCGGTAGTTATCCAATCACCGTGACTATGCAGGATTATTGGGTTACGGTCCAGCAGGAAGCTACTATCGAGATTTCTAACGCTCCACCTAGAATGCTTCAAATGGAATTCTCCCCAGGTAATTCGTTCAGAGGAGAAATAGCAAATGTAAGCCTGATTGCCTTCGATGGCAATGGTCTGAGATCTGCCTCCGTAGATCTTCAAGGATTCGGAGGTGGGCTAATTTCTCTCCAGAGAGGGGAGGAAATGATATGGAATTGGGAACAAGAAGGAATTTCGAGAACCAGCACCGTAGAGTCTTGGTTCGGAGAATTCCCAATACCCACTTCGATATCTCCCGGGAGGCAGAGTATCCCGATCATTTTGGAGGATAATGAGGGAGGTTCTGTATCAACATACTACCTTTCCAGTATCACACCGGGATCTCAGTATCGCATTGCAGACAAGTTAACAATCGGAAATTTACCCCCATCGATTTCAAATCTTTCAATAATGGTCGAAGGTTTTGAGTCCGATCATATCATTTCTCCATTTTCTGGTAATCCAATTGAACACACTTTGGAGGTATCAGTTTCAGATTATGACGGCATTTCTTCCGTCCAAGCTAAGATCGGCCGTCTTGCCCCAATCGGCCAATCAGAAGATTGGATTCTCATGTATGATGATGGAGTGGGACCTGATAGGGCTGCAAACGACGACGTTTATTCGCTCTCTTTTGCAGCTAGGCAATCATTGAGCGAGGGAGAGATGAGCATAATGATCAGAGCCACTGATGTTTTCCAGTCTATAACTGAGGAAGGAGATCAAAGTAGGCTGGTCTCCATCGAAAAGTCGCAACAGGCTTCATCTGGAAACTCTTGGCTCTCAGACAACTCGACAGAGATTCTACTGGTATCAATCTCATTTTTACTGATTATCGGCATAGGATCACTCTTCTATATTATCAGGAATTCTGAGCTAGAGTAATTAATGGTGCGAGTGCCGGGATTTGAACCCGGGTTCCCACGTTGGCAACGTGGGGTGATAACCGCTACACTACACTCGCGCTGTTCCTTGCAGACAACTTTTGTTTTTCTAAGCGTCGGTAGAAAGAGGCACAAGGTCCGACACAAATTTACTAATCATGTCCCTAGTTTTCCTGTATATTTCAATACCCTGACCTTGTGGGTCTTCAAGACCCCAGTCCTTGTCTATCGGTAGGTTTGGACAACTTACACCACAACCCATGCTGATTATCTTATCAAACTCCTCAGATTCCAAAGAATCAATTGATTTAGGGTACAATCCTGATGTTTCGATACCAATTTCCTCCAACACAGTTAGAGCATTTTCCGCGACCCCTCTATCCTTTGGGGGATCAGTCCCCGCAGAAACGGCCTCATGCCCCTTTTCTCTAGCTATCGCCTCTGCCATCTGGCTCCTGCAGGTGTTTCCAACGCAAACGAAGAGGATACGCACAGATTCCCCAATGTGGCCAGATTAATTAATCAATCCAACAGAGAATATTTACAATATTAAGTATAACAACAATTCAATAACGAATCCATTCAGCGTAGTTCGATGGCAGACTCACCTGTATCGCACCACCCTTCCGGAACAGGACATCAAAACGAGGAAAACGCGTCTAACGAGCAAAGAGCACAGATGGAACAGGCATACCAGCAGATGCAGAGAAAGATGCGTATTAGCAAAATGGACGAACAGATTAACCACAAAATCATGGTGCTTTCCGGCAAGGGCGGTGTCGGCAAGTCTACTGTCGCAACAGGATTGGCACTTTCTTTAGCCAAGATGGGCAAGAAAGTCGGTCTGATGGACATAGACATCACCGGCCCCAACGTTCCGAAGATGCTTGGTTTAGAGGGGGATGATTTGAACGTCGAGGAGGGTCAGATTCATCCTGCGAATGGGCCCCACGGTCTGAAGGTAATCTCCATGGCATTCCTCTTGGAGGACCCTGATAAACCGGTTATCTGGAGGGGTCCGATTAAATTGGGGGCAATACAGCAATTCATTGGAGACGTGGCATGGGGGGAATTGGACGCTCTAATTATCGACTTTCCCCCAGGCACAAGCGATGAGCCACTTACTGTAAGCCAGAGCCTTCCTGGGATAGATGGGGTCATCATAGTAACCACTCCCCAGGAAGTCGCACTTTTAGACAGTAGGAAGTCAATAAATTTTGCAAAGACTATCTCTGTACCAGTTTTAGGAGTAGTAGAAAACATGAGTGGATACAAGTTGCGAGGAAAGTCTGAGCCAAATTCAGTAGTTTCATTCCTGAGTCCAACTGGTGTTCACGAAGAATGCAAAGCAGACGAAGATGGGAACTGGGAGATAACTCTGGATGTTTTCAAGTCTGGTGGTGGCAAGGAGGCGTCGATTGAAATGGGGGTGCCATTTCTTGGAACTCTTCCGTTCGATCCTGGAATTGTCAGAGGAGGGGATGACGGCGTACATAGGATAGTTGCCGACCCAGAAGGTGAGACTGCTAAGGCCTTCCAAACAATAGTTGATAATACACTTGAACAACTTGATAGCGGTTCAGAACGTAAATTAAGGATAATTTAAGCTAATCTTTAGCGTCGATTTGATGACATAGGCTCTTCCCCCAAAGGTCAATGGTGACCGAAACCAGTATCTACATCACGTGGATTTCTGGTGCCATTCTAATCACTCTGGCAATGATGCCAATCTTTAAACCTCCATTTGCCAAGATAAGCGCTGATGGATTCATAGACATGTTCAGACGATACTGGGCACACATGATAGTGGTATTTTCTGTGTATCTTTGGAAGGATTTACTCGACGGCCTTGATAGAATACTCATGGCTAATACCCAGCTTGATATGACCTTCTTAGTTTACGCAATAGAGGGTGATGCAGTCCTCTGGGTCCAAGAGGCCCTCAGAAACGATTTGTTGGATGTAGCAATGACTCATTTTTATGTCATGGGCTTCATGACAGCGACATTCTCATCATTCATTTTTACTATTTATTTTGATGACAGACATATGGCAGATAGAGTGGCACTCTCGATGTTCTGGGTTTACATCCTTGCAATACCATTCTACCTGTTCTTGAATGTGAAGGTCACTGGAAATTACATTGAGGGAATGGAGACCATCGCGTATGATCTGACTCCTGAGATACAT
>JAYZLO010000020.1:0-10180 GCA_036154175.1 Thermoplasmatota archaeon | reverse complement strand
AGAAACCGTTCACGACAGTGGAGTCTCCTTCGCTATTGATTATTGAGGGTCCTGACCAACTAGAAACGCCTGCTGAACTTAATGGGGCTGCAATCATTAAAAAGACAATTGGAAATGCTAGCCTAGTGCGTCTGCTGGGCATGGATCAGCACGCCATTAATTCAGTTATGAACCAATCTGCTAACATCTCATATTCTCACTCTGGAGCCACTGGGGGGAATTGAACCCCCGACCTTCGCCTTACCAAGGCGACGCTATACCTCTAAGCCACAGTGGCAGCGCTATGACGAGGGGTCGAACCTGTTTAATCGTGGCGGATTTCATAGAGAATACAGGAATCGTCATTGTGAAAACCAATAAGCGGGTGCGGGGGTACAGCCGAGGTCGCATAGCCCGGTATTGCGCGGGCCTGGAAAGCCCGTGGGATTTTTCCCTCGCGAGTTCAAATCTCGCCCTCGGCGCCAAAACCTTCCTTAGTGGCACAAATTGGCACCAATGTACGAGTGTCTTATTCAATACCGATGCTCCCAAGACAACATGGAGGAAGTGGCCGGAACGAATGAAGTAGCTAAACCCGGCACAATGATCAGATTTAGTGACTACACCAAAACGAAATTTTTTCGAGGAATTGATAGTCGATTAGGAGTTCTTGATTCTCTGCTAAATGAGAGTAGATATGGCGCATATTTGATTTTGAATTTCTGGGGTTCGAGAGAATTGGCCATGGTTCTCTTATGTTTAGCAGGATTCATATTGGGGACCTGGGATGTGGGGATTGGTGAACTTTCAGGAGGAGGAGACTACAATAGAAGAGGGGTCCTTGGAGGGGATGAAAGTGGATTCCTACACATTAGCGACATGTCTCTAATCCTATCTCTGCTTTCATTAATTAGTTGGGCATCTTTCTTGGTTCTTCTCTGGATAAGCTATCCAATAATGAGAGAAAACATGGTTTACCTAGTGATTGGAATGTCATTCATACAATTTGGATACATTAAGGCGCATGCTGATACGCCGGGATTTCCAGCTGATGCAGGAATTAGCGGATGGATCTGGATAATTGTAGTCAATATGATTATGATGTTTCTTTCCATATTTGTAGTCAGAAGAGCAGTGATCGAAACTAGAGATATTCACGTACAGAGAAGGCATGCCCATCCGGATCCCAGAGTTATAGAAAGGGCTTGGAAGGATCATAGTTTGAAAACTTGGAGTTTAGCGATAGGTATCTGGATCCTCCTTCTGAATGTCAGTTTCTGGAGTAGTACCCATTCTGTAGCACCAAGTCCCGGTGAGTTAGATTTCAGTTATTTTCTAGTTTTTGTATATTTGACTACAGGAGTTTTAGCATCTGTTCTTCTACTGGCGATTATATGGATGCCGGAATTCATGCTAGGTACAACAGAGAAGACAATTCAGTCTTCAAGAGCTCGTGAAGTCGCAGGAGAAGAAATTGAGGGGCTAAAGGCTGAGCAGGGGAGGTGCCCAGTTTGTAATCAACAGACTTTATCGATCAGAGAGTCTACAGGCAAAATTATTTCTCCATGCGGTAATAAAAATTGCTCGGGCAAGGGAGTGCCCGGTTCTAAATGTGAGCAGTGTGAAACTAAGATCCCCTCGAGGTTGGTATGCGGAAATTGTGGATCCAACACCCCGGTGGGGAGTCATTTTGGCAGGGTTGAAGCGTGGTGAAAGAGCCGTCTAAAGGGGAGGGGTGGTGGAAAGAATCCCCCACAGAAGAGGCAGGATATGTAGAAGATGTGATTACTTCTCTGCCAATTTCTGATTTACAGCGGCGCGTAGGTAATAGCGCTCTTAGGAGTCTGGTAGCAATAGTAATGTCACTATTGGTGATTCTAGCTTCTTCAATAACACTAGTCTATATCTGGAAGGGCGAGGATGGATTCGTAATCTCGGGCCCATCTCCAGTATTGCTCTCTTGGCAGTGGGAGTATAGGGAAATAGTTGGTATGAATAACGACTCTATTTCTGATCTAGACGGTTCTGGGGTAGTGGTCTGCGTGGTAGACTCTGGAATAGATCTTAGTCATCCAGACTTGCGTGGATTTGAGTTGAGGGGTTGGAATGATTTCGTCAATGGGAACAATCAGACTTACGATGATGAGGGTCATGGTACCTCTATGGCTGGAATTATTGTTTCTAACGGAGGGTTATCCGGTGTTGCCCCGGGAGTCGACCTATTAGTTGCCAAAGCCATTGATGAAGAAGGTCAAGGTAGCGATGAAACTGTTGCCGAATCTGTTGATTGGTGTGTCGAAAATGGTGCAGACATTATTTCCCTTAGCTTGGGCGGGGATCAGGGCTTCGGATTCGGATTTTTCACGACAGACGAGTTAGAACAGTCAGTAAATGACGCTTTGGATTTAGGAGTGTTTGTAGTTGCATCTGCAGGGAATGACGGCGGAGATGATGATGACGGTGATGTCGGCTCTCCGGGTTCGGTTGAAGGAGTAATATGCGTAGGAGGAATAACAAGATTTGGCGACTTATGGGAAGGAAGTTCGAAGGGAGACAATGATGGAAGGTTATTGAGTCTGAACCCTATTCTCCCTCGCAACGATCCTGACAAAAAGCCGGAAATAGTAGCTCCGGGCCATGAGGTCCCGGTAATTTCTGCATCCGGTACTGGAAAAGGAGACTGGTGGGGTTGGTCAAGTGGGACGTCTGCTTCAACTGCCTGGGTTAGTGGATCAATTGCGTTGCTTCTAGAGGAACATAGTGATTTGCAGAGAGAAAATTCTCAAGGAAGGCAGTCAATAGATAGCGTCAAAAGTTCTCTGATGGAAGTTTCTCAGATGAGAGAGGGGCAAGACTCACATGACGACCATTATGGATATGGTCACTTGAGGATAGACTTGCTTGTGGATCATTTTAATGGTTAGTAAATCCCTATGCTCGCTTTAGAATGGCTACCAGAGTTCCACCAGATAAATCTGCAAACCCAACTGAATGGGACTCATTGGCCGTCTTAATGAGATCAATCCATTGGTTGAATTGTTGGACTTTGGACTGGGCAGGAGTTGGTTCATGTCCCTCCAAAACATCACCAACGTCTCCAGTGGGGACAGTGGGCTCTAATACAAGCATCAATCCCCCAGGGGCGAGTAATTCGAAACACTCAGAAGCCGCGGAAATCCTTTCTTCTTCTTGGAGATCGATGACGAAAAGTTCGATTGGCAATGGCAATAGTGAACTCAGTGCGATCTCTGGCAAGGATACGTTTGACGCTTTGAAAGATGATGTCTCGGCTAGAACTTCCTGCCAATTCATGGATATCACTTGTGCCCATGATTCGGCCCCATATCTACGGATTAATCGATCAATGATTACGCCGAATCTCTTTCCAGGTTCAACGATTCGGTATGTTTCTGGCCTATTTTCTTCGACTCCCGAATCTGTGCACCAGCAGTCGAACAACCAAGCGGAAAGATGTCCAATTCCCCCTCCGATTAGAACTGCATTTCTGGGAGATACTCTGGCACAAACATCCCTAATTCTCGCCCTGACGGATCTTGGTAGAATTTGCAGGTCCATGTGAAGCATTTGTTCCCCTATACTAGCAGCTACTTCTGGTTCATCCTGACTCCTATTTTCATCAGGTGAAAGTAGCATACGCATTACCTCTCCCTCCGAGGACTGAGGAAGCCCTCCTGAGTTCGTGAGATCGCTCATGTTAACACTCTGAGGAGCACCATACTTCAATCATGCCACTGGAATGGATTGAATACTTTGTCATAATGCGAAATGTGATGGTGAATGGTGAGGATGAGGATATCGTATTCACGGAGTGCCCATCATGCTTTGAGGAAACTGAACACCAGATAATCAAGAAAACCAGTAAAGGAAAAGGAGAGGACTTCCTTGTGAGGTGCACAATCTGTGAGAATGTACGTAGAATTATGCTCAGACCACCCGATTTAGTATTTGTTAAGACGACACTTTCCGATGGCAAAAATAGCCAGAGAACTGATGTGGAGGTTGATGAAGATGAGGTGATTTCGGTAGGGGATGTGTTCGAGCATATAGGTGCAACATGGAGAGTAACCAGAATAGATAATTCAAAATCGCAGCCAGAACAAAGCCTTGTTTCGACAGACATATACAGCATGTGGGCCACCAGGACAGACAAAGTAGTGATTAGCATCACACTAACAGACGGCGAGATTAGTGAGTCGATCAAGATGGATTGCGAGCCAGAAAGAAAATTCTCTTGTGGGACAATAATGGTGATCGATGATGAGAGATGGAGAATAAGGGCCATCCACACAGGAAAAGGTCGAACTTTGACTGGAAGCAGATTTGCTAGGGAAATTCGTAGGATTTATCTCCATAATCCAGACAAATCAAGAGATGAGCTATCTTCGATTAGTCCAAGGAAAAAGAAGTGATCTGGTGACGTGAACTGCTACATCTGGATTCTCCCTTAATCTCCTTAGCCCGTACTCATACCATTTTTTCCCGTATGGCATGTAAATCCTAGTCTTGTGACCCTGATTAGAAAGCTCTCGTCTAACATTACCTCTTACACCCAAGAGAAACTGAAACTCATAACCGGGCCCCTTTCCTTTCTGTCTGATAACTTTAGAGGGGTGTCTAGGATCTTCTTTATTTGGGCCCATGCCCCTAGATTTCAATGCGGAAATAGAATGTTCGATTACCGGGATGTCATGAGAAGCTATTGCGGTGTAAGACCCAGAATCTAACATCAAATCGACGGCTAGATTTGTTGCGTTAACAATATCTGCATATTTTGTATGTGCGATCTCTTGAGGCTCGAGGTAAATCCCCTTACAAATTCGGAAATCGGTGAGTGGACCTGTTTTGCTATATATTTCTTTAATATCTCCCATAGTCCTGAGCATCCGGCCCTGAAGCACCACCCCTACATTGGTCAGACCAATCGAATGCATGAACAATGAAGCATCTATTGTATCCTGTGTAACTCGATTGTCCTCCATGTCTAGTCTGACAAATATATCAAGATCGTTTGCCTTCCTGACTATTCTCTCTATGTTGTCAAAGGCAGCTTCTTTGTCGATTAGCAAACCAAGGGCGGTTGGCTTGATCGAAATATTTGCATCCAAACCGTTGGCAACTATTGCATCCAATACTCTTTCGTATTCTTCTATAAACCAAGAAGACTCCTCGATAGTGGTTATTTCCTCCCCTAGAACATCAACTGTGAAACAAGCACCCTCTGTCGAAAGTTTCTCCATCAATGATACTGCGTCTTCTAGATTCAGTCCTGCCATGTATCTTTGGGCAACTAACCTCACTACGAAACGTGGGGCAAAGGGCAGAAATGTTACAATCATTCTCCCGATGACTCCCATTGCCTCTGACAGGTACGTTAGTGACTTGACAATTACGGGTCGGTGATTTGCTTGCCTCTGAGTACCGGGACGCCCAACTCAGAAAGAAGTTTTGTTAGTGCCCTTCTTTGCCATGATTTGAATGATTTCCTATCCAGGTGTGCGAAAACATTTCCGCCGGGAAAAGCAATTCTAGTGGAATCAACTGCAGATTTCACTGAATGTTGCCAAACCCCAGAATCCGAGCCCTCGGATGTTCTTTCGAAATTTAAGGAATAGCTAGCTAAAACATGCCCTAGCCAAACATCCGATTCTGATATCACAGCCTTGTGTCTTGGAGCATAATGACCTCCGCCCAACCCGATCATAACTTCTCCGCGACCTTCCCACTTACAGCCCCCTCCTTCAATACCGAGACATAGTGAGATTGTTTCAGCCCATACCCTAGCTGCTTCCTTATCGGCCCACTGATCCTCTGTAGAGCCAATCTCGAGATATAATGCAGGACTCTCGAGCAATGGTCCATGGTGGGTAGTTTCTAGAGTCAAGTCATATTTCTCATCTAATTTCTTCGCAGAAGCTATTCTCTTCATTGTTCTAAATAGTTCTGCAAATTTTGTGGAGGGAGGGGGTACCTTTCCATTTATCCCGCCCGATTCTGCTTTCATCCCATGAGGCGTGCCTCCGGGAATTCCGATTGCATGAAGGGTAATTGCTGGAGTCTCTGATGAAGAAACATGCCGTGATAGAACTAGTACTTCATCCACGTCTGAACTTGTAATCTCCTGATGCTTCAAATCTATTCCATCCGCCCAGATGTGGAGCTGGTCTATCAATAGCAACTCTATGTCAGAAATTGAGTTTGTAGTTACCTTCCCATGGCTATACTGCTTAGTTTCCCCCCAACCATTTAATTCCAACACTTCTGAATAGATATTCATCGAGGCTGTATCCTCCTTGGATGCCAGCAGCAACGTAACCATGTACATTGGTAGGGGTTTCCGACTTCAATATTCTTGGAATCCTTTCAAAGCTCATTCGACATGCGGGCATCATGGAGTTCGCGGGAGTTGATTTTGCTCCGACTCGTATTGACTATGGAGAGAATATACACATCATCGCTGGAACTCAAGGAGAGTTGTGCAAGATTGACTCCCTGGGTGTTGAAATTGGAAAAACATCAGTCCCCCTTCCAGCACCTTGTATCGATGGCATAATTCTGGACGATGTTTGGGTAGGAATTTGGCTTGATAGAGAATTCAGGCACGCAAGAATGTCTTCCTTGCCATTACTGTCTGATTGGACCGATGGACCAAGTAGAGAAGAGTTGAGGAAATCTATCACTTTTTCAGAAAATGATTTAGTTGGTCCAGAAAACTCAATTTGGCATAGAGAGCTCGATTCTGAGCCATTGAAGATCGGAGCGATTTCTGACGGGCTAGTATTTGCGACTACTTCAGGAGTATACAAGATCGGCAAAGATGCAAAAGAAATTTGGAGAGGTATGATACCAAGGTGGCCGGAGATATCCGATATTGGTCGTTTTGACAGAATCGTCGGGATCATTGAATTTTCCAGAGGACTTGCTATTTGGACTGAAGCGGGCGGGGTAGCGGTTCTAGATCCGTCCAATGGACTCGAGATATTCTCCAGAGTGATAAAAATGGGAGAAAAAATATCAAAGATTTGCTATTCTGAAGTCGGTGGGTGGTTGATTCTTCTTCATGGCAATTACATAGCGACCATGGATAGTATCGAAGATTCACCGAGGATAAAAAAAATCCTAGGTCCTCCAATTTGTGCAGAATTCGCTGAAAATAGCTGGTTCTGGACTGGTTGGAGGAATGATGGAAGAATCTCAGATGGAGAAATTAGCTGCACTGAAAGGAAATCTATCGGAGTAGGCATCCTGAATAGGAAAGTTCTCACGAATAATGGTACTTGGAGTGACTTTGCATCCTCTGATTAATCATTTTTTTAATGAGTAACCGCACTTACCGCAGACTTTCCTGTCACTGTGCTCCCCCAAAAAAACACCCGGCCCACATGTCGGGCATTCGGTGCCCTTTCTTACTAATTCTCCATCTTGTACTTCATACTTAGAGTGCTTAGAATTAGGATTCGGACCGTCACCCATCACTCCTCACTCCCTTCGTTTTCGGGTTCTTCTGCGCCATCATCCTTAGCGGCAGGAGATTCTTTTTGTTCGGCCTCTTCCTCTGATTTAGATCCTACAGACTTGTGCCTCTCCAAGACATATTCTGGCTCTATCGAAGCAGAAGCCTCTGATCCGTAAACTAAAGCAAGACCGGATGTTCTTGACATTCCGAATCTAGTGTTCACATTTTTAACAAAAACTAGTTCTTTATTGGAGCCCGGCTCCGCCTTTGAGGCGGCAATAACCATCTGAGAAAGTGAGGGAGTTGGTTGGTTCGGGTGATCCCACTGAAATGTCAATTCTACCCTGTCAAGCAATGGGTTCTCCTTCCTATTCAAAACGTCCATAAAAACAACTACCTGATATTAACTTTCAACGCGTAACTTCCTGGGCGAGAGATTTGCAATCTCTTTGCTACTTCTGATCTATCTGGATGCATAATTACCACATATCCTTGCCAATCTGTCGTTACTGGAGCGCTCGGACAGTAATTGCATTGTGGGGGTTCAGACTTCTTGTCAGGATCTGGGAGAATCATGTTACATTCTCCGCAAGCGAAAGGTTGTCTGGCCATTCACTCATCCCCTCCCAACCAATCGAAAGATCCCAGACCATCCATCTTGCAGTTGAGCCCAATCTTACTGGAACGAGGGTCATTGTGATTGATTGACTTGGAGACAATTCTGGATCTAACGAAGGATCCCTCCTCCAAGTTTCTTCCACTTTGTGAACCCTCGATTCTCTTCACTCCGAGGTTTACCTGAATTGGCTCATCCAAAATTTGAGATTTGTGCAGTAGTGCCTCCATTGGCCCTATCCTAACGAATGCCCCATATTCGGATACTTCGGAGACCGCTCCATCGACCACTTCGTTATTGTCCATAGAGAAAACTAGAGCCTTGAAACGTACATTCTGATAAATAGCTCCGTCTCCATGTATAATTTTCCCCCTCCCTACAGCTTCGTGGTCAAAGGTGAGGAGGGTGAAGTTCTCGTTTTCATCAAATCTGCACTCGAAAGCATCGTGCGCTAGCTCGTCGATATGTTCCTCAAGTCTTCGCCCCCTCCTGATGTACTCAGCAGGGATTCTTATGGTGTCCTCTCTTGTCTCAAGGGCGTACATTTTTCTTCCACCTGTGCGGACCTTTCCGAAGCCGGACAGAGGGGGGGAGTAGCCTCCCGTCCCTCATCGGCCATGCCTCTGGAGGAGAGGTCCGTGGCCTTGGCGACTGACCCCTCCTGTATAAGCGCAACGGATTCAAAGATGTGTTCGGCTTCAGAGTTTTATTATCAGACCGTAGGTCTGAATGAGGGTTTGGTGCGAATGTTCAAGTGGATTAGGAACCGCATGTCATGTTCTGATGGTGGCAGTCAGATACTACGAGTCCTTCCGGCGAAAGGCGATTTGTGTCATTTCAATTGCATTGTTTGTGACTTCGTCGATATCCGCAACCGGACTAACAAGGGAGCCGATACACCTTGATGAGGAGGCAAATGCGAAGGAAGTTGACCAGGATGAAGAGGGAGGCATATGGATAGATGGAGGTCAACCATGGCCCCAATTCGGAAGGACTCCGTCAAGAATCGGTGACGTACCGGGACATTCTCCTGAGGGAGGGGCTGGATTTGGGGCCCCTGTAAATGCCAGTTCTCTAAAATCGATTGTTAAACCTGCAGTAAACTGGATTTATGGCTCATACTCAATTGGGACGGACGCTCTGTCCACGCCCATAGCCGATTTGCGGCAATCCATCGAAGTAGGGCCCGGGGCTAGCGAAAGATGTGGAGGAAGTTCTCTATTCACTGTAATAGTTCAGACCGAAGATGTTTCGGGTTCGCCACATAGTATCCTTAGACTCATAGAAGGAGAGGACTCTGAGCTTGCTTGGCAGGCGGACTTAGGAGAAACAGAAGATATCAAGGCGTCACCAGTAATTGTTGACATAGACGAAGATGGTCGTCCGGAAATAGTAGTTGTTTTCGATTCGGGGGGATCCATGAATATCGAAGCATGGTCTCCGAGACTATCTTGTACAGTAACTGGTTGGTCGTACTCTGGAAATTCCGGAGAAAGATTATGGTCATGGAGTGACGATGGTCTGATGATAAGTAGTGATGAGGGACCTTACGTTAGCGGCTTCTTGGGCGGACACAAGCCCACTACCCAACCATTGTTGGCAGATCTTGACTTGGACGGAACTGCAGAATTAGTGATCGCTGCCATCGATGAGATTTCCGAAGAGCCGGTTGTGATTGCTTTGCCCCTCCAAACAAATGGGACTCCAAGCTCTATGTGGGAGGTCTCCTTGAACAAAGGTAGCCATCCCTCTGATCCATCATTCGCACAGGTGGATGATGACACTGGATATGTCGTCCTTACTACTATTGAAGCAAATAATGGAGGATTATGGGTTTGGAAAATAGATTCTTCGACAGGAAATTCGATCTGGCAAAATGGACTTAATATGAATAACCTGGACGGGGATACTAACTCCCCTCACGTCAGACTTCCAGGCCCTGTGATAGCTAATCTGGATTCGGATTCCGATCCTGAAATCATCATTACCATCCCTAGTGACGCAGATGGTTCTTCGGCAGTGGATGGAGCTGAATTCAGAGGGTTGGAAATATCAGATGGTTCGCAATTGTGGAGCTTTGAAGCTTCAAATGGTTTCGCTGATGCTCCACC
>JAYZLO010000019.1:0-3888 GCA_036154175.1 Thermoplasmatota archaeon | reverse complement strand
GAGAAGCAACATCGGAAGGTTCCTCCCCATTTACTGCGATAGCTGTTATTGCCATCAGGCCCTGAACGATCTGAGCATCCGCACCACCTCTAAGGATGAATCGCCCTTTTTCATCTAATGCGCAAATAATGTGGGCCCGGGACTGACAGCCGTGCACCTGATTACTATCCACCCATTCATCTTGTGGAAGCGGTGATGGGTGGCTCTTTGCATATTGAAAAAGGAGCTCGTACCTCTCCATTGAGTCAAAGCATTCGGAGAACTCCTCCACAATTGGGTCGAGGCTTTCCGGCCATAGTCCATGCTCGCTCATTGAAATCTCGCATCCTATTCTTAGTCATAAATCGAACGTCATCTTATGAAAATCTGGCTACCACGCTCTCAAGATGTCTTACGAAAGACTGTGCCTCTTCCATAGTGTTGTATATCCAAAATGACGCTCTATTTGTAGATGGGACCCCAAGGGCATCCATCAGAGGCTGTGCGCAGTGGTGGCCAGTCCGTACTGCAAAACCGCCCTCATCCAACAACAATGCAAGGTCCTGCGACTGAATTGTATCATGCAAGAACGAGACTGCCCCACTGCTGTCATTCCGACTGGGATCCCCATAAACCGTAATCCCATCTATCTGAGATATTTTTTTGGCGGTCCATGATGCGATATCATGAATATGCGAATGCACCTCTTGCATGTCAAAACAATCTAGCCATCTAACAGCAGCACCCCATCCTATTGCTTCGGCTATCCTAGGAGTTCCTGTCTCGAACATGGCATGCCCATCCTGAAATGTTGAACCATCTGTTGTTACTGTCTTGATCATCGAACCTCCTGTCATGAAAGGGCCCATTTGATCCATCGCATCTCTCTTTACTAGCAGACAACCTATACCAGTGGGCCCACCCATCTTGTGTGCGGAAATTGCTACGAAATCTACGCCGGATGAATCAAAGTTGATTCTCTCATGGGGAGCCCCCTGGGCACAATCAAGGAGGACCCTTGCACCAGAAGAGTGAGCTATTTCCACGATACGCTCTATGGGGTTGCGAATCCCGAGAACATTACTGGTATGGACTACGCAAACCAAAGATGCTCCTTGGGAGGCGATCTCGAAAGCCTGCATATCGAGAGTAAAGGATTCGGTATCTATTGGGACATATCGCACCTCTATTCCTTTCTCCTTAGACAATTGCTGCCACGGAACTATATCGGCATGGTGCTCCATCTCGGTGAGTACCACTACATCGTCCTTGGACAGATTCTCCCTGGCCCAACCATATGATACCAGATTGATTGCTTCGGTAGCCCCACTAGTGTAAATCATCTGATCTGGGGATGTCCCGAAGTAAGTGGCAATAGCAGAACGGGCCTCTTCTAGAGCCGTAGTTGCTTCATCGGCTAGGGTGTGATTAGCCCTGTGCGCGTTTGAGTTGTACTGGCGATAATAGTCGGACATAGCGTCGATAACACATTGAGGCTTCTGAGATGTCGCAGCATTGTCGAAGTATACAAGCTGCTTCCCGTTTGGTAGCCTCCTGTCCAAGATTGGAAAGTCCGATCGGATAGCTTCGATGTCCAACACTGTACCGCCTACAAACAAGCCCGGATAGTGATAAGATTTCAAGTCGTGTATGGATTCTTTGGGATTAAGCTAGCTTTTATTGGTGCTCGTGCCGGGATTTGAACCCGGGTCGCCGCCTCGAAAGGGCGGCATGATGGACCGAACTACACCACACGAGCGACGTATTTCCGAGTAGAGTTCATCTCATAACCAGTTCTATCTCGGATGCTGCTCTTTTGAAACATCGAGACCCCTCCACCATGAATTCAGGGGAAGGAAGACTACGATGGTCAGAATTCCAACTAACAACCAGAATAAGGGATCCTCGAGCATCTGAATGAACTCCTCCCCCCAGAATCCTAGAATAGCCACTTCCAATCCGAATCTTATGCTTCTTCCGAAGACCCCAGCTAGAAGAAATGTTCTGATACTCATCTTCCCTGCCCCGGCTGTCCACGCTAGAACCTTGTAAGGTATCGGAGAGACTGCTGCGAGGAAAACTCCGGCTTCGCCATACCTGGATATCAATTCTTGCAGTTTGACTGTAGTAGAAGGCTTGGCCCACTTTTCAATTAGTGGCAAGCCCCCATAAAAGCCGATTGCATACCCGATAAGCGAACCAAGTACGCTGAACAGAGTGACGGTGACGAATATCGCGAACAATCTGAATGATGATTCGGCCTCCAGGGCCATGGGGAGTACCAATAGGTCAGGAGGGACTGGTTGAAGAGCTGCCTCTGTTGCAGAGACTATGGCTAGGCCAATCAGTCCGAACCCGTCCGCCCACCTAATTACCGGGTCGCTAATCTGCTCAAGCACAGATTATCGTCCAAAGACTTCGGGATAATCGTTGCTTTGAAAAAATTGTATGGGATACGGTAAAACAACTCTAATCCAAGAGTCGTCTCGGAGCCATATGGGCATTCGGGAAGTACTCGACACCTCTGCATTGATTTCCTGGCCAATTGAATCTCTTAAGGGTGGTTTAATCGTAGAGGGGCAACTGAAAGAATTGGGTAGAGTGGCTCCTGAGAGGCTCATTATCATGGAAACGGCTGGATTGGTGTGTGTCCAACCCATGGAAAGATACATGCAAAATGCTTCTGAGATATCAAGGAATACGGGTGACATTGTAGGCCTATCAGAAACTGATCTGGCCCTCTTTGCCGTTACTATGCAATACGAGGGGCACTTACACACTGATGACTACAGACTTCAGAATCTCTGCTCGGAGGCGGGCCTTCATTGGTCACCGGTGGTGACAAAGGGAATTTCGGAGTCTTGGACGTGGGAGGTTCGATGTCCGGTTTGTGGAGTGGCGGTGGAAACTAGCAAAGGAACAAAAACCGCCTCAGAAAGCATTGGCAATTGCGTAGATTGCGGTTCAGAACTAAAGCATCGCAGGCGAATTTAGTCATTCCTGCTCGGATGCTGCTTCCTCAGTATAACCGCCCCTATCCATATCCTCTATAGCAGCAATCTCAGAGGCTTCTCTGAGGCCCTGATGGAACTCCCCCTTTGCCTGACCCATGCTTCTCGCCAACTGTGGAATCCTATTGGCACCAAACAGAAATATCGCAATAAGCACCAAGATTCCTAATTCCAATGATCCGACTGCCATGCTATCAGCCTGTTGAAGTGGGGTCATGGTTCAAATGCTTTGGTCAAACACTCCCTCACCCGCCTGAAACCGGCGGGAGGAAAGCAATTTCAGCCGAATCATGAAGAGTTGCATCATTAGAGTGTTGAATTTCACCGTCAATTGCTACTCTCAGGCCCGAAGAAAGCATTTCTGAGAGCTCAAATCTGTCAATCAGTTCTTGCAGGGATGTCCCTTCAATAAGTGATACGGGAATCTCTCGTGATCCAATTCGCTCTGCGAGTGGGCCAAAGAATAGAATCCTGACCCTGATAGCGCCACTCTTGTCCGCCTGTCCATCCATATTTCTCGGAGTAGCGTTGAGCAAATCAAATCACCTTCCCAATTAATAGCCGTCGATCCAAACGGATGCTGTTTGTGATGATTAGGGCCGTGGCTTTCGATTGTGATGGGGTACTGACTGACAACGGTTCTTCTTGGCAGATGATACACAAACACTTCAGTACGGGAGCTGAGGATGATGAGAAGCATCAGAAGACCCTGAGAAAGTTTCTAGATGGAGAGATATCGGAAGGGGACTTTGTTGAGCACGATATCGCTATGTGGAGAAAATCGAGGTTGGAAATCCATAGAGACGATATCATGAGATGCTACAGTGGAACTGGGCTAATGGAGGGGGCCAGAGAAGTTGTCCAATCGCTAAAAGAAAGGGGGGTTTTCGTGGCGATC
>JAYZLO010000018.1:0-11177 GCA_036154175.1 Thermoplasmatota archaeon | reverse complement strand
ACTCCATGCTCCCATTTCTCCACATCAGGTCATGCACCCCTATGAGACCCGACATCGGAACTATAGTGGCGAGATACTCGGAACCAGCTGCGGCAGCGTTCCACGGAGTGCTGCCGTCGTACGATTTACCGATTGATCCGACGTGGCCATTCGACCATGGTTGGGAGCCGAGCCAGTCCACTGCTGCCTTGATTCAGGCCTGCTCGTCATGCCCCATCAGGTCCATGCAGTGGTTAGACTCACCGGTCCCAAAGACGGAGACCTGAGCCACCCCATATCCATGTGGAACGTAGTTTTCGATTAGGAATCGGCCGAGACGGTCCGCAGGAGTCAATGCGTCGACGTCGCCATCATCGTAGTATGGTCCTATCTCAGCTAGGACCGGGACTCGGCACTCTTCTGGAACATCGGGAGATTCCCAGTCACATCCTTCGATTAATGGTAGCCACAGGCCGAGATGGACCTCTGCGCCTCCAGTGACTCCAGCACCACCGTCAGATGCGTCGATATTGGGCACGGAGACGTATACAGAACGTACCTCATCAATCATATATGTGCCGTTTCGTGATACCCAAGAGAAGACGTCGTCTGATCTGTAGGTCTTGCCAGATCTGTCCTCAACGGCAGGTAGCCAATGGGTCTTCTCAGACTCTGTCTCTTCGCTCCCTCCCTGGAGACACCCAGACAGTGGAGTCAGAAAGAAGAGCGCGGCTAGGAGAATGACATCAGGCCGTTTTCCCATGAACTGTCGTGGACGTCACTATGTTTCAATTATTCACTACCCGTCGGCTAAACAAAGGAGGCCCGATCTAATGGCGACCAATACACACACATTTACGGGCAAGTCGTTGCATTGGGGATTTATCATTCTGTATGCATACGGGATATTCAAGCAAATTGATGAGATTTCCGAACTGGAGGATTCTGGGTTGCTTGCCTTCGAGGTAGCCTTTGCGAGCTTATTCCTGATCATTGTCTTGTTGAGATACTTCTATATGAGAAGATTCGAGACCTTCCTTGGATCCAGCGAACCGGTACCGGCAGCCCACAAATTTCTGGCCAGATCTATCCATGTTAGCATGTACCTGTGCCTGGTTATGTTACCAATATCGGGATTGATGATTGCTGCCCTATTCGCACAAGGGGTCGAAGATGGGCCTATGCAGGACTTGGCAATCACCTTACATGAGTTCTCGGCAGATTTGAGCTACATCCTGATAGCTATCCATGTGGGTGCAGCTCTTTACTCACGTATCAAAGGAGAGGGAGTGTGGACATCCATGGTTCCAATATGGAAAGAGGATGGTCCGAGCACCAACAAAGCAATAACAAAACTAACTGCTATCGAGAATAAATTTTTCAACAGTGTAGGAGAGTTATTCAACTGGTCAAAGTGATGCTAATCGCCCAACCACGAGCTTACGATACCGGGAAGTAAGTCTCCTGCCCTTCCGATATGGACCTCGTCAAAATCATGTCCATTTATGGGAAGATCATAATTTACGAGAATAGAGCGGGCTCCGGAGGAGTTTGCAAAATTAACAAGACCAGCGGCAGGGTAAACGTGACCCGAGCTACCAATGACTATGAAAATGTCACATTCTTCCACTGATTTGTATATCTCTTCCATTCTCATCGGGACTTCCCCGAACCAGACAATGTCCGGCCTCATTCGAGATGCCTCGACACAGCAATTGCAATACACAAAATCCTCACCTAAATCTGAATTCGCCATTCTCACTTCTGCCTTGCTTGTTTCCTCGCATCTAAGTGTCCTCAAGCTTCCATGCATGTGAATTGGGGAAGTGCTCCCACCTCTCTCATGCAGGTCATCTACGTTTTGAGTGATCAGTGTGAATGACTCGACGTCAGATTCTAATCGGGCTAATGCCTTGTGGGCCGGGTTAGGCTCGACTAGTAGTAACTGTTTCCTTCTTGCCTGATAGAACTTCCAAACTAGGGATGGATCCCTGCTCCATGCCTCTGGAGTCGCAACGTCCTCTATTCGATGGTTCTCCCATAGGCCATCATTGTCTCTGAAGGTCCTGACTCCAGACTCCGCACTGATTCCAGCACCCGTCAATACTACGATCCGACTATTCCGCATTACTGATTTGGATTTGAAATTCTTGCTTTATGTTTTCCTAGACAACATGAACATCCGAAATTTAGCTGGCTAAACATCAGTCATCAATTGACTTGGTTGTCCACAACCCAAGCACAGCGGCTGCGAACCATGCTACCTCAAGGATGAAGAATGCCCATTCTTCAATGAGGAACGCCCGGATTGCAAGTAAACCTGCTCCTGTAGCCATCAGACAAAGATACGTGGCTGCCTTGCTATGCAATATGTCGCGAGTTTCCAAAAAGAATGCACTGAGAATTAGAATCATACCCAGGTAGGCCACTCCTTCATGATGAGCTAGGTCAGACAAAGCGTCGAACACGAGAGGCTGCGATTTTCTTGATTGTATAAATCGATATCATAGATTTCAGTCCTGTAGATGGCATTATCGTGATTATGTTGTTTGAGCAGGTCCCGACATCTGTTCATTAAGTGGAAGAGCGTGTTAATAGTAACTTATGATGATGCTGACTAGGGATGGGTTTGTAGGGAATAGAGTAGTCGTAATTGTATGAATAATGCCGCTAAATGGACTATGATCGTCGGAGGGGTGCTATTTGGGCTAGGAATACTATTCACTATTTTGAGCAGTATGGGACTATCTGACTTAGAGCCAGACGAGAACTGGGTTCCTGATGAGAGCTCATGGAATGGTGAAACAGGGGTTTTCGAGGCTCTAGAGGAGCGAGGTAGAGGAGAGGGAGAGCAGGTTAGCTACCTAGTATTCGTAAAGGATAGGTCCAATTCAATCAGTGATCAATGTCAGGACTTCTCATTGACCATCAACAATACAAATGAAGAAAGTAGAGAACCAGAGTGGACTCATGATTGGTGCGATGAGTCCGGAGATAGGCCATGGGGAGGGGGGGATGATCCGCCAGGATACTGGCACTTAGGAAAAATCTCGATAATATACGTAGGTCAGTCTTATGAAATTTCGGCTAGTGAGGAAATCTATCTTGTTCACGAAGATCTCATCGGTGAAATCATCGGAGATGCAATAGGGGGCATAATAGGGGCGTCAGTATCTAGCGGCTGTGCCTGTTGTGGATTTTTCGTTATGATTATTGGAATTATAATGGCCCTGACTATGGAGAACGAAACCGGCCCGACTCAGTTCCAAGTGGACGAGCAGGGAAGGGTCATAATCAACCAAGGTGCGGTATTGGAGACAGCTGAGGCTCCGGGGATTACGGAAATGACCGATCCCGGAGAAGTAGCCACGGACGATACTGAAGCATGGTACAAGCAGAATTAACCATATTGTTCTAGAAATTTCAATCTGCTTGGCACCCATGCTGATAGGAGGGAAGGGTGACTACTCCTCCTCTTCCGAATTACGGGAGTTCCCAGAGAGGTAGTCGAAAACAATTGGTGTTGCCAAAACCAAAATTATCGCAATTGAGAGATTACTCCATGACTTGGGGGTGACGGATTGTGCCGTTCCGGTGGTAAGCAGCTTGATCGAACCTATCCACGGTATCTCGGAGGATGCAACGCCTACTATCCACTCCTCTCTAACTGGCTGGACGGGGTCACCATTAGCATCCGTTAGACCCCTGCCCTGTCCCTGAGAGTTTGCAGATGGTTGGTCAATCATGCACCCTCCGAAGTTGTTATCCCCGGAAGTCAGATAACCGGAGTGTTCTGGAATCCAATCTCTTATCTCTAGATTGTAGTTTCCACCATGGTATGAGCACTCGTAATCCAGTGTCAATGATATACTATCCACATTCCTAAGAGAAGTCCCAGGTACATCCCAACCAGTCACGTTCCTAACTACCTCCAGAAGAGCCCTATGTATCACTGGAGTGTCGCTACCATCGTTCTTCCTGTAGATAATCACATCTCCTGCCCTACCATGAGACTCATATCCAAAGTTATCGTTATCTTCTTGGGTAGCCTCGACATAGGTGATTATTGGAACCCTGTCCCTATCCATAACCATGACAAGATCACCTGGGTCTATTGCCCCGTATGATCCCTCTTCATCGTGCATCATCGAGGTCGACTCTACCACGACCATGGGTGGGAATGAGCCCGTCGAGACCCACATAGAACCCAGTAGTAGAACGACCAGAGCTCCGGCCAGAAGGGCTTCCCTGAGGATAGTGGATTGAATCGAGTCACTAGTATCAGGGAGGATGGTTCATTCCTCCTCTGAGCTTCCCCTCGAGCCTTGCTCGTCTAGAGAGGAGATGTTCGTATATCTCTTCGGGATGCTGATTCCGAGTCTCTCGTAGAGGCCCTTCAGTCTAGATTGGAAGGGCTTGCCGAGTAGATCAGCGGCGTTCTCTGCCTCCTTTCTTCTCCTCATCACTTCGGCTCTGGAATCAAGATTTAGGATCTCGGACAGAGTCTGCCTCTTGCCGAAGAAGTAGAAGAACTCCGGAGCAACGAAGAATAGTACCAGAGCCCCTCCCAAGAGTCCTAACCATGCAAGAGATACCATCCTCTGACTCGCTTCCTGTGCAAAGTCTGTGAAGAAGAATAGTATGAATGAGTATAGCATAACAGCGAATGTCAATAGGGTCATACCTGTATACGCTTGATAGTGATACTCGTGCTTGGATAGCCACCACTTTTTGATCGGCCCGGGTGCCTTGGTCTTCCGCCTCGCCATACTATCGCCCCCCGCGCCGCGCTCATATTGTTAGTGCCTTTCCCCGTTTAGCCTCTAAATTGTAGGGCAACTAATATTCACGGCCTCTAACTGGGAGCTGTGTGCTGATCGGACTTACCGGGAGAAATGCTTCGGGAAAGTCGACTCTTGTTAACTGGTTTTCGAACAAAGGTCTTCGCAGTTTTTCTTGCTCAGACTCAATCAGATCCTGGCTTTCCGAGCAGGGAATCGATTCTACCAGAGAGGCATTGATAGAAGGGGGTAGAGAGCTAAGGAGGATGGGTGGCCCTGGAGTACTTGCAGAGATGCTGCTAGAGCTGATTGATGGTAATGATGCGGTCGTTGACTCAATTAGAACTCCAGCGGAGGTTGAGGCTCTTAGGACCAGAGGAGATTTCGTCCTGATAGAGGTGAGGGCAGAGGAAGGGTCTCGATGGAACCGAATGGTAGAGAGGAGTAGGCCCGGGGATCCTACGGAGAAAGCGGCATTCATCGCTCAGGAGGCTTCTGAAGCTAAAGCGAAAGATGAGTCGGGTCAAGCTCTTGATGCGACTGCAGCTATGGCAGACTTGGTGATATTAAATGACGGGACCATAAGTGAACTAGAGGCAAATCTTCAGTCTTTTTGGGACTCTCTCTAAGCCGATCGAACCAAAATTCCAGCCTCTTCCATCATGTTCATTGACATTGCGAAGTCCTTCTGCCATCTCTCTGGGATCTCGATATCATTGGGGAAAACGACCTCCACTATTCCCGCCTGAATTAGCGATCTAGTACATCTTGTACAGGGGGGCCATGTGACATACGCCACGCATCCCTTTAGGGATACGCCCACCCTAGCTGCATGCATTATCGCATTCTCCTCGGCATGGCATATGAGAGGGTACTTCTGCTCCCTATCCTCGAGCCTATCCAAGTCGTCCTCTATCCCCCGTGGGAAACCGTTGAAGCCTGTAGATCTGATCTCCCTATCCTCGCCTACCACCACGCAACCTACCTTCGTCGATGGGTCCTTGCTCCACCCCGAGATATGCGTAGCAAGCTCGATGAACCTGCCATCCCACTTGTCGCCCATGTTATTCGTGTCGGGGGGCAGGGTAATCATCCTTCGGTAGCTACTCTGGGTGGATGAATGGTCAGGTAATCCCAAGCATTCTCTTCGCTACGGCTCAGTAATTCCGCGACCACCTTCCCAACGAGGTAGACGCTACCAGTGACATATACCTGGCAACCAATCTCTCTCGCAATATCGGTGGCTACGTCCATTGCCCTAATTGGGTCGGGAATAACCTCAGGCTCATTGCCGCTCATAGAGGAAAGCGCTGAAGCAAGTTCCTCTGGCTCAACGCTCGGATTCCTCCCCCCGTTTACTTTGGTGACAATGCAATGGGCTCTGCCCGAGTTATCTGCCAGTGGTAAGACGCTCTCTGATATATCCCCCTTCTGGGTCATCCCCAGCACCATCACGTAATCCCCTCCTGATATCCGGGCTAGATCATGAGAAAGGCTCTCGGAGTTGTGGGCAGCACTGAGGTAACACGCCACCCCCGACCAGATTAACGGCTCATTTGTCCTGCCGGTCCAGTTAACCGGAGCCTCCAAGGAATCCCAGCCAATCATCTTCCCGATCTTCAGTGACATCTCGAGAGCGATCTCCTGAGCGTCTGTAGCATCCGTATGGAACCAAATTAGGTCGGAGCCTGCGACCTGCTCTATCGAATTCCTCACGGACCTGTTGTCGCTGTAGAGGCAGACAAGAGGGGTTCCGGGCTTGTGTATCCCGACCTTCTCGGAGGCTATTTCTGCTAGGGTTTCCCCTAATATCTCCGAGTGATCCATGGAGATGGTAGTAATAGCGCACACATCTGGCTCCACCAGACTGGTCGAGTCGAGTCTTCCACCCAACCCGGTCTCTATGACGGCTCTGTCCACCCCGGCTCTGGAGAAGGCGAGCATCGAAGCGAGGAAAGTAACTTCGAAGTAAGTCGGCTCAATCTTGGGCTCCGACTCGCATGCGAGCCTGACTTCCTCCAGAAGGTTGTCGAGAGTATCAGGATCGATGGGCCTACCGTCTATCCTCGTCCTCTCCTCCTCAGTGATTAGGTGTGGGGAGGTGAAAAGCCCCACCAACTCTCCGTTACTGGCACCCAGGGAAGAGAGGTGGGCGCATAGTGACCCTTTGCCATTTGTACCAGCCACGTGAACCGTAGGGTAGTCCCTTTGAGGGTTATCTAGCCTATCGAGAATTTCCGAGCAGGTGCCAAGCCCCAGCCTCATGCCAGCGCCTATCCTGCCCTGTAGCCAATCCCTGATTTGTCGTGACTCCCCCGTGGCCATGGGTGGGTCAAGGTGAAATGTGTCTTGAAGGTCGTGGAGCCATGACGGATTCGGGGTTCGAGGACATCATCGCGGCGGTTCGTGACCAATGGGCCTCAATGGCAGGAATGGGTGCCATGTTTACTGCATCCATACTTTTCGGAGTTTTCATTCAACCATTCTACAACTTCGAGGAGATGAGGGCATTCGGAGAGGAAGGAACCACAGAGGCCGGGAACATCTTGTTCGAGCTTTTCATGATCTTCCTGTTCACAATTTTCATAATCTGGCTTGCAAGGAGAGGTCGGGAAGTAGTGATCAAAGCTGTGGTCTTCCTTGCTTTGGGATACAGCCTTCTGCTAGCCATCTTCCCCATTCTGGCTATTGGTCTCTGGGTCTTAGGAATAAGCGACCCAAATTGGTTTTTTTACAACCTAGTCGCTCTTCTTTCCGCAGCTGGGATGATGTATGCCCTACACAAGTTTCCCGAATGGTACGTAGTGAACGCGGTTGGTCTGCTCGTGGGTTCCGGGGTGATAGTGATGCTCGGGATAGCCTTCGTTCCAGTCCTGATAATCCTCTTTATGATCCTAGCCGCGATTTACGACCACTGGGCGGTCAACGGTAGCAAGCATATGCTCGAGTTGGCTGACACGATGATAGACCTGAAGCTCCCGGTGCTATTGGTGGCTCCGAAGAGCACGGACTACACCTTCTTAGACCAGAAGGGGGACGTTATGAGTAAGGATCGCTCTTCGAAGCCGGTCCTAGACGAGGCATCAGTCACCAAAGCCAAGACAAAGGGTAGGGATGCCTTATTCATGGGTCTGGGCGATGTGATCTTTCCCGGGATGTTGGTTATCTCCTCGATCACTTTCCTACCCGACTACGGCCCAGTTGTCTTCGATTTCTGGGGTGAGCCAAGTAAGCCGATCTACTTGGGTGCGATGCTTGTAGGTTTGGGAACCCTTCTAGGTGGACTTGTCGGATACGCAGCTCTGATGACCCAGGTAGCTAGAGGGAAGCCCCAAGCCGGTCTGCCGCTTCTGAATGGGGGCAGCATATTGGGGTATCTTATCTCCGGGGCAATTTTCATTGGTATCGATGAGCTTTGGCAGGATATCACGTTCCTCTGACCAGTAAACACTTCGAGACTCACCAAGAGCACTTCTCAATACCATCAGGGACCGATTTACTCAAGTGGGTGTCAGCCTGCCATTACCTGATAGCAATGCTAGATATGTCGATATTCAGGGACGAGCCCGACGTCATCAGGGCCGATCATGATAGAAGAGGGATACCGCACGATCCGATAGACGAGGTAATCCGACTGGACGAGGAGTGGAGGAAGTCCCAGTACGAAGTAGATCAGCTCAGGAGGAAGAGGAACGAGGCGGCAAGAGGCATTGCGGAAGCGAAGAAATCCGGCGATAGCGATGCTGTTGGCAGAATCCTGAATGAGGTATCCGATATTGGTTCTCAGATTGACGAGCTCACCGCGCACTCTGACGAGTGTCTCTCGCAGAGAGACTCGATCAGGATGGGGATTCCGAACATCCTACATCCTGAGGTACCAATTGGAGAAGATGACCAGAAGAACACACTACACAGTCTGCACGGGGAGAAAGTGGGATTTGAGTTCGAACCCAGAAATCATAACGAGCTAATCGAAATGAATGGTTGGGTTGACCAGTCGAGAGGGGCCAAGGTCGCAGGTAGTCGATTCTACTTCCTAAAAGGGGACCTTGCAAGGATGGAGATGGCTCTACAGCAGTACGGTGCAGACTTTCTGATGAAACGTGGATACACCCTAGTACAACCACCATTGATGATGAACAGGGAGGCTTATGAGGGCGTTACCGATCTAAGTGACTTCGAGACGGTGATGTACGGTATCGAGCCAGACAAGTACTACCTGATCGCTACTAGCGAGCACCCTCTAACGGCTATGAGGATGGACGAGGTTATCGAGCCTTCCGAGCTCCCGATAAAGATGGTCGGAATATCCCCATGCTTCAGAAGAGAGGTGGGGGCTCACGGACTCTCCGACAGAGGCATATGGAGGGTCCATCAATTCACCAAGGTGGAGCAGATTGTTATATGCGATCCAGAGAACTCATGGGAACACCACGATGATCTCCTAACCAACGCCGTGGACATGTGGGATAATCTGGATCTGCACTACAGGGTGGTGAACATCTGTACGGGCGATATGGGGACTGTCGCCGCCAGGAAGTATGATCTTGAGGCATGGCTTCCCGGAGCTAGTTCCTACAAGGAGGTTGTTTCCTGCTCCAACTGCACAGACTACCAGGCAAATAGGCTCAGGATGAGGTATAGGACGGCAGACGGGAATTCCCCAGTCCACACTCTGAACTCTACAGCAATCGCAACAAGCAGAGCCTTGGTAGCGATAATGGAGCAAAATCAATTGGAGGACGGGAGGGTGTCAATACCCGAGGCCCTACGACCCTACATGGGTGGTAACGATGTTTTATGCCCGGTTTGATTCCACCCGCTTGCATCTGAGATTCTGATTATGGCTATTCCAATTACTCCGCTGAGTGCGAATAGTACCATTGAGGGCAGCCCTGTGGAGGAAATTGCAACTCTTATTACCACTGTTGACAGAACGAACCCTGTGTTCCTAGCCAAATTGCCGAAGTCTGTGTAGAACCAGTATGAGATGAGCAGGATTAGGATATCGGCTAGGATTAGAAATGTGAAGAAATCCAGGAAGAAAATCTGCCTGTTTACTTCACCTTCCCCCTGTTGGACAGATGATATCCACCCAAGCAAGGATGCTGAGGCTATCAGGAGGAATACAGGTACCATCATGATTGCTATCCTTTTCTTGGATTGTATGAATGAGGAAACATGTGTTGGAATATCCTGGTCATTTTCATTGTTACTAGCGATTCTGTGATAGCTCAGAGATGTATAGAATAGTGCTAGGAAGGCAGCGCATTCCGCGAGAAGCAGTTGGAGATCGTCGTCGATTGACAGCTCATCAGAGAATTTGATTTCGGACAGCCTCTTCAATATCTCTCTAACCACCAGGAGGGTAGCGATCTCGAACTGCTTGCCCACAGCTGATGAAAACGAGTCCGGGATAGTCCTGATCAGCTGGTAAACTTCGTAGGTAAGAAGTATGGAGAAAGGAGTATAGAGAGTAGATAGGGGAGATGCTACCAGTTCTGATGACTTTCCGCTTATCTGGATTAACTGAGTGTAGTGTAGTGCCCAAATTACGATGTGTGAGACGAACCCGACAATTGCCGCGCCTATCGCTATCTTTCTGATTCGTTCTTCTGTCTGATTACCCAGTAGTACATCGTACAGCTTGTCAGATTTGCTGATTTCAGTTTGCATTATATAGGCTGTGATTTTTTTCGAGCCTTTAATGATATGTTTTGTCACCCGGGCGGTGAGCGTTGTTCCGCTCTTTCCGCCCGGGTGGTCTACGTAATTCCCTCTTGGACCGGTAAACTCAGAATAGAGTGAACCAATCCAGCCTGGAGCTGGTCTTAATTTTCTTAAGAGGTAGATTTCTCATCTAGTCCTACTTCCTTCTGTATACCAAGACAGCAGATATCATCGCTATGCCAACCGCTATTGCAGTGAAGCCTGGCGTATTGTTGTCTTCTACGGCTGGCTCTGGTTCTACAGCTTCAGCAGTTACCCCTGAGCCTACGGTTACCTTGCCAACCATTCCCATTGTAGCATGTGGTTCGCAGATGTAATAGAAGGTCTCGTCTTCATCGAAGGTGATCCTGTAATCTACAGTTGCCTTGGATTCTCCGCTGTATTGACCGCCGGTCATCCTGGAAGTATCTCCTTCATTTTCAATCTCCGCTACATTGTGTGCCATTGATTCGTCCTGCCAAATCCAGCAGACTGTCTGGCCCACGTCTATGGACAGATCCGTATTGTCGTATGCCAACCCGGTGCTGTCGATACCTATGACATAGTCACATCCATCTGGGATGACTGGTACGTCAGCGGGTGGAATCAGGACCTTGTCGATGACGTGTATCACCCCGTTGGAGGCCACAACATCTGCCTGAGTCACTGTTGCCTCGCCGATCTTGACCGTGCCGTCGGAGACGGTGA
>JAYZLO010000017.1:0-10980 GCA_036154175.1 Thermoplasmatota archaeon | reverse complement strand
AGGAGTTAACGAGGCGATAAGGGGAACTGGCTCTGGAGCACTTATTATTACCCACTACTCTAGGATTCTAGAGCATGTTAAACCTGATACGATTCACGTTCTAATGGGTGGTAAAATAGTAGCATCAGGTGGTTCTGAATTAGCTACAAAGCTTGAAGAGAGAGGATATGAGTGGCTGAATAAAGGATGAGATTGAAATGCCGGAGAATGAAGAAGCGAGAGGAGCAGTTGGAGACTACAAGGCTGGATGGCATGATCCTGAGAATTCAACAATTAGGTTCGATTTTGGTCTATCGGAAGAAGTTGTTAGAGAGATATCTAAGCTCAAGGAAGAGCCTGAATGGATGACTGAAATCAGGGTTCGGGCGTTTGAGCACTTTTCTTCGAGGCCTATGCCTACTTGGGGAAATACCTCAATGTTAGAAGAAATAGACTTCGACAAAATTTGTTATTACCTCAGATCATCAGACTCAACTGAGCGGAGCTGGGAAGATGTTCCGGATGATATCAGGAACACATTCGAAAGACTGGGCATCCCAGAAGCTGAACAGAAATGGCTTTCTGGAGTGACTGCGCAATATGAGTCAGAAGCAGTTTACCATAGCATTAGGGAAGATCTTGAGAAACAAGGGGTGATCTTTCTAGATATGGATAGTGGCCTTCGTGAATATCCTGACATTGTAAAAAAATGGTTCTGCTCCGTAGTCCCGTACTCTGATAATAAATTCTCAGCACTCAACACTGCGGTATGGTCTGGTGGTTCTTTCATCTATGTGCCATCTGGAGTTCATGTCGAAATGCCGGTTCAGGCTTACTTCAGGATCAATGCCAAGAACATGGGGCAATTCGAAAGGACACTGATCATTGCGGATGAGGGGAGTAGCATTCACTATGTCGAAGGGTGCACTGCACCATCCTACTCAACCGACTCACTTCATTCAGCGGTTGTCGAACTTGTTGCTTTGCCTGGGGCGCATATTCGTTATTCTACGATTCAAAACTGGAGCTCCAATGTTTACAACCTAGTAACGAAGCGCGGAATTGCTCATGAGAATGCGAAGATTGAGTGGGTTGACGGCAATATAGGTAGTAAACTCACCATGAAGTATCCAGCCGTGATTCTCAAGGGTGAAGGAAGTCATGCTGAGGTTATTTCAGTGGCGTATTCTGGAGAGGGGCAACATCAAGATGCGGGGGCAAAGATTCATCACTTAGCTTCCAACACTACTAGTAAAATTCTCTCAAAGAGTATCAGCAAGAATGGTGGCAGGGGCTCATACAGGGGCATGGTAACTGTTTCTCCGAAGGCTGACAACTGCAAGCTTAATGTTGTGTGTGACGCATTAATACTTGACGAGAGTAGTAGATCGGATACATACCCTACAATGGAGGTTTCTAATCCCACAGCTAGGTGTGAACATGAGGCAAGTGTTTCAAAAGTCAGTGATGAGCAGCTATTCTATCTAATGAGCCGGGGCCATTCTGAGGAAGAGTCGCTTGCAATGATTGTGAATGGGTTCTTTGAGCCATTTACTAGAGAATTGCCAAAGGAATATGCAGTTGAGTTGAATCAATTGATGGCCTTGGAGATGGAAGGCAGCATCGGATGAGATTCTCATGGATCCGACCACCAAATATCTCAGCCTAGAGCAGCCTGACAAATCATCTCATCTTTGGAAATATACCCCTTGGAATAAAGTCCATCCGACCGGAAAGTTAGATTCCATTCCAGAAATGGGAACTCCAAAAATATCTATTTCATCCATTGATGGGACTCATCCTCCTGATGGAATTAGACTAATTGAAGGGATTATGGCGGAAACGGACTCAGAGATAAGTGATGAGTTAACATATTCTTTCCTAGATGCTTCTTCGGAGAATTCAAAATGGACTTTGAAGATTGAGGAGGGTTTCACTTCAGAAACGCCCATTCTTCTGAATATAGAGGCTGAAGGAAAATTCGATGTAGTCCATATTGGCCTAGATGTTGGTTTTCGAGCAAATTTTGAACTAGTAACTAAGGTAGTCGGGGAATGTGAGTGGTTTGGAATACTAAGAACGGGACATATCGGAGATGGTGCGATCCTAAATGATGTTCTTATGGGGCTACAAGAGGAGGGGGCGATGCTTAGATCGGACTCAATTACACTAGGAAGAGATGCGCATGTTAGAGCCGGAACCGTGTCTTCTGGCTCTGAGAGGACCAAAGCAGATCTTCGGTACAGATTGAGTAGTCCCGGAGGTTCCGTTCGAGTTCTTGGATCAATCCTTTCTGCTGAGTCTATGCATCTTGACCACCATATTGAGATTCATCATGAGGCTCCAGAGACTTTCAGTAGACTTTCATGGCATTCGGCATGTGGCGGTAAGAGCAGGACTGTGGGGACAGGTATGCTGAGGGTTAAAGAAGGCTCAAAGGGAGCGGATGCCGCTCAGATTTTCCATAATTTACTACTATCTGATGGGGCCGAGGCCGATTCAATTCCTGAGCTAGAGGTGATGGAAAGTGACGTAGTCGGGTGTGGGCATGGAACTGCCAACGGACCAATTGATGAAGAGCAAGAGTTCTATCTACAGGCAAGAGGTTTTGATAAACAGGATGCAAGGAGAGCGCTTATTGCAGCCTTCCTAAATTCAACTCTGTCGGAAATGGGAGGGGTTAGTCTCCATGAATGGTTGGTGGGGGCCCTGGCTAAAGAACTTGAGAGCTTGAATTCTTGACGAGGGAATTGATTTTAGTCCTTGGACGGTAATTTGATACATGGACGTTGATCACTGCGATTACATCTCATGCCTTTGCGGGTATCGAGGCAGAGCAGTTCCAATCCGACAGCACATGGAATGCCCCGATTGCTGCAGAGTAGTCGAGGCATGCTGCGAAGGCGTCCCCCGATATTGATAATCGAAATAATCATATTTCAGTGAAATCTATGAAAGAAATTCAAGTGGGTTAATTTAGGGGCTTATAATGAAAAATAAGAACGGCCGGGAGGAAAGGAAATCGGAAATTAGGGTTTCAATGTTATTGGGGGGTTTAGTATCGGCATACCTAGCACTATGCTTCATTGCCCCCATGTCACTACCTTCGGATTCTGTTCCTGAACTATCTGGTAGAGCTAATGCCATAGACTATGCATTCGAAGGAAGTTGGGGTAATCAGGATCATGGTGAAGGTTCGGAAGTAGGACATGACCAGTCTGCTCATGGAGGGAGTTTCGTTTGGACCGATCTAAGCCCGATATGGGCCTTCGTTTATGCATTTGGGGACTTGAATTGTCATCAGAAATATGAGAGATCATGGGAAATAAATGGCAATCAGCAACCAGTTTGTACAAGAGATATTGGAATATTTTTTGGATTTGCCATGGGATGCCTACTTTTTGGGTTGAGGGGTTTTAACAGATGGACAGTGAGGGATACATTTCTTTCGGTCTTTCCGGATAATTTGATGGGAGACGTATACAAGAGGGATTTGCGGCTAATTTCAGTCTTGGTGATTATTACTTTGGGAGTAATGCCTATGGCAGTAGATGGCTTTACACAACTTTTAGTGGGTTCATATGAATCCAATAATCCTTTGAGGCTAGTTACTGGAGCAGTTGCCGGCTTCGTTGGTGGGTGGTGGGTTTGCTCTGCCTTCAGTGCTAGGCCAAGATTCTTCAGAGGCGCTGATTCCGTAGGACTTCCATTGGGCTCTAGACTAGTAAGTAAGTGATTTCAGGACCCTTGCCACCACTGGGATAGTTGGCCGAGGTCCTTGGGGTTTGAATTGTCCTTGGAACCGCTACCGATAATTGACAATCTCTCTATTGATTCTCTCAATTGAGATTCATAGAGCCCTGATTTTTCTAATTGGCCCATGCAGAATCTTAGATGGGTTTCTGGATTCCTTCTTTGCCAATCCCTAATTTCTTTTCTAAGCGGCCAAATTGCGAGCACAAGTCTACCAAATGAATAATACTCACTCTTCAGTTGAGCCTTAGGAGAATCTCTCCCGTGAAGGTTCTTTCTCTGAGAAACCCAACCGAAGTCCCTGAGGAACTTTATAATACGACGAGTATGCCTTTCTGAGACTGATCTGACTGGGCCCATGTTTGATCTGATTTCTGATATTTCTCCAGATTGAATAAGCGAAAGTGTTCCACAAACCGCTGAAACAGAGTGATTGAGAATATTTTTTGGTATTTCGATTAAATTATTGGATTTATTGTTCACAAGGGATGTAAGCATTTCTTTGTGATCATCTTGGGCGGATTTCAAAACTTTCCATGGCGCATTTCCTCGAAGCCAATTAGAGTTATTCTTTGGGGGGCTGAAGCCCAAACCCGAAAGAGTACTCTGAGATCTAGATCTCTGGATTATTGATTTGATTTGGAACTGGTCCACCATTTCCATTCTAACATTAATTGGGGAGTTCCTTCTATTCATGAATGATCGAATTACTTTTTTGAGTAATCTACGGAAATCTTTCTGTGAACCTTCATTAGAAATTGGACCTATTATTGCCCCCATATCGAAGGGAGTGGGCATTTCCATTTTACCAGACAATAGATCTTGATATCCTTGCCTAATTCGAATCTGAAAATCTGATGTTTCGAAGTATTCTTCTTTATCTGAAAGTCCTCTTAATGTTTCAGAACGTATTCTCCCCAGAGCTATTTTTGGATCACAGTCAACCCAAATACATAGATCTGGTATAAGTGCTGCTGAGTTTATTTGGGCCACCCTCCCTATCCCTATACCGCCAACTATTCCTTGGTAAACCAAAGATGAATGGATATTTCTCTCACTTACCACAGCTCTTCCTTCTAGTAGCTTAGGAAGAATCCAGCCATGTGAATGATCGAGTCTGTCAGCAGCGAATAGGCCTGCCTCCTGCTCTGGAAAAGTAGTTTTCTCTCTAACTGAATCTATGGCAAGCCTACCCAATGGGTGGTTCCTCCTGGGCTCAGCAGTTTTCTCTACGGAAGTAAAGCAGAATTCTTGTTCTAAGATCTCGGAAATTACCTGTGTTGCAAGGCCTTTTCCGCTCCCATCCCCGCCTTCTACTGAAAATAGAAACATGCTATGCCCCTATTCCCTAATAGCATCCGCAGAAAACTGTTCCTTAGATAAAGTTACTAACCCCATTCCGATAAGTATTAGCAAGGGGCCTATGAAAATCATCCCCCTACTCCAGAGTCCTAAGAATGAGAACCACCATGATCTTCGATAGCTCTCACCACGATATGCTTCTATTCCACCATAAACGCCTGCAAGACCGAGAATTATTGTTAGAATGGCAATTGTAGTTGCAATCAAAACAGATTGACCGAGGTAGCTTTCACCACTCAAATCTATGATATTTTCCCCATCACCTGGAATAATCGTAACAATGATTTGTGCATTATCACCCGGAGTAAAATATACCTTAGTTGTGTTATTACCGGGATAAGTGAAAGAGAGAAGGGAAGGTTCCCTCCTAACTTCCGGAATAAGAAATCTTCCATTTGAGTCGGTAAAGTCCTCCTTGCCAGTGGTGCTTCCGTCTTCAAAAAGTAGCCTTACCTTTACTCCTTCCACTGGATCTCCACCAGTATTGTTATCAGAAAGTGCTGAAATTACTATTCCAGAAACATCGGAGTATTGCTCTGTTGAGTCCACTGATCCTGAAAGAATCTCCTCTGGATCCACTGAAATTAGAAGAATGCCAAGTTGGACACCCAGTATACTTCCAATAATTATCATAACTGCCCCTACAACTCTAGTGGATGACTCCATTGAGATATCTTCAAGAAAATACTCAATATCAATACCAGAAGAGTCGTCCTGTTCGACCATAACTATCCCTGACGGCGAAGGTCCTTGAAGTTGGGCGTTTACAGGGCTTATTTTCTCCCCATTACGAGTCTGGATAAAATTAGAGAAATCGTAATTGATAGCAGTACTACCAAAGTAGTCCAATTATCCAAAATTTGGATTAATATTAGTGAGTCTTTTTTATTTGTTTGATTTTCGCTGATACTTTCGAAATTTACAAGATACATCTCACTCCAATTCTTCCCTGTTATCCAAAAACCATCTCTGTTATGATCTAACGCGATTCCATTCAATACTTCATTTAGGGGGCCTTCATGATTTTCTGACAAAGTCTTTGCTGAGGCGAACATTTCTACCATACCTGTTGTGGAATTGATCACGATAATTGTGTCTTGCATCCATATATTCGCGTATATCTTGTCATTGACGCACTCAAGCTCATTGAGATTTTGTACCAATTCTCCGTCCCAAGTAATATTTACAGAATAGTTGGTTTCAAATGTTTGCTGATCCCTGTAGGACAAAACTGAGGACCCATTAGAGGTTACAAAATGATCGCCATTAAAGCAAATTCCCCAACCCTCTCCCTGATATGTGTAGTTCCCGATTATTCTAAAGTCTTCGATATCTATCTCTAATGCCAATTCCTCCTTCCAAGTTAGCATAATTATTGAGTCCCCCTTCACAGTAATCCCTTCAGCAAATAGTGATTCATTTATTGGTAATGACCGGATTATCTCCCCATTAGCAGGGTTTACCTGCCTTATGGATGAGCTGCCATAAAGTCCGGAGCTCTCTAAAAGGGTTCCATTGTAATATTCTAAGCCCTGAGTAAAAGAATTCGAGTCGTGTGCAATAGTATCAACAACTACTATTGAGGATTCTACGGCATTATCCAAATTTTCTGAAGAAGAATTTGCAAATGATCCACTGGTAAAAGAAATAATCATGATGAGAACTGAAGCCAGTGCGCGCCTCCCCATGTACGAACGATGCTCCATCGATGTTAAAATACGTCCTTGAACGGTTTACAACGGGACGTAGTAAGGTGTTAATGATGAGTTCTGGTTCCAGAGGCCCAAAGATTGGTTTTTCATGGGTCGTATCTGTCTCCATGTTGGTACTACTTCTCGCCCCTCTAGTATCTTCAGACACCATGGGGTCTGAGAATAGAAATATTCCAAGAAATTGCCAGAATACATGGTCTGTTGGTGATACAGACAATATGACAAATGGTGACGGGACATTCGCTGTAACCGTTGAGAAAATTTCTGCTAATTTGGCTATATTTGTTGAAAATGGGGAGATTGTTTCGTCGACCACTCTCAATGACATATCTTCCAATTGGGAGTCGATAATTTTCTCAACCGGTACGAATTATTTTGGCGATGTTCCAGATGTAGATAGTAATTGCCAAGTTGAAGTAGCTATCCTTTCTATTGATGGAGTAGGTTCGACTGAAGGTTACTTCGAACCCGGAATATCATCGGTTAGAGAGGTAATTTTCTTAGACATTGACGACTTAGGCAATCGAAACAATATCCTAGCTCATGAGTTTGAACAATTAATTCATCACAGTTCTGATCCATTTGAATTTATATGGATCGACGAAGGTGCTGCAAAGTTATCTGAATTCCTAAGTTATGGGGCAGATTCCTCTCTCGAGGATGTAGTAAACTCATGGACTACTAACTCGAGCACTAGCCTTAGATGGTGGGATGATAGAGTTTCTGACCAAGGATCTAGTTTCCTCTTCATGAGCTACCTGGAAGAAAAACTTGGGGGGGCCGATGCAATGAGGAGGTTGGTTGCCGATCCTTCCTCTGGAGGTTCGGGGATTGAGAATATTGCTAGAAATCCTAGTCCGGGATCGACACCGATTGGTAGTACAATGAGTGAAATTTTTGCTAACTTCAGTGCCGCTGTTACTCTAGACAGCCCTCAGGGAGCATTTGGTTTCGATGATATTGAATTAGCGAATGATTGCTCTACTGGGGGATTTTGCAAAGTGGTTGCCAGTGGGGGAAACGATCAATGGAGTGATGCGTGGCAATCTTCAGGCCATACTATCGAAGGATGGGGGCTCAAGACATTTAGGTTTACTGAAGGAAATGGTGATCCTTTGAGCATCTTGGTCCAACCAGATAGGTTCGGTTTTGAAGGCTCAGTAATTTCGAAGGATAGCTTATCGGGTACTTGGTCAATGGAGAAACTTAGGATTGACTCCGATGGAAGAGGCACGGGACTAGTAAGAGACTTTGGCAATTCTACTTCAGAAGTCTGGCTTATGGTATGGTTCAACTCGATTGTCGATGACTGTGATTTCGACTTTGCAAACTGTGGAGTTTTGTCGGGAGGTTCATATCCGACTGGCTCGTTCTCTGTTAGTGCGAGTCTTGTTACAAATCCAGCTCAAGTATCCATTGACTCAATTTCAGATTTTGATAGGGACGGCGATGCTCTTGCAGATAGTATTGAGATGGGGTTGACAGTCAGTTCCAGCGCTTACTTCGAAACACTGGATTTGGAAATTTCAGCATTCAATAATAATTCAGAGATTGATTCTTTTGATTTTGTTATCTCAGTCAGAAACTCCCAATCGGAATCGCAACCGATTTGGTTCACTCCCCCCTACTCTGGAGACTGGGAGTTTTCAGCAAAAATCCGGGATATTGCAGGGGAAGTCCAAGACATAGCCCAGACTCTACCTATACAAATATTCAATATGAAACCGGTAGCTTCCGGGTCAATTTCATCTAACATTACAGAGACTTGGTTGCCGACATATATTTTTGGAGGTGGTTACGACTCGTGGGGATTCGGGGTTCAAAATGGAACCTTCGGCCACAATGAAACTCCAAACTCGTATATTTGGGACTTGGGAGATGGAAATTCATCTAGACTGAAAAACCCTGTGCACTCTTATTCTGAGGAGGGTCATTATTTGGTCACTTTGATAATTGGTGATCAAGGTGGTTATTTCTCCGAATCGGCATCATGGAACATTTCTGTAAATGACTCCTCCGTCCCTGTTCCTGAAATTTCTATTGATGGTTTAAGAATCCAGGATAATCTAACAATTCAAACGAACCAGCGGATACAATTCTCTTCCTTTGGGACTACAGACAATGTCCCCTTAGAGTTACTATATTTTTCATGGGATTGGGGGGATGGTTCGTTTGATTCTGGAGTTGGGCTATCCGAAATTGGGCATGCTTGGGTTGATGGGACGGGAGAAGGAACAATCTATTCGATGAGTCTGCAAGTTAGCGATGGAAAGCAGGCTGCTTCAGAGGATATTCAAATTCGAGTTCTGAATAGAGTTCCTAGTAAAATATTCGACGAGAATCTTACTAGTTATGCAGTCACCCCGATTAGGATGCCTGACGTTTTCGAGGATGAAGATGGCATGATCGTGGAATACAGGTGGAGTTTCTCTGAAGGAGTAAATCTTGATGGAGAAGGCGTATCACTGACTTCGGACTTCACAGAGAAAACTTCCTTCGAGTCAAATCCGTTTGTTACTTGGAAAGAGCCCGGAATTAAAAACGTGACATTAGAGGTTGTTGATGATGATGGTAACCACTCAATTGCGCACATGGCGGTGGAGATACTTAATCAGAGGCCTGTGGCATTATTCGAAAGACCAGTTGATGGAAAAATAGGGGATGCATATGTCTTCAGTAGCTCATCATTTGACCCAGACGGGGATACATCTTCCTTAATTCATATCTGGACTTTTTCAGACCGAGAGGGGACCATAGAGAATGTATCTTCAGTGAGTAGGACTTTTTCTAAACCTGGACTATACAGTATAAGCCTAGAAGTTGTGGATGAAAGAGGGTTGAAGTCAGCGCCAAAGGTATTTCTAATATTTATTGAGAATCCTTTGCCTGTTCCAGTCATTAAATTCAGTTCGCCTGGTGATGATGTCTCGATTTTCGATTCAATTCCTGACGCAGGGGACGAGGGTGTAATTTGGAAGATTCCCATGACTGAAGATGGAGGAGTTTTCGTAGCTCCGGGAGATATGCTTAGGTTTGATGGAAGCAGTAGTTTTGACTCTGATCCTGAGTTTGATGGAATGGCATCAACGGATCCGAATGACCCAGATTGGTCAGGAATAGTGGAGTGGATTTGGGACTTCGGAGATGGTAGTCCCTCTAGTATTGGACCTTTTGTATGGCACAACTATGAAAGGCCTGGAGAGTATACAGTCAGGCTAACTGTAGTCGATGGTTTTGGCCAGGGAGAATCGAATACTACTGAGATTTCAGTGATTGTTTCAAGTGCACCAATTATCACCACCACTAATCCCATATCTACAGAATACGTAGTAGTTGGCGATTCTGTAAATCTTTCCGGACTAGCGAATGACTCTGATCTCAATTCGGGCATTATTGCATGGATGGACGAAAATTCGCTTATAGACAGCGACGGTGATGGGATTGCATCTAACGACAGAGACACAAATCTTACTGGCCCATTGTTGTACAAATGGGACATAAATGTCTTCCTCGATGAAGATTGTAGGACGGATTTAGGGTGTGATGGTAACGCTAGGAATGATTGGATAGCTACGGATCAGATTTGGGAGGAGCCCGGAGAAGTAAGAATTTCGATGACCGTTTGTGACGGAGTTGGTGTGTGCTCCTCGAAGGACTATGTTGTAACTGTCCTATCTATACAGGATACAGCCCCACCTAAAACTCTCTCTGATCTCTCTATGGAGGACCTAATTCCCGGAAGAGAAAGTGCTGGAATATTTTTTCTCATGGCCTTAGTTGCTATCCTGGGGTGGATGGTAATGAGGGATCGAGATGATGATGAGGCTGATGCATTAGACATGGTCAAGAAGTATGATGTAGACGAGATTGAAGAGGAAGGAGGTTTGCCTGGAATGGATCAACACACTCCACCGCCTCAGCCAAAATATCTCACCAATGATGAAAGAACAAATAGTGAATCTGGTTACGTTAGACCAATTAGGACGAGGCGGAGATAGTGGTAAGTGCCTTTCAAAATCTCAGTTTCGTAGTTGGGGTACTGATTTTTTTGGCCGCATCGTGCGCGACTGTGATATTTGCTTCTACAACTGCAACATCACAGTCGATTTCTTGCGAAGTCTCTCCAGATAGTGACTGGGAGAGTTATGAGAGGCCAGAGGATTACCTGTCGGTA
>JAYZLO010000016.1:0-14136 GCA_036154175.1 Thermoplasmatota archaeon | reverse complement strand
AGTTGCCCCAGGTGGTTATGCCTGGGTCTTCCCTAAAGAGTCTGGATCGAATATAGGCGTAGGAATTCAGAGAAAGCTTGCGGGTGGTAGGAGTCTTAATGAGTTCTCAAAGGAATTCATTTCAAATTACGATGGAGAGGTGACCTTCAGAGGGGCTGGATCTCTACCTATGTCTGGAACTATCAAGACCTTCGTGAAAAATAATCACTTATTGGTAGGTGATGCAGCGGGGATGGTTCTGCCTTCCAATGGTGCGGGAATTACAATAGCAATGATTGGCGGCAGGATTGCAGGTCAAGTCATTTCTGAGCATATTAATGAGGGGATCGATTTATCAGACTATGAGAAGAGGTGGGAGAGTCAGATGGGGAATGTTATGAGGAACTCAAAGAGAGCTTTCACATTAGGAAGCGTGATGTTCAGACTCCCAGACTGGGCGCTGAATCTCTCATTTAATCGCCTTACCAAGGGATTCATCTGGAGAGCAATAACCTGTAGGAATATGTTCTGGCTGTTCTAGGGTGCCTTGGCGTGCCAGATGGTGGCCATACCAGGGAAAATTAATCTGGATGTTACATCATTAAAACCGGTCTCTCTGAGCATGTTCATGTAGTCCCTAGTGGTTCCAAACTCAGAGTAAGTCTTTGTGAGCCACTTCCATGGGTGATCTTTCACTCCGCAGACTATTCTTGCATATGCAGCGACCCAGTACCTCATCCAAATTACTCCAAGGAAACCATGGATTGAGTTGAGCTTTGCAGGTTCAATAATTACTAGTGGGGCTCCTGGTTTCAGGACCCTCAGCGCCTCTTCGAGGCCAGCTCTCTTGTCAAACCAGTCTCTAAAGGAAAAAAGAGTACATACTGCATCGAAATAATCGTCCTCAAAAGGTAAATTTTCAGCTGTCCCTTTGACGAACTGAGCCGGTTCCTCCCCCCTTGATGTTCTAGCAAAATTTACCCTCTCCTCAGCAGTCACGAGCATCTCAGGAATTGGATCTAGGCACACAAGGTCTCGCCCTATCAGTTCCTCTGCGAAGCTACCGGGCCCACAACCAATTTCCAGAACTCTTCCTTCTGGGAGCATCTTTCTTACCTTCCTCCTCCATCTTGAAACTTGGCCCAACGTGGCAAATCGATTTATCCTGTCATATACCGGAATAGTGGCCTTGAGGTTCCTCTGGAGTTCGTCCCATTCCTCATCCCCCATACCATGGACATCCATGGTGCGCCCAATGGAGGCCCGTATTTGGACCGTTCTAGGAGAAATACTGAATTGATCGTAGAATAGTGGAGGTCTGGTGGGTATCATCATAAACTCCTCAACTTTCGCATTGCATCGTAGGTGCATAAAATGGGAAGGGAAGAAGTTCTTCGTGCGATTAGGCAAGCGGAAACTGAGGCCAAGGAGACGTTGGCCAAAGCAGAATCTGAAGCTTCGGAAATCATATCAAAAGCTAGGTTAACAGCGACAGAAATACTTCAGGCGGGCAAGTCAGACTCCGAATCCAACTCTCAGAGTATAATCTCTGATGCAAGAAGCGCAGCAGAGGGAGAGGCGGCTAAGGTCGTGAAGGAAGGTGACTCGGCTATCGGGTCCATTCACGATGGTGGAGAGGGAAGTAGGGGAGCGGCTGTGAAGGCTGTTCTGGAAGCATTTAGGTCTTAGAAAGGGAGTTCAAATGTCGCAAGTCCACACACTTCAGATGGGGAGGCTTGTGGCTGCTGGGTCCAAGAATAGGCTTTCTGATGCTATCGACAAGCTTGCCGAGCTAGAGGCACTGCACATAGTAGATTATGACGACTCCGAAGAAGGCTTTTCATTGGGGATCCCGGGAGAGAAGTCGGAAGATGTTGGAAGGGATCTGGTGAAGGCGCGGGCGGCCAAATCTGTCGTCAGTGTATCACCCCCATCCAAACCATTGAAGGCGTCAGAAGTTAGAAAAAAACTCGAAGGAGGCCTTCAGCAAGAAATCGAAAAGGCCCTAGATTTAACCTCCAACATTTCAGATTTGGAAACGGAGATTGGGTCACTTGAGGAGCAAGAGCATTCCCTGGCAGAGCTAGAACCTCTCGGCGTAGACTTAGAACTGCTTTCTGGATTCGACTCAATCACAGCTTTCGTTGGTAGAGTTGATGATATTGAAGCAGCCAATAATGCTGCTTCGAAGGGACTAATTCTTGTTTCCAAAAAACAGGATGGGATGATAGCTATTTTCTTGCGAAACGAGGACTCAAAGGAGGCTGATGCTGCTCTTGAGGCTGCGGGTTTCCAACAGAGCCCCATCCCTCCAGGAAGCGGATCTGTCTCGGAGCTACTATCTCAGATAAGAGGTAAGAAGGAGAGTACGATTAATGAAAAATTACGTCTTGAGGGAGAGCTTGATTCGTGGTCTTCAGCGAATGGATCGATGCTCGTATGTGGTCTAGAAGTCTTAGAAAGGGACCATGAAATCCTCACTGCCCCTGTGAAGGTTGCAGTATCCGATCATGCATTTGTCATTGACGGTTGGCTTCAGATGAGAAGGTCAGATGAAGTAACTGAGGCATTGATGGACTCCTGCCTACATGTTGACATTACTCCTTTCGAGATGGAAGCTGGCGGAGGTGGGCATGGCCATTCTGACCACCATCACGAACAGCAGATGCCACCTATAGCATATCAGGAGAGGACATCAAGCAGGCCGATGGAGCTGCTCACGGACGCGGTTGGTAGACCGGCCTATGGCAGAATTGATCCTACAGTCTTCATGTTGTTTTCCTATCCACTATTCTTTGGAATGATGCTAGGGGATATGGCATATGGGTTGGCAACGATTGCTTTGGGAGTCCTCCTAATTACGAGATCTGGGACTAACGAAATGATGATGCTAGGGGGGAAGTTCCTCACATACATAGGTTCCGCTACAGTCATCTTCGGCTATATCTATGGCGAGTTTGCTGGTTTCGAATTTCTTCCTCACATCGAAACCAAGTATAAGTCTGCGGAAGCTTGTAGCTACGTTTGGCAAAATGGTCATTGTTTCAAGGATGCCTATGACATACCATCATGGGCATCATGGATGACTTCTCTATATCCGAACGATGGAAGGATCCATTACGTTCTTGAGGGGCCATTCAGCACAACTCTGGCGTTCCCTTTCCACCGTGTTGCACTCGTAGATAATGGCGGAAACCTTGAGCATCTGATACTCCTAACCATATACCTAGGAGTAATACACATCCTCATAGGATTATCAATAGGTTTCAGGGATATTCTCCTGTATGGAAACGGACACGGAGGATTTGGTTTGATCTGCGCGTTCTTCGAGAAGGGGACATGGATGCTTCTGGTAATAGGTGGTTTCCTATTCGGTTACTCCTTCATTGGCCCGGGAAGCGAGGATATGCAGATTTTCGGCGCGAGCCTAGCAGGGACTTCAGTACTGATGCTTATGTGGACCTTGTACAGGTACCACGGAGTCCCATTCCCGATCAACGTGGGATTGGCCCCGATAGAGGCAGTTGGAATGATGCCCTCTGTCATATCCTACGTTAGACTATTTGCCGTTGGGGCTGTCGGAGTAAAGATCGCGGAGACAGCCAATAAGAAGTTGTACACGGAGATAGATTTCGGAGAGCCAATGATTGCCCTTTTGCTTCTATTCGGATGGGTTCTAGGTCAGACCTTCGCTCTCGTTCTCGGACTTTTCAGCCCTAACATTCACGCAGCTAGGCTACACTTCGTGGAGTGGATGAGGCAATACTACGACTCTAGCGGCGAAGCGTTCGATCCCTTCGGTACAAAATCGAAGTTCGTGGAGGGAGATTATTAGATTCCAAGCATATTGCTTGACAAAATGGAGGTAAAAAAATGAATAACAAAAAAATGATGAGAGGAATGAGCATGCTGATGGTTCTGCTAGCCCTGATAATGGTGGCTAGCGGGGTGCAAGCCCAAGAGGCGGCAGACAACAGCAGCACAGAAGCAGCGTACAAGATGATCGGGGCCGGACTAGCTCTGGGCCTTGCAGGAATCGGGACTGGGCTTAGCCAGGGACCAATAGGTGCAGCAGCAGTTGGAATGATTGCAGAAGATGAAAAGAAGTTCACATATGGACTAATCTTCACCGCACTACCAGAGACAATCGTACTATTCGGCTTCCTGGCGATATTCCTGCTGTGAGTAGGCAGGCGAAGAAAAATATCTGTAGGAGGATAGAAGATGTCTCTTGACACGCTAGCAGACGAGATTACGAAACAAGCAAGAGCGGAAGCTGAAGCCATAATCCATAATGCCAAAGCAGAGGCCAAGAGGATTGAAGACGAAGCGAAAAGTGAGGCAGATCTGACGTCATTAAATGCCTCCAGTAAGGCAGAGAAGGAAAGTCAGCAGATTTCTGTCGAAGTAGTAGCATCCGCAAGGCAGGCTAACCAGAAAAGGGCACTTATTGCCAGAAGGGAAGAGCTGGAGGCGACCTGGCATACCGCCAAGGAAGAGGTTGGTTCATCGAATATGGAAGGTAGGAAGAAAATTCTGGACTCGCTTGTCAAGGAAGCCTCAGGGATGAAGAAGGACATGATCATGAGGCCAGTGAAAATAGATAGGGGCACCCTATCAAAGAGTGAATTCAAACTTGGGGAAGACATAGATGGATTGGGGGGCTTCGTCCTAGAATCAAAGGACGGCTCCACGATGCTGGACTACAGGTTCGATCTAATGCTGGAAGAGGCATGGAAAAGAAGTCTGGGCGATATAAACAGGATACTTTTCAACGAGTGAGGTGACAAGGATGGTGAGGGCGCAGAGTGGTAGATCAAATGTCTACAATGCGTCAGCGAGGGCCAAGGCACGAAAGTCATCATTGATAGATAATACTAGGATGCGACAGCTCGTCCAACAGGGACCTGACTCCATTGGAGCAAGTATTGGAGAGATGGGTTACAGAACAGAAATGGACTTGTACGCTTCAAGAATGAGCGGTGCAGATGCAATCGAGGCTGCCTTATTCCACAATATGGACAATGACCTAGCAGAGGTACTCAGATTCTGTCAAGGAAAACTGAAGTCACTGGTTGGCATATATGTCGAGAGGTTTGATTATGAGAAGGCTAAGACAGTTCTAAGAGCTGTCAACGGTGGCGCTTCGGATGAAATCATCGAGAGTCAAATTCTCCCTGCAGAGAACCCACGGAACGCCCCATGGCTGAACATCGTCAGGAGTACCGAGGGCCTTCAGGAAGCTGTGGAAGCGATGTCCGGCACCCCTTGGGGGCAAACTTTGTCGAAATTGGAAGGGGAGCCGTCACTTGAGTCTATGGAGAACGCCTTGGATATGCAGTACTTCTCCGAAGCCTTGAGAGCCGTTAAGGGGAGAGACGGTGGTCCGCGCCTTCTGAAGTATCTAAGGATGGAGATAGACCACAGGAATGTGATAAACCAATTCAGATCAATAAGGATGGATATGCCAACGGATAAGAGGCAGGAGATTGTCATCCCAGGTGGTAAGATTGACCAAGCCACCATGAAGCAGGCATGCCAAGCTGAAAGTGATGAAGAGCTGATTGAGACCCTCCGAAGAAGCAGCTCTTTCGATGACAATGGCTTCGACGAAGCTAAGGCAGAGTCTCAGAAGATAGGAAGTCTAGATCCATATGCAGAGCTTCTCTCTCATCAGAGGCATGCTGTATTGAAGAGATTCTCCCATCTCAGCCCTATTTCCGCCTTTCCCATCATATACTACATTGAGCAGAAAGCGCTGGAAGTCAGGAACTTGAGATTACTAGTGCGCGGAAAGGCAGTGGGACTGCCCAATGAGGTACTAGAAGCACACATGGACTACTGAGGTTTTAGAATGGAGATAGCAATAGTAGGACAGTTGGAATTCACACTAGGGTTCCAGCTTGCAGGTGTGGAAAACCTGTACAATCCATCCGACGACGAAGAGCTAGCGGAGACTCTCCGAGCTCTACTCAACCAGGATGAAATAGGAGTAGTCGTAGTAGACAACTTCGACCTAGTGAGGCTACCCGAGAGGCTCAGAGTGCAGCTATCGGAGAGCGTGACGCCCACAGTTCTGGGCATAGGGACGGAGGAGGACAACACACTCCGAGAGTCCATCAAGTCAGCACTCGGTGTTGACCTTTGGAAATAAGATTCAAAAATAATGGAAGTGAAAAAAAATGAGCAAAGAAAATGGAGTGATATACCGGATTTCCGGACCAGTTGTGACGGCGATAGGGATAGCGCCACGAATGTATGAAGTGGTAAGAGTTGGAAATGAAGGATTGATGGGAGAAGTAATTGAACTGCACGGAGACCAATCTGTGATTCAGGTCTATGAAGAGACATCTGGAATCAAACCTGGTGAACCAGTAATAAGGACGGGTCAGACTTTGTCTGTCCAACTTGGCCCTGGACTTCTGACACAAATCTACGATGGAATTCAGAGGCCTCTTCCAAAACTGGAAGAGACCATGGGGGTTTTCATTACAAGAGGCGTTGATGCAGATGGTCTTGATTTGAAAAAGAAGTGGGAATTCAAACCTAAGGTTAGTCCAGGGGACGAAGTTTCAGCGGGAGATATAATCGGGATAGTACAGGAAACCGAAACTATCGAGCATCGAGTAATGGTACCTCCGGGCAAGAGTGGCGTCGTAAAAAGTATTGAGAACGGGTCTTTTGATATCACTCAGACGGTTTGTAAGCTCGAAGATGGTTCAGAGATTGCAATGATGCAAGAGTGGCCTGTTAGACACCCTAGACCATTCGTTCAGAAGTACGCACCTGATGTTCCTCTGATGACTGGTCAGAGGATTCTTGACTTCCTTTTCCCCTTAGCCAAGGGAGGCACAGCGGGAATTCCAGGCCCGTTCGGTTCAGGCAAGACGGTTACTCAGCAACAATTAGCAAAGTGGTCTGACGCACAAATCGTGGTATACATTGGTTGTGGAGAAAGAGGAAATGAGATGACTGAAGTTCTAGATGAGTTCCCCCATTTGATTGATCCTAATACAAATAAGCCCCTGATGAACAGAACTGTTATGATTGCAAATACATCGAATATGCCGGTAGCGGCGAGAGAAGCTTCTGTTTATACTGGGATAACAATAGCTGAATATTTCAGAGATATGGGGTATAACGTCGCATTGATGGCGGATTCCACGAGTAGATGGGCAGAAGCAATGAGGGAGATTTCTTCCAGGCTAGAGGAGATGCCAGGGGAGGAGGGATATCCTGCTTACCTATCTAGTAGGCTTGCCGAATTCTATGAGCGTGCTGGTAGAGTTCAAACTCTATCCGGCGAAGATGGTTCAGTTTCAGTTATTGGAGCTGTTTCTCCACCGGGGGGAGACATCTCAGAACCTGTCAGCCAAGGGACGCTTCGGATAGTCAAGGTCTTCTGGGGGTTGGATGCAGGGCTAGCTCGCCAGAGGCATTTCCCAGCCATCAACTGGTTGAGCTCGTACAGCCTCTACCCTCAGGCTCTTGATCAATGGTATCGTGACAACATTGCTTCGGATTTTCCTGAGGTTAGGACAGAAATAAGTACTCTGCTGCAAGTAGAGGCTGAGCTACAAGAAATTGTTCAGCTAGTCGGATCTGATGCCCTACCAATAGATCAGCAGCTAACTCTAGAAGTTGCTAGAATGATCAGGGAGTTCTTCCTTCAACAGAATGCTTTCCATGATGTCGATACATTTAGCGATCTGAAGCTTCAGTACGATATGGCCAGAGCTATTCTTTCCTTCCAAGAAGAGGCCAAGAAAGCTATTGCAGGAGGTTCCCAGTTGGAAGATGTAGTGAACGTTCCAGCCAGAACTGACCTTATGAGAGGCAGATTCGAGAAGGGATATGATGGGAAGATAGAGGAGCTGGTATCGGAAATGAACAAGCAAATCTCTGCTAGTATGGAGGCAAACTGAGGTGATACAATGAGTGGAAAAGAGTACAGAACTATTACAGATGTGAAGGGACCATTGGTGTTCCTAAATAAGACTGAGCCAGTTTCCTATGGGGAGATTGTGCAACTGAGGCTTAGCGATGGATCGATGAAGAATGGACAGGTACTGGACACATCAGATGAACAGGTGATCGTACAGGTCTTCGAGGGAACTGCATCCGTAGATAGGCAGACTGGGGTTAAATTCCTTGGTGATGTTTTCAAATTGCCAGTTAGTAAAGGATTGATTGGTAGAATCCTAGATGGGGCTGGAAGGCCTAGAGACGGCGGGCCTGAAATAGTAGCAGATGAAATGGCCGATATCATCGGAGCAGCAATAAACCCATACTCAAGACAGAGTCCTGAATCTTTCATTCAGACTGGGATTTCGGCAATTGATGCTTGCACTTCTCTGGTTCGTGGGCAGAAGTTGCCAATCTTCAGTGCCAGTGGATTGCCACATAATGACATTGCTTTACAGATCGCTAGACAGGCTAAGCTAGTCGGTAGCGATGACGATTTCGTGGTTGTTTTCTGCGCTATGGGAATCACTGCAGAGGAATACAACTTCTTCGTTCACGATCTTGAAAGAACTGGTGCGCTAGAAAATGCAGCACTTTTCGTAAATCTTGCTGATGATCCGGCTGTGGAGAGATTGATTACCCCGAGATTGGCTTTAACTGCCGCAGAATACCTCGCCTTCGAGCATGACTATCACGTTCTGGTCATCTACACTGACATGACTAATTACTGTGAGTCTCTAAGGCAGATCGGAGCAGCCAGGGAAGAAGTTCCGGGGAGAAGGGGTTATCCTGGGTACATGTACACCGATCTCGCTATGCTCTACGAAAGGGCTGGTTTGGTGAAGGGCAAGAAGGGGTCGATCACCCAATTCCCTATTCTGACAATGCCAGGGGATGACATAACTCATCCGATTCCTGATTTGTCTGGTTATATTACTGAAGGGCAGATTGTGATTTCCAGAGAATTACACCAGAAAGGAATCTACCCTCCAATAAATGTTCTTCCATCACTAAGTAGGCTTATGAATGCCGGAATTGGGCCTGGAAAGACTAGAGAAGATCACAAATCAGTTTCTGATCAGCTATATGCGGCATATGCCCAAGGTAGAGAATTGAGGGGTCTTGTGGCCATAGTTGGAGAAGACGCTCTAAACGAAAGGGATCTTCAGCTGCTGAAATTTGCAGATATATTTGAAGATCAGTTCCTAAGGCAGAGCAGAGACGAAGATAGGTCTATCCAAGAGGGCACGCTTGACTTGGCCTGGAATCTACTATCAAACATAGATACAAAGTACCTCGTTAGACTCGATCAAAAATGGATAGATAAGTACCATCCAGAAGATAAGAAAGATAGTTGAATAGGACGCGATTTTATGGCACTTGATATCAAACCGACGAGATCTGAGTTGATCAATCTAAAGCGTCGAATTAAGCAAACTTCAAGCGGTTATAACCTACTGAAGATGAAGAGAGATGGGCTTTTTCATGAGTTTCGAACTTTACTGTCGGAAATGATTCAGGCCAGAGAAGAGTTGGTAGTAACATACAGAGATGCTTTGCAATCAATCAATCTTGCATCATCCATAGAGGGAGGTTTGGCAGTTAAGAGCGCGGCAATAGCATCTTCCAAACACCCGGAGGTCCAAGTTTCAAAGAGGAACATCATGGGAGTAGTTGTTCCCAAGGTTGAAGGACAAAATTTGAAGTTGTCCTCGGAAGATAGAGGGCTTGGGATGGTTGGAGGCTCTCCCTACATTGATGAATCGGCTGATGCATACTCGCTTCTTGTTGAGAAAGTAGTCAAAGCAGCGGAGATGGAAGCTACGCTCAAGAGGCTTCTGGAGGAGATCGAGGCTACTAAGAGAAGAGTCAATGCTCTTGAGTTCAAGGTCATTCCAGAAATGGAAGAAGCTCAGACTTTCATTCAATTGCGGCTTGAAGAAATGGAGAGAGAGGAGACTTTTCGCCTCAAGCGCTTCAAAAATAAGTGAGATTTGAAAGACGAGGGGTCAAATCCCACCTCCCTCGGGATTGGTTCGGAGGCACTAGCGCATGACAGACCAAATTGTGATCGATAGTGAGACCTGGGGCACTAGAGAACAGGTAGAAGTCATCGCCTCTAGGTACTTCCTGTTGGGAAATGAAGGTCCATTCCCAAACTCCTGGGAAGTTGATGGAATCGATGATGGGGTTAGCCAACAATTGTCTATGCTAAATGGGCATTTGAAATCAATGGGCATGGTTGGCTCACTTGAAAATAAGAATCCCCCGATATTGACTATATCACTACTTCCTCCCGGAGAAGAGGTGCTCGGAAGGTTTCAGCAAATCGCTCTTTGGGTGGTAATGTTCAGCTTCTTATCAATTGTAGGATCCCATTGGATAAATGAATATGGACATGGAAGTAATCCCCTGAAGGTTGGGGCCTTTGGACAATCTATTTTCTATTTCGCTGTACCAATAGCATCGAGTCTTCTAATTGCAAGTACCTCAAGAATCTATGTTGCAAGACGATTCGATATTGAAGTTGGACATATTTCTCCGATTGTTTTGCCGATTCCCGCGTGGTGGTCATTCGGAATAGTTGGCGCGATTGGGCAAAGAAAGCCGGATATGATTCCGATGCCAGATAGGAGGGCTCTTGGCTATATTGAGGTGGTAGTGCCATTCGTACTCTTTCTATCAGGGGCTTTACTGACTGTTATTGGAGTGATGATGACTCCTAGCAGTCCTCCGAACCTTGATGATTCCCCCACTGTTTTTCAGACTAGTTTTCTGACTAATGCATTACTTGATTCGTGGATGGGTGAAGAGTTAGATATCAGGCTCCAATGGTTACACCCAATCGGAATTGCAGGGATTGGCCTATCCATAATTAGCTGGGCGCTAATGTTGCCAATCCCCGGTTTACCGGGAGACAGGATGCTGCATTCGATATTGGGTCCATCGGAAATGAGAGATGGGAGGTTGCAGACATCGATATTCGTAGTTGTTCTTCTGGCAATGGTAGTTATTTTTGCTACAGCTCAGTGGAGCCCATGGATTTTTCTAGCATTTATTGCAGCATGGCAGAGATTCAATCCAGATAATTATTCACAACCGGTTATTCTGGATGAGTTTGTAGGCTTGGAAGAAGGAGTAAGAAGTAGACTTATGGCAATAGTTGGGGTGATATTGGTTGCAGGGCTACCTGGGTCCATTCCATCATACGAAATGACGGATTTCGAGTCTGGCATATCGACAGACGATTGGATAAGTAGATTGGAAGTATCACCGGGGGATGAGAATACTATAGTATTGAGTATCGAGCCCGATGGAGCAACCCCCATATCAGGTTGGATTCAATATAGAATAGAAGGACCCAAGGCAAGTGATTGGTCGATTAGCGATTCATGCTCAGAGATTGAAGGGGCCTGTAGATTCTCAAATATCACTCAAATCGATCCTGGAGAGATTTCTCTCAATATTCTGGTGCCTGGCGAATTCCCCCTCACCCATCATCTGAGAATTTTCGTCGAAATCTCGGGTTTTGAAACAGAACATTTGATTATATTATCAAATTCTTCCTACGAGGGACCAATCGAACCATTATGGAGAGTTATTCAGGAAGAACCGGCGTTAATCTGCAGCGAATTTCGTCTAAAGGAAGGTGGTGCTTCCATAATTGTTGATGATCCATACTGGAATATGGAGAATTCCAGTAATCTTAGCTTTGGAGTTCAAGACGTATGTCTCCAAGGCCAATTGTGAGCCATACAGAGTTCTTTGACTTTCGATGAGCAAGGGAGAGTAATGGGGCCAGAATTGAATCTAGGTAGGAATAATTCCACACTCGGACCTTGGAAATTAGCAATAGACGGATCAATGTCACAAATTAGTGTAGAGAATGGTTCTTGGCCACTTCCCCAAGGATTTGCAGAAAGTGGCGATGTTTTATTTCACGCAGATGTTGGTAGCCCCTATTGCCCGTCAAGTGATGTCTCTGCACAAATTGATACAGATGCAAACTGGTCTGTGGAGATGTCAAACTTTACATCATTTAGATTAACAGGAAATCAGACGGCAAATGGCTCTCTCGGACTAGGATCTAACGGATGGCTTTCTGTTTGTCGTGATGACGGGACTTTTGATTCGTACCTGATTTCTGATTCTATCGACGTGTTCGTATCACCAGGAACATTGAACGGAGGATTAAGTGGGGAGCTATTCGTCTTAACCAACCGCGGAACGAAGGAACTGGGCTTGTCCCTGGAAACACATGGAGACTCACCTCTAGGAAGTATTTGGGAAATCGGCATTCCAAGTCTGGTTGGACCCGGCGAGAGCATTAATCTTACTATTTTAGAGAAAGGAGAAGTCGCTTTAGAAAGGGCCGTATGGATCACCGCGGATGAATCCGGAATCACGGTACATGTCTCTGCAAGGTGCCCTCGAGGTGGTTGTTGATTGAAGATTGGCATACTAGGAGTTGGCTCGATTGGGGGGGTCATATTGGGTTGTTTGACCGATAGTGACTCAGAACTAGTATGTGTCTCCAGAGGTGCTAGCCATGAATTCTTGGAGAGTGGACTTACTCTCTTCACCCCTGAAGGTTCGGTAGAGATGATTCCAAGAGAAAGTTACTCATTATATGATAGCGAAAATGGCCCTTTCCCCGAAGAAATTCTTGCCAGTTGCGAGGTTGTGATCATCTGCGGTAAGGCCGATTCCACTGCGTCCCTGGCATCTATCGCGGAGGACTTGATATCTGAAAGCGGGATTGCAGTAAGTATTCAGAATGGGCTCGGGCATGCTGAAATAATTTCATCAAGAGTCGGCAAACATAGAGTAATTGGCGGTTCAACAACTCACTCTGCATGGAGGGATATTGATGGATCAGTTCATTGGACAGGAAGGGGATCAATAGAGCTAGGCAGATTTGATGGTGACGAGCCAGGAGAGATCGCAAAGGATTTTATCTCAATTCTTGATGAGTCTCGGCTTTCCCCGAGGTGGTCCTACAATATAGAGGGCGAAATTTGGAGGAAGCTTCTGATAAACGTTGCAATAAATCCAGTTTGTGCTATAGCTGGAGTTCGCAATGGCGCTCTAACAGAAATTCCCGAACTATGGGGGCAGTCTGTTGCGACAATGAGGGAAGCAGAATTAGTGGCTTTAGAATTAGGAGTCAACCTAGGGCGAATAGATAATGAGGAATATCTCAAAAGTGTTGTAATTTCTACTTCTGAAAATAGAGTTTCGATGCTTCAGGACCTTATGTCTGGGAGAAAAACTGAGATAGAGGCATTATGCGGTAAAATTGTAACGATTGGGGAGGAGTTAGGCATTCCTACCCCAAAAAATAGTATGCTCCTCGCCCTTGTAAAGGGGATAGAGATGTCTCAGCATTTAGACTAGTCTTCAATGAATAGGAAAAAGTAGGCAGCTGAAACCCCTCCAATTAACTGCGGAGTCCAGTGAAGCCAAATATCCACTAGAGACATCTTTCCCAGAATTATCAGAGACGTAGTGACAGCTGGATTGAATGAGGCGAGGGATATATCGCCAACAGTTAGAGCTCCAGAAAGGACTACGAAGGAGATGGCTGCCCCAAAGTAACCATTCCCTTGATTTTTTTCTGAAGTAGCCACGTTCAATATTACGAAAACTAATACGAAGGTAAATATCATCTCACAGATCATGATGGCAGAGGTCTGACTGCTAGTGGGATCAAAGGGGTCCAATGGGAATTGTTGGTTGTAGCTGCCAGTAATTATCAGGTTAGTAGTGACAAGGGCTGCCAAAGCCCCTCCGGATAATTGTGCGAGGATATAAGGAAAAACTTCAGATTTATCAGAGGCCCCTCTAATCCAAATAGAAATGGTCACAACCGGATTGTAGTGAGCGCCTGATACATGGGCTCCAGAATATATCAGTACCATTAGAATGGCTCCGATAGCAAATGGGGCCAATTCTCCTGCCAAGCCATGAGCGGCAGCGAGACAAATAGTAAGGGAGAGAAAAAATGTCCCTATGAATTCGACAGCTAGCTTGGATCTCATAACTTCCCGCCCCTATAACCCACGGCCTGAAATTGAAGCTCATCAACGTTGGCAAAGTGGGCAGTAAAATGTTGATCTGTTTGCCTGTGAGATTCTTTTTATGGTACTTGGGCAGTTCTTGCTAAGGCATTTCTCCCCTTCCCTTCCATAA
>JAYZLO010000015.1:0-16412 GCA_036154175.1 Thermoplasmatota archaeon | reverse complement strand
AATCGCCTGTCTGCTAGGATATCTGGTAGTTTCTCAGACCGATCGTTACGAGCCACTTCCTTGCCCCATTCAACTAGTGATTCGTAATGCTCTTCTTCACGAAGGTCACCGAGCCAGAACATGTCGCTTTCTGTTACCAGCACAGAGACATTATGCATTTTGCAAGGACCCAAGCAACCTGAAATCATGAGTTCTACTCTACTTCCTAGATTATTCTCTTCCCACGATTTCTTCAGTTGGTCTACTGGGACCTCACTATGCCCCTTCTCGATACTCCCACAGCAGCAACCATTGCAGACAACCACTCGGGGGGACATCTTTCTCTACGCTCAAATATATCTTCTGACATAATCATCGTTGTCGATAGGGACCCAAACATTAGACCTCTCCTCGTTTTGGATTTCTACTCTGTACGGGTTCCCATCATCCCAGCACTTCAGAATCTTGCCCTCGGTGAACTCCCCAATATTTGCATAGACGGTATCTCCCACATCGAACCGTAGATCTTCTGCGATGCACTGCATTAATCCTGCCTGCAGCTCTTCATGGTCCAGATCCCGACCTATAAAGACGAAACGACACTCACGGACCTCATTCTCCTTCCATGACGCAACCTCTGAGCTGAAACCACCTCCAAATAGCATGTGGACGCCTTGGAATACAAATTTTTGATCCGTACCCTTAACAGCTAGAACTCCTTTGTACCGGAATAGATCCTCGCCTTTGTTCTGCAACAGTTCTCCAATCCAACTATTGAGTTTGTTGACGTTAAGCGCCCCTTCAAATTTGGAGCTGGTGGACGTTACGCGCTCGTCGTGCTCGTGCTCCGCTTCAGTATCGAGGAATTCGGGATCCATCTCTAATGTTCGCTCTAAATCAAACGATCCTATATTGATAAGCTCCTTTGGATCAATGATACTGTTTTCAGTTCGATAAAGGGGGGCGAATCTATTGATTGACCTGATCCTTCTTTCGACCTCACCAAGCTCTTCTTCGGAAACAAGGTCAATCTTGTTCAATATTATCCTATCAGCAAAGGCAAGCTGTTCAACCGACTCATTCTCGACGCCTTCGGGCTTTTCTTCGTCAACGTGCTGCATGATGTGCTTGGCATCGGCAACAGTAATTATTCCATCAAGCTTGTATCTCTCCACAATATTGTCGTCGACGAAGAAGGTCTGTGCTACTGGGGCTGGATCTGCCAAACCGGTCGTTTCAATCAGGACTCCATCGAAGTCCTTTATTCTCTCATACATTTTATCGAGCATTTCCGTTAGATCGCCCCTAACTGTGCAGCAAATACAGCCATTCATCACCTCAATTATGCTCTCTTCGGAACTTTCGACTAGAATATTTTCGTCAATGCCTACATCTCCGAATTCGTTTTCAATTACTGCGAATTTCATCTTATGCTCTGTGCTGGTTAGTATATGATTCAAGAGAGTCGTCTTACCAGAACCGAGGAACCCTGTCAGCACTGTCACCGGTATTCTACTACTTTCACTATCAACTTCACTAATTGCCATGTGTTATCGATCTACTGCTAGAATATTAGTTATTTAACGGACACTAATAATTGTGCTATTTAGAGTTATTATTATTCAGATGTATTTCCAATAAATATAGCTTCTAGAGTAAGGTGGAGGTAGAAAGGCAGGCTTCCACAATGTTGCTCAAGACGTCATGAATTATCTGATTGCGGCCGTGGAAACAAAATCACTTACTAGCGTACTTTCTTGATATTTTAGCGTGGCATTCAAGGTGCGGTACTTCGACCGGTTGCTGTGCGAATACCCTCCGAACTAAGCTCCATGCTGGATGGCTCTAAAGGGCCGACAAAGCAGAAGGCAGCAAGACTTGTCGTGGATCTGGCTTCCACAGCCGGTGCCTCAGAGTTCATCCAAGTCGGAAATGCACATGTTTCTGGGGTCAGTGTGATTACCGGCGGACACGGGCTGAGGAGGTTCCTATCAGACCTCTCAGGGGATGAACGTGGAGTGGTGGCCATCCCCACTACGCTGAATTCTGCCGGTTGTGATCACGATAAGATGAAAGAGATGGGAATAGATTACCCTGACTTCCTAGAGCAGCAGTTCGAGATAGTTCATGCTTACTCTGAGTTGGGAATAGAGGCAACACTTTCGTGCACTCCATATGACCGCGGGATAGATGTTCAGGAGGGCATAGGCTCCTGGGCCGAGTCAAATGCAGTTTGCTTCTCCAACTCCTATACATCGCTAATCACGAATAGGGAATCAGGACTCTCCGCTCTAGCCACAGCTCTAACAGGCTGGGCTCCAAAATGGGGCCTACATATCGAGTCAAACAGGATCCCCAACATCCTAGTCAATATCGAGGCTCAAATGACCAACCTCACAGATTGGAGTATACTTGGTGACTGGATTGGTAAGCAAGTACTCCCGACCTGGAATCTGCCATGGGGGCCTATGCCCAGGATTGTAGGCCTCCCAAGGGCTAGCTTTGAGATGCAGAAGGCCTTGACTGCATCAGCAGCGAACTATGGTTGTCCAATGCTTTGGGCCGATGGAATCACTCCTGATTCCCCTGTAGTTGAATCGTACCAGGGCGAGTTGACTTTCACGGACGATGACCTTGTTCAGAGATACAGGGATCTTTCTCCAGTAGGTAAGGTCGATTTAGTGGTTATAGGATGTCCTCAGGCCAGCGTTGGGGAGGCCAGAGAAACAGCAGCAGCAGTTAGAGCGAGGATGGAATTGGGCGCAGCTATCCCCGACCATAGACTCTGGTTGTTCATGAGTTCCCATAACTATGAATTGATTTCCGTCGATGGGACTTTGGATTTACTAGAAGAGGCAGGAGCTCTCGTCCTGAAGGATACCTGCCCTGAGGTTACCCCATACAACCGTTCTAAGTATAACCATCTTCTGACTAACTCTCTGAAGGCGGAACATTACCTAACTAGTGGTCTGAACCGAATCCCTACGAGTGTAGCCCCAATAATCGATTGCGTCGCCCATGCGTTTGATGACTCTCTTGCCAATGGCCCTACTCCTGAGTTGGATGGCCATTCAGCAACCCCTATCCACACTGCCAAGACCCCTCAGCATGCTCCCTTCGAGTCAATGGGGATGGGCATTCCAAGCCAAACTAGATGGGAGGTTTCCGGTAAAGCCTTGGTCACCGACGTTCCAATAACTTACCTAGGATACGTGAACAGGGACACAGGCGTTATCGAGGAGCCGGGGCATCCACTCGATGGGATCCCTATCAGGGACACGGTACTAATTTATCCAAAGGGATCCGGATCCACGGTCGCACCTTTTGTTCTGATGGGGCTGATATACACAGGTTTCGGGCCGAAGGCCATTGTGAATCGAGATGTTTGCCCGCTCACACTGCCCGCAGCATCCCTCTTGGGAGTGCCCTACGCTCATGGATTCGAGGACGATCCGACTATCCAAGTAAACACGGGGGACGAGGTCTCGCTGTCCCTTTCAGACGGGGTAGTGATACTCAGGGTTGAGGCACGTTCAACCGAGCATTGATGACGACTACTCCATGCAGGTGCCATGGTCGAACGCAAGAACCCCGATCCCTGTAGAGATCAGGACTGGGGTCTCTTTGAGATAAAACATCGGGATGGGGCAGCAAGAATAGGCAGACTTCATTCCAAGCACGGAATAATCACTACTCCCATGCTTCTGCCTGTTATCAATCCAAATCTTAGGACTATAGAACCTAGGGAGATGTGGGATAAATACCGAATAGAGGCCTTGATAACAAACTCATACGTGATTTGGAAGCATGAAGAACTCCGGTCCAAGGCAATTTCAGATGGAATACATTCTCTGCTCGACTTCCCCGGAGCAGTAGTGACTGACTCAGGCACCTTCCAATCTTACGTTTACGGTGATGTTGAGGTCGGTCCCGAGGAGATTGTCAAATTCCAGAAAGAAATGGGGGTGGATATAGGCACCATGCTCGATGTATTCGGGCGGCCAGATATGACTAGAGAGCAATTGGAGGGGGCGGTAGAGGAGACTGCAGATCGCTCCACACCATCACTCTCTATTTCAGGGGAAGAGATGTTACTAAATGGTCCGATCCAAGGTGGGACTCATGCTGATCTCAGAGCTAAATCGGCGCTATTGATGGGGTCGGCGGAGAGCGCAGGTAGGGGATTCGCAGTACATCCAATAGGGGGGATAGTACCCCTGATGGAACAACAGAGGTATCAGGAGCTCTTCGAGATACTTCTTGCGTCCAAGTCCAACCTCCCTCCAGACAGGCCAGTACACTTCTTCGGATGCGGGCATCCGATGCTATTCCCCATGGCAATCGCACTCGGTGTGGATATGTTCGACAGTGCTGCTTACGCAATTTTCGCTAGGGACGACCGTATCCTAACTCCAGAGGGAACAGTGAAACTGAGCGAAATTCTAGAATGGCCCTTCAATTCGCATGCGCTCTTCGGTCTTACTCCTCAGGAAGTCAGAGACATGGATGAAGACGATAGGTCCACTATCCTAGCCAAACACAATCTGGAGGTTACACAGTCAGAATTGGCAAAATGCAGGGAGGCAATTAGGAATGGTTCTATCTGGCAACTAGCGGAGAAGAGGAGTCACTCCTCCCCTTATCTTAGGGAGGCTTTCCTCTGGCTGCAGGAGCAGTTGGAAGTCCCGGATGACGGACCTGTTGGGGATTCAGTGCTTCGAATGATAGCATCTACAAACCCTCTCAGAGACGGAGGGGAAGAGCTAGGCGATGAAATAGAATTCCGACCACATGTCCTTCACATTCAAGCGCTTCTAGCCACGAGATGGCGTGTTCCCGGATCTTGGTGGGACTCGAGTACCGGACCCCCCGAAAGGGTGCTTATCATCGAGGGAGCCCCTCCTCCATGGCGAGTCACTGCAATGGAATCCGTGATCAAGCACCTCCTCGAGGAACCAAAGACGGTAGTGATGGTCTCTACTCCTGTAGGTCTAATCCCATTCTCAATTGAAGATGTCTCCCCGTGGTGTCATCTAACTGGCCCCGAAGGCATTTGGGATCCAATTTTCGAAGATATCGAGATTCTTGATTCGCTCGTAGATTTCGGACTTACAGATATCCCGTTGATCCGATCAATTCCCGGAGAGTTTACTAGTGTTGGAAAGGATGTAGGACGTATTAGAGAATGGATAGATCGTTGCTCAGTAGTAGATAAATTAGCTTTGCTGTGTTCAATCAATCCTTCTGACGGGTGTAAGATGACGGATGAAATGACAAGTCGCAAGTCCAGAACTGATCGTTTGGTTAACGTTAGTTCTCACGGGAAACATATTCTTTCCCCTAGGCTAACAGACGGGGGAATTTCCCTTACTACTGGTGGAGCCAAAATTGCTAATGAAATGAATTCGTCACCAATCCCTGTTTTCGGTTCTATAGAGAAAGACTCAGAATTTCCGGGCATTCCTAGAGTGTGTATAATCGATGATGCAGTGCCGTTCGTGGGCAAGGGAAGGAATGTCATGCACGGCTACATTTCCGGTGCAGACTCACATTTGATTCCTGGGCAGCCTTGCATTGTGATTGATTCGAAAGGATCACTAGTAGCCCATGGAATCCCAATAACTACCCATCTTGAGATGTCATATCTTAGAAAGGGAATCGCCGTGAAGGTTAGAGAGGGTGCTGTGAAACAGGATCAGTGAATTGAACGCTTCGGGGATTCATTCAAGTGATTGGCGCATGACCGTAGCACGACTCCCTCCGGGAGTCGGGGGGAATCATGCCAGAGGATAATCGATCGGACGAGGCTCCAATAATCATGACAAAGTCTCTTCGAAAGATGTACGGGCCACATCTTGCGCTTGATGATGCTAGCCTTGAGATTCCCAGAGGTGCTGTGGGAATCCTTGGACCAAATGGGGCTGGTAAGTCAACACTGTTCAAATGCCTACTGGGACTAATTTCAACGACATCCGGCGAAGGATCCGTACTAGGTCACGACATCAGGACAGAGGGGGAGGCTATCAGATCGAAAATTGGATACATGCCCGAGTACAACTCACTAGATCCGAATCTCTTTGCTATTGATCAAGTCAGATACGCGGGTGAACTACTGGGTATGAACTCAAAGCATGCTACTCAGCGGTCACATGAGGTTCTGGAATATGTCGGACTGAAAGACCAGAGGTACAGGAAGATAGAGACCTTCAGCACAGGAATGCTTCAAGCCACCAAACTCGCTTGCGCATTAGTTCACGATCCTGAGATCCTAATTTGCGATGAACCAACAAACGGGCTAGACCAAAGGGCACGTTCATTCATGCTTCAGACCCTTAGCAGGACAGTCACCGAAGGAAAAAGATCAGTCTTGATGAGCAGCCACGTAATGGATGACGTCCAAGAGCTTTGCAGCAGTATAGTAATGATTCACAAGGGTAGGATAGTAGTCCAGAGAAGTATTGAAGATCTTGTGGATCAAGTTGACAGAGAGATCGAGATGTCAATTTGGGGAGGGGCAAGTAAGATGGAAGAAGCACTGTCTTCTTCAGGCTTGGAAACTAGAAGGCTAGGCAGAGTCATCAGGGTAAAGGTCGAGGACGAATCTACTATCGATAAAATTCTCATAGAAGCAGTAAATACTGGAGTACAGATACGTCAGATGAGAGAGTATGAGCCAGATTTGGAAGATATCTTCCTTTTGGTAATGGACAAACTCGGAGCTGAAATAAAGGGTACGGAAGATCTGATGACCCCTGAACATACGGGAGGGATCTGAGTTTCTGAAAAGCAAATAGACATCGAGGGTAGCCAGACTCGAATGGAGGCAGCTTTCGGAGCTGGAGACGGAGATGACGAGGCTACTGCAGTAGTTTCGAAGGGACAGGCTTCAATGGGCCAGATATTCGAGCAGAAATATAGGCCGTGGGAAGGGAAGCTAGGTCCCAGATGGATGAGGAACTATGCGATATACAGACATCACGTGTATGGGATTTTCACTAGCAAGGGACACAGGCAATACCATCCAATGGTCAGATTGATGATATTGGTAATATTCCTAGCATCACTCACGCCCATCCCAATGCTCGTCCTCTCTTCATTAACTGGAGACGGGGGTGGATTCCTTGAGAAGATGTGGGGGATAAACCGGTACAATCTATGGGGGCAAATCCTTGGTTACTTTCCTAGAAACTTATGCATGTGGCCACTACTAACAGCTATTGTAGTCGGTGGAATGATTTCAGATGATCGACAAAATGGGACAAGCGCGATTTACTTCTCAAGGCCGATTTCAAGAATCGACTACACAGCTATGAAATTCCTCAGCGTAGCTGTAATTCTGGCTTTCGTAATTATTTTCTCATACTTCGCTTACTACACCAGTGCAATTGTCTTCAGGGCAGAGGGTTGGGCTTTCTTGGCCGACACACTCCCCATGTTTTTAGGCGGAATTCTTGCAGGCCTAGCTCTTGTATTCACATATACATCGATAGGACTTGCACTTTCTAGCATCAGCCAGAGCCGATTCTTCGCAGCTATAGGATTCTTGAGTATCATCTACGGCACCAAACTAGTTTCACTACTGGTGGAATTACAGTTCGAAACCACATTCCTATATGCCATTAGCCCCTATGATTGTTTAGCTCACTTAGGACAATTCGCACTAGGGCTCCCTCCAAATTATGATCACCCCCTCTCATTTTCAGTAGTTTCACTTATTTCCATGAATGTAATATCAATTTGGATTTTAGTTAACAGGGTTACTTCACTGGAGGTGACCCGGGAATGACACTTGAGAGTGAAGAACCACCAGCAGTGGTAATTGAAGGAGTTTCAAAGTGGTATGGCCAAGTTATTGGATTAAATGACCTATCCTTAGCTATTGATGGGGGAGTTACGGGAGTTTTGGGTCCGAATGGAGCAGGGAAGTCTACTTTGTTCAAGCTGATGATGGGTAGAATCAGACCAAGTCAGGGTTCTGTTAGATTGTTTGGGATAGATCCTTGGTCAAGCACGGCACCATACAGGAGAGTAGGTTACGTAAGCGAATCCGAGAAGCTGTATGAATGGATGACAGCTCTAGATTTTATCACCACACTAGCTAGGCTACATGGAATGACAAGGGAAGAGGCTACGGAAAGATCCTCCCATGTTCTGGACTTTGTTGGCCTTTCTGACGTAATGCACAAAGAACTTGGAAAATTCAGTAAGGGAATGAGGCAAAGGGTGAAGATAGCCCACGCATTAGTGCATGATCCCGATTTAATCATTCTAGATGAGCCGCTTCATGGTTGTGATCCTTTAGCAAGGACTAGCATAATGAGTGTAATCCGTGAATTGGGGAAGCAAGGAAAGACTATACTGGTATCGAGCCACATTTTAGAGGAGATAGAGAGAATAACCGAACAAATTGTAATTCTACACAATGGACGACTTCTTGCCATTGGAAACCTTCATGCAATCAGAGGATTACTGGACAAGCATCCACATAGAATTCTGATTAATTGTGAAAATCCTAGAGCCCTCGCAGAACTGTTCGTCAGCAGGCAACCTGTCTTCGGAGTCAGATTTCCTAGTGAAGGGCAGTTGGAGATCCAAACGAACAATCTTTCAGAGGCTCATTCAATTCTGCCATCTATAGTAGTTGAATCCAAACAGAGGATCTCTAGCATAGAAAATCCTGATGATAATCTCGACTCTCTATTGAACTATCTAGTTAAGGAGGCCAGTTGATGGAAAAGAAAGGTCGAGAACTGTCGGATACCGTTTGGACTCGCTTGGATAGAAAAGCAGGAGCTATAGTAGAGCTAACAATCAGACAACTGAGCCACAGGATTTCCACATGGGTAGTTCTTGGCGTGGGTGTCCTCCTAATGGCCCTTCTAATGACATTCTATATCGATGGCGTAAGGGAGTCATTTGAACCAATAGATAACGATGGAGATAGTGAGGATTACGATGGGGATGGATACCCCTTAGGCCAAGAAAGAAAGTATGGCACACCAGATTGGGATCCGCAAGTTTACCCAGGATCAAGCCAGTTCGTCTATGAAAATGAGATTGATTGGAACGACCGCGAAAGATCTCACTACGACAACAAGTCTTGGGATGGTTTTGCCTTCTTTGAAATGGTCTGGGTCGATTCCAATTATTCTGGAGAATGGTGGGACTGGCATGTTACATGGAATATCGATGATGATACTGGAGTTCCGCAACTTGAGGACTGCTCTGATTGGGATTTAGAACAACTCAGAGATAGGATTTGGGGTGAAGCTTGCGATTTCGGAGATCTAGATGGTAACGGCCTTACAACCTACTTTGTAGGGGGGAAGTGGAGAGGGGAGGGATTGGCTATTGTTCCTGAAAATTACTATCTTCAATGGGGTTATTGGACCGAAGAAGTGTACATCGAACCCGAACCTCGTGAGATGTATGTGGATGAGGATGGAATAGATTGCTTCACAGACTCTTCACAAAATAGATCCGAATTAACAAGGGTCGACTGTCCTGCCGAATCCAGATTATCCGGTAGCCATGGCTTCGATGACGACGGCGATTGTATGATGTTCCTAAATGGCGATGACTCCAACAACAACAATGTTCCTTGCGATGCCGCTTGGTATTCAGTTAATGGCGTAGTAACCGATATTGATGCGGACGATCTGGTCGACGAGGACCCCGACGAGCAGGAATATATTGGTGAGTTAGGTCATAGAACATTCGTCATTGCTGTCGGAAAAATGGCTTTTGTCATTTTATTAGGACTATTCATCCCTCTTTTCCTTGCTTTAGGGCTGGTGAGAGATGAAACTGAAAACGGGACACTACACCTTCTTCTTTCTAAACCAATTCATCGTGCAGAATTTATTGTTTACCGATTAATGGGATACCTCGCAATATCTGCTACATACGTTTTGGCCCTTTCATTATTGGTTGGGACTGTAGCATCTATCCTAGGGCCGGGAGATGGAATAATCAGATTGACAGATCTTCCAGTATGGTTGGGAATAGGGATTACAACAGCACTAGTCCTTGCTGCATACGGCTCAATTTTCAATGCAATGGGCCTAATTTCTCCTAAATACGGCGTTTATGTATGCATAATTTTTGGAGTCTGGGAATTCATGATGGGTTCACTATCCATAGTAAATCCAAATTGGACAGTCGCAAGCGTTTCCATTTCACATTGGGCATTACAAATGATCGACGCCATAGTACTTTTGGCGTGGCCAGATACAATTCAATGGGCAGCGATGGATCAAGCATTTGGATTCGACTCGGGGCTGTCTAGCTTCTGGCAACCACCCGTCCATACGCTGGGAACCCAATCAGCTTCTATAGCTCTGATATCAAGCTCTTTCGTCCTAGTCTCCGTTACACTGGCATGGATTTTCATAGGAAAGTCAGTCTTCAGCAGAAGAGAGATTATGTGATTTTAATGTCCGATAATTTAGACAAGTTTGAGGGAGATTTCTCCTCACTATGGAGTTTAGATGTAATGCCAGCATTACATAGGCTCTCTTGGTGGTGGTATTGGGTGATAATTTTGATCCCAGACCCCCTTAATCCTCAGAGATCCAGACAACTGATGACTTTGTGGTCTACAAAGGAAACAGACTCCATTAGGGTCAGTGGACACTGGTGGAAACCCGGATCAAGAATGTACAAGGATGAGAATGATGGTTTTGTCATCCCTGGAATGGTTTGTGCATGGTGGTATGATGGAGAAAAAATGCATGAGCCACTAACCATGAGGGAGTGTAGAATGGCAGTAGTAAGCGATAAACACCCCTTGTGGCCCGGCGAAGGGGATGGATTAGGTGCAGGAGCTGTAGTGCCAATAGACAAAGAAGACTTATCTTTCGGAATGAATCCTGGGAATTCATCCATGTGGGTTAGTCTTTCTAGTGATAGGGGGGCTAGAAAGGGGGGCGCCCCATCTAATTTTGAGGCCTTATTGACACCTTGGTGGGGCCCACCCAGCAAACTGACTTATCGAAATAACGAGATTTCGATGGGCCTGGGTTATGATATTCTCAGACTTCAAGCCATGCAGTCTAGATTAACTATTGACGGCGAAGAGTTTGAAGGAACAGCTTATTTCCAGAAAGTTACCGTCCAAGCACCGTCGGTCCCATGGTTTTGGGGAATGATTCACTTCGATGATGGATCTTATCTTGATTGGTTCATGCCACATTTAACCCCATTGTCATTATCAAAGGATGACCGTCCTTGGAGAAAAAGGGACTTTTCAAGAATTCCTCTCAAGACAGCGGGAGTTTTTCATGATAGGATGAGAAATAAAACAGAGGAATTCGAAAATTGTGAAGTTGAATTGAGTAAGTCAGACAAAGGGCTTCTCGACTCTCACGGCTACTCCTTGCCTAATTTTAGAATCCGAGTCTGGAACGACAAAACAAAAGTAGAGATGAAAATCCGAGCAGTAAGTCGGGCAAGGTGGACCTTTGATCAGCCCACCAGGGGTGGTTTCGTCAGCCATCTAACTTACAATGAGTATCCCTTTGAGGTAATTGAGATAACCATAGAAGATGAAAACGGTAGCAGATCATTGGAAGATTACCAATGGATTCATGGTAACGCAGAGCACTCTTGGGGATTCTTGCATTAATGATTCCAGCGTAGTAACATCTTACAAACTCCAATCAAGCCGCCCAAGTCACATGTCTGAGTATATAGAGAGATATCGATCAGAAATCGACTCATCATCAGTTAGAGATGCGTTTCCAGAGATTACTGAATCAGAGACGCCCATCTGGGTAGGCAAACCATCTTTCGCCTCAATGTCCGACAAATATGTCCTAGGCTCAATCGTTCTTTTGGTCCATTTCTCCTTCTTTTTCGGAGAAATGCTAAAACCGTCCGAGGGAGAGCAACATTCGAACTTCCTCATTTCCTCTCTATTCTGGGCTATTAGCAATACTGGAGTTACGGGTTTTGTTCTAATAATGCTTATAATTACAAAAATCAATCATTATATCAACTTCTCAACGTCAGGCAAATGGACAACTACATGGCTAATATTCAGTACATTCATACCTCTTTTCTGGAAAATTATGGATATCATTGAATGGTTCGCAACTATCTTCTCTTCCGATTTTTCCAATCCTCTACCAGAATGGAACTTTACTTGGTTTGCACCACTTGGCCTTTCTTCATTTGCAATAATGGTAATTTTCACTAAGCTATATCAGAACTCATTTAATTACGCGATAACAGATAAGAGAATACATATCAGGCAGAGCTTCCTTTACTTCGAAACCAGCTCCCATGGTATTTCGTATCACAAAGTTGAGAACCTAAAGGCGGATCCAACAATTTTAGGAAGAATTCTAGGATTTGGGAATATCCACATCGTCACAGGATCTGGAGTAGGCCTCCAAGTAGAGTCTCTTGGCGCTAAGTCTGGCATGTCTACCGAATTCACAGAAGATAACACGCGCCGGACTCGACCACTTTCCATGATTTTCGGAATTATTGCAGTTCAGAGAAATAGGACAGTGATGGCCTCGGATCCTGCAGATTGTTTCTTTGGAATAAGTAACCCTATGGGAGTATATCGATTGATCAATGAATTGATGGATGAAAGTGTCGGCCCTGCAGGAACAATTCATTCGGGAATGCAAACGAATTAGATAATTTGAATCCGCACCGTTCATAACCCTGTGGCCTTTCTCTGGGGTTCGGGGATATATATGTCGAATGAAGATACAATTACGAAGGCAGCACAGTGCATCACTCAAGGCGACTTTATGGGTGCGATGGAGATTTTTGAGGAGCATATCAATTCAAATCGTGATGATCCAGCTGGATACCATGGTTGGGCCGAATCTGCTCTATTTGAGATTCAGGAGAATGGTAATTTTGATGAAAAGGGTAATGACAGAATCAACGAAGGCCAGGTTGCTGCCTACTTCAAGAAAGCTGCATCATTGGATGCCAAAAGCACCGAATATCAAGCTGCTTACGCAAATGCTCTAATTGAATTTGATCGGATTCCAATGGCCATCAGGGAGCTGAGGAAATTAAAAGAATTAGGAGATTCTTCTGATGACTTTGATGTAACTCAGGACCTTTATCAAGCTGCGAAGATGCTTATTGACAACATAGACTTCAAAACTAATTTTGACAGAAGTGAAGGATTTGCCAAGCAGTTTCTACCTGTAGCAGTAGAATTCGCTCTCTTAGGAATGGGATTCGTCTCTGCAGAAGAGGCATTGGAGTACCTCCAGACTGAGTAGGAGTGGTTTTGATTGAGCGACCGCTTCTTGGTCGCTATAGGTTATCATGGGCATAAATTCCATGGGTCACAGATTCAACCGGATGTGGGAACTTTAGAAGGGTCGTTGATTAAGGCGCTGAAGAGACTGACTTGGTGGACAGAGGGATGTCTCGAGATTTGTAGTAGGACTGATGCTGGAGTGAGCGTGAGGATGAATCTAGTTAGAATAGATCTTCCTACAAATGTATCAAATAATTTATCCAATGAATCAATAGTTAGGGCCCTAAATGACCATCTACCAATAGGTGCAGTAGCTCTGAAGTCTGTGAAATCAAATCCAGATAGTAAGGTTAGATATGCGTATAAAAGACAATATGTGTACCGTCTCGAAACAATTGATGAGTGGCCCTACGAATCAGACATTCAATTATCTTCTCATGTCTGTTCCTTGTTTGAAGGGCAGCATGATTTCTCAAATTTCTGTAGATTAGAACAAGATACCGATCCGATAAGGACTGTAGACAAATGTAATCCTTGGTTTTCTCAAGACGGGAGGATGATTGGATTCTCAATTACTGCCCGCTCATTTGTGTGGAACCAAGTTCGGAGAATCGCTTCTGCGATTTCGGGTGCAACCTCGGAAAGACTTTCAGTTTCCGAGATTAAAACCGCGCTCGAAAACCCTGAAAGAAAAGTTGATTTTGGCAGAGCACCAGCAGATGGACTGATTTTATGGAGTATCTACCATTCAGAATTTGATCAGTTTCTTTCTGAGGAACTGCCTTCTCCAGATTTCTTTTCACGAAGGCCGGAGGATTCCAGGGAATACAGACGATGGCGTTCAATGTCTAGTTATGAGTTAAGTGTTCTACTTGAAAGAGAGTGGCTGGCTAGGCTAGCTTGAGCTCAATATGTACCAAGTCTCCATCCGAGCAAGGCAATATCTCTCTAAGAAATAAACTAGAAATGACCTCGGCCGTACTTGTGTGTCTTGTAAGATCGGGAATAAGAATCGCGCAGTCATACCAATCGCCACTATCCCTGCATATTCTGCCCTTGAAGGCCGTGGCCCCTCCAAAGGACCTTCCATCTCTCTCAAATCCCTCTATCTTGTGGGCCTCCACAGAAACATCAGACTCCTCGCTTTCAAGTCCAGAAATTGCTCTCAGACTCCTGAATTCCAATTTGTTTTCAGTTCCTACTTCTACATTTAGGGTACCTGGCCAAGCGCCTACTCCCAGTATTTTCTTGAATTGAGTTTGGTAATGATTTTGAGACATAAAAACATGAGCTCTTCCAAGCCCACTACTCACCCTCCCACTAATTCGCACGTCCTCCGCCTGACTAGGAGACTCATAAGGTTCAGCCAAGTTACAATACAAATGAAGATCCCTGTTTAGCTACTTTCCAACCCATATCGATGATCTCCTTATACTCCTTGGATTCCTCATCTAGGATTGGATTGGTATGGTTCATATGGATGAAATACAACTCTGGATCTCCCTGAGATCTATGGCCAAGTCTCCCAATTGTTTCTGAGATTGTTGGGTGCGGAATATCAGCAATATCCCTATTTTTAATTTCCATATCGTTCCAGAAAGTACCATCTAAGAGGATTATATCTACTCCAAGAGAAGACCACCATTCTCTTATGGTCTCATAACCGCCTTGATTCAGAGTCTCGATCCAATCATCATGGTCCGGAAGAAAGAGAATTGACTTCTTTTCTCCTCTTATTATTATGGCATGAGTATCTGATAACTCATCTCTGTGTGGGACTGGAATGAACATATACTCGAATCCACAGCCATCCTTCGGGGTGAAGAAAATCTCTGGTGAGATAATTTTTGTAAAGAATGGATCATCCAACCTCCTCCTTTTCAAGTCAACAAGTACCTTCTTACTAACAAACAGAGGAACATCTATTGAGCCAATTGCCTCTTTACCAAACTGACCTAATCCGTCAATATGGCCTAGATGTGTATGAGTCAGACATACAGTCTCCGGAGCTGAGACTTCGACCCCCAAAGCCTCTGATGCGATTACAATTTGGTCAGCTAAGCTTCTCGTTGCTTCAATTAGGTGAAAGCTACCGTCTTTACCCCTCAGGGCGCAAGAAGAAGGAAAAAGCCTCATTGAAGGTTTATTTATGGCAATTTTACAATTCCTACAAAAGCATCCGGCCTGTGGGACGCCACCATCCTGTGAAATTCCAACAATTGCCAATTCTACGGTTCGCGAGCCCATGAATTCGGATGATGGCCTCTCACAAAAATACTACTCGAAACTCCGATTAATCAATGAACTACAAACCCCTCTCATGGTTATGGCCGTTGATATCTCGTGGATGAACGAGAGGTATGAGGAACTTAGATCGCAAGGATTGGACTGGAAGCCACCTACATTGGAAGCTGCAAGCGAACCGAGATGTCAAATTGATGGCAGAGAAATGATTATGCTTTCAGCCAATAATTATCTCAATTTGACAACCCATCCAAGGGTAATTGATGCCGCCATAAGGGCAACAAGAAAGTATGGCACAGGATCGGGTTCAGTGAGGGCCATTGCCGGAACAATGGATATTCACATTGAAGCAGAGAAAAAGTGTGCAGAATTCAAAGGTGTAGAATCATCATTAATTTATTCTTCTGGCTATGCTGCCAACGTGGGCCTTATCCCCACTCTCGTCAGAGGGGCAGATGACGTGATTATATCTGATGAATTAAATCATGGATCAATTATAGATGGTGTACGATTAACCAAATCCTCTAGGGCTGTTTATCCTCATAATGATATGGGGGCCTTGGAAAAGGTACTCAAGGAACATGAGGATTCCGGAAGAAAACTGATAATTACTGACGGCGTTTTTAGTATGGATGGAGATATCGCTCCATTGGATAAAATTTCTAAATTGGCAGATGAATACGGCGCGATGACATTCGTAGACGACTGTCATGGTGAGGGAGTTCTAGGTGAAGGAAGGGGAATAGTGTCACACTTCAATCTCCAAGGAAAGGTTACATTTGAGGTAGGCTCATTTTCAAAGGCTCTTGGGGTACAGGGTGGTATTCTTGCCGGGAGTAAAGAAGTTAGAACTCACGCTCTAAATCATAGTAGGTCGTGGTTATTGTCGGGAAGTCACCCACCCGGCGTGGCAGCCTCTCAAAAGGCAGCAATAGAGGTCCTAATGGAAGAG
>JAYZLO010000014.1:0-13999 GCA_036154175.1 Thermoplasmatota archaeon | reverse complement strand
TTGATAGGGCCCAAAGATCATCTTCGCTCTCCACCCTAAGTCTCAGGCCCTCATCCAACCTCTTGATGCGACGCATACCCCTACCTCTTTCACCCTCGGTGAAGTAACACTCTTGAAACCTTCATCGTCAATCACTAGTTGCGAGGGCTATGGATGGTCCTGAGTTTTGGGGTATTGCAGGGAAACCTATCTCTCATTCGCCAACTCCGCAGATGTTTTCGATAGTTGGAGAGTATATTGGGCTCGAGTCCAATCAAATTTACATTGAGTCAAGTGGCATAGGAGATTTCCTTAGTCAGGTATCGGAAATTAAGGGAGACATCTGGATTTCATGCACATCTCCTCTGAAGCACTCGGCTCCATCAGCTCTAGGAATTAAGAGCCCTGAGGGGGTTTTCGCATTAAACCAACTAATGAGGTCGGGAGGGATTTGGTCCGGTGTAAATACCGATGGCCCGGGTTTCGTTTCTGCCTGCAGACACGTAGGGGTGGACCCAGCAAAGTCAACTCTGAGAATAAGAGGAGGGGGTTCTGCAGCTAGATCGATCGCTGCCGCATGGTCTTCAGAAGGGGGTTCAATAATTCCGGAAATTGGTCGCAGGCCTCTACTCAAAGGACCTTGGGATGGGAGCGTGTTGGACAACGGCCAGGCGGATGTAGCTGTTGATCTCGACGCTTCCCCCGCAGGCGGGGAATCAGTTGATCTCGACGGAGAAGTCCAACTCTCCCTTTCCTACGGCGAAAATGCTTCCAAAGATGAGTTCGCGATAATTATGTTGGCAGCGCAGCATCTTCAAGCTTGGCAAGCGCTCTACTCGCCATCCAAGGTGGATGAACTGCCCAATCTTGAGGAATTCCTTTCCATGCTTTGATTCATAGGGGGATGTTTCCATGTTTCTTGGGGATTGTCAACTCTCTCTTGGAAAGAAGCGGCCTCAAAGACCTGACTAAGCACTTTCTCGTCTGGGAAGGCTCAATCACATCATCTAGCCAGCCATGTCTGGCGGCCACGTAAGGGTCACCAAATTTCTCCCTGTACTCTTCAACCAGTTCGGCATGTCTGCCATTACGGTCATCCGACTCGGCAAGATCTGCCCTGTGGATGATGTTTACTGCCCCCTCGGCACCCATAACTGCCAATTCCCCGGTTGGCCATGCTACGTTGTAGTCCGAGCCAAGATGTTTGCAGCTCATGGCGAGGTAAGCCCCACCATACGCCTTCCTGGTGACAACCGTCAGCTTGGGCACTGTCGCCTCGGCATATGCATAGAGTAGCTTGGCCCCATGTCTAATTATCCCTCCCCACTCTTGTACTGTTCCCGGTAGGAAACCCGGGACGTCAACGAAAGTAACTAATGGGATATTGAAGCAGTCGCAGGTCCTAATGAACCTAGCCGCCTTAACTGATGCATCTATATCCAGGCAGCCTGCAAGAACAGATGGTTGGTTTCCTATAACTCCCACTGAATATCCATCTAGTCTAGCGAAACCGATAACAATATTTTCTGCATATGATGAAAACAACTCCAGGAACCTCCCCTCATCGAAGACACGATTGAATACTTCTCGAATATCATATGGGGAGTCGGAATCCTCAGGAACAAGCTTCCTAATTCCCTTGCATTTCCTATCCCATCTGTCGCCCGTAGAAATCACAGGAGCTTCGGACATCGTATGATCTGGCAGGTAAGCCAGAATCTCTGCAACCATATCGAATGCCTCCTCCTCGCTATTGGAAACCATGCATGCTATGCCGCTTCTACTGGCATGTTGAACCGCCCCTCCAAGGGTTTCTTCGTCTATTTCCCCATCTATTATTTCTGGGATCGAATAAGGGCTCCTCATGAACATCCTGCCACGCTTATTCCCAAGAATTACGAAGTCAGAAATTCCAGCAGCAAGTGCGCTGGTACCCGAAACTGTCCCTAGAACTATCGAGATTAGGGGGACCTTCCCTGAGCATGAAACCAGAGCATCAAGCAGCTCTCCAGTAGATCCAAGAGATGTAACTCCTTCATGGGCTCGCTGACCGTCTCCGTCCCATATTCCAACTATCGGCAGTGAAGCCTTCTCTGCGAACTCAACAACCTTTGTGATTTTCTTGGCATGCATTTCTCCCATTGTGCCCGCGAAAACCGAGAAGTCCTGAGAGAAGGATACCACCCTTCTTCCGTCTATCTTTCCATGGCCCGCCACTACTCCATCCCCTAGAGGGGTATGGACGTGCATACCATGGTCTCCCGATCTGTGTTTGACGAAAGCATCTATCTCGACTAGGCTGCCTTCGTCAAGCAGACCAATCAACCTCTCTCTAGCCGTCTTTGAACCCGCCTCTCTGAGCTCCTTAATTACCCTATTATCCCCTGGGGATGATGCATCCTTGCGTATCGCCTCCAGCTCATCACGAGAGTTGGTACTGGACATATCCTAACGAAGTGCAAGTCGGTTATTCAGTAAACCGGATAATCTAGGACCTCACGAATGGGGGATTTTCACCGACAAGATCCTTCTTCCAACCGTCTTCAACAACCTCCTTCCCCCCTATGGAAAGAAGATGGTGTAGTTTCACTAACGCAGACCCAGGGGGGCAAAGAGAGTCATGGCCAATTATCCCAATTTCTTGCTGCTCCCTTCCCTTTGAATAGACATTTAGATTCACCGGGCCATGTATTGTGTTTGTTACCACTACAACAACCCCTCCAGAGCGAATATGGTCTTCGAGCATTACCTTAAGCCTGGAATTCTCGATACTATCTTCCTCCGGATCTGAAATCGGAAGATGCCCCAGACCTGTACCATGGAATAACAAAGCATCGAATCCCGAGTCAATAGCTCCTTGGACTTGGTCCGGGTGCAAGTGCGGATCCGAAATGAATTGGGCTATTCTCACCCCTTCGTCAAATAATTTGGGAGAAATAGCCTCAACCCTTGCATCATGAGCCTCGGGCGTCAACTCCACTCTGATGTCATCCCTATCAATTAATATCTGTCCTAAGGCCTCTTGATTTATCGGTTTGAACGCATCTCTTCTGGAAGAATGGTATTTCCGACACGCGCAGCCTGGAAGCACAGAACACTTGCCATCAGAAGATTCTGCATGCATTATTGCAACTGCAGAGTCTCGATAACCACTGGGTTGTGGGCCATTAGCTGCCCAGTAAACAGCAGCAATAAGATTCTCCGCCGCATCCGAAGACCCTCTATCTGGCGATCTTTGCGATCCAGTCAGGACTATTCTCCCCGGAGGCCTACCCCCTTGGCCCGCCCAGCCAAATGACATAGCAGCTGCAGATAGGTGCAAAGTATCCGTACCATGGGTTATAACACATCCAACAGCCCCTTCTGAAAATGCCTCCTCTGTGGCCTTAAGCATCTTGTTCCAGTGTCTAGGACGAAGATCATCAGACCACATATTTCCCAGTTTTACCGCTCTAATTCTGGCTATTTTTCTGAGCTCTGGAACAGCTTCCAATAACTCGTGTGGATCGAATCTCGCACTGACTGCCCCAGTGGCATAGTCTACTTTGCTTGCAATGGTTCCCCCAGTATGGATTAGGTGCACAAGGGGCAGAGATTCGTCTTGGGGCATCTCTTCAACGTCATCCAATTGGATCGTTGGCATCTCCTCAAGGATTTCGAAAGACTCCACGTACGATTCCGGGAAGGAAACATTGTATCCGTTTTGCAGCTTTATCGTAACTAGTTCTGAGCCAGATGAAGGTAGAGCGACCCCAATGTGTTCAGCCTTTCCGGACCAAGTTTTGACTACCAGAATTATCGGAGTTCCGGGCTTCGGCCAACTCTCCATGTCTAAGGGAAGATGCCCCAGTCCATCAATGGCACGCTTGAAGCCACAGTAACAACTATCGCATTTGGCACCTTTTAGTTCCATTTGGTGCCGGGAGCGGGACTTGAACCCGCGACCTTCGGATGTCTCAGACATTTTCGGCTAGGCATGATGCGCTCATCGTTAGTGTCGGCGGAGAAATCGCCGCCAACTGTTCCCTATGAGTCCGACGCGCTACCAACTACGCCACCCCGGCATAACACAAGGCGGATGCAGAGGCCATTTGAGCATTGCCGGTATCTCCCTATCAACAATCCTTCCACGCGCAGGGTTGATGTGTCGCCCTCTCTTGCACTAGCTAACCATGGTCGATGTCGATACAGCCCTCAGGGCCAGCGCATATTCTGGTAAGAAGAGCGGAGGGGCCAAGGGAGCGGACCGTCAGAGTAATTCCCTCGAGCCATTCGACCCAGCCTCTCATGCCAAGAAAGAGAGGGCCGAGGCAATCTCTATGTGGATGGTGATTGCATTAGGGTTGTTAGTAGCTATAATGATGAGATATTACATGATGCCAAGTTTGGAGAAATCGCAGCAGATTCTTTGGCTACTGCCATTCCTGATTATCACGTTAATTCGACCTATCCATCAATTGACACTTCCTTCGGAAATATTTGAGATATTCACTACTGGAAATTGGGTCCGAGCCTCCTTTTTGTATTTGTTCACTTGGTTGGCTCTTTCATTCGCATTGGTAAACCCTCCACTGGCGGATATTGCCGCTCCACATCTGGCAGGTTCTATCGATATTGTTGATACAGAAGGGATTTCTTACACAGATTTGGATGGCAGGGGCTATGAGGTTAGGATCTCACAGGATTCAATTCCTGTAACCCTAGGTTTAGCAGTCAGAGACAATGTAGATGCGGAGAACTCTCACATTAATTTGACAATCAAGAAGGTAGGCCAAATGAACCCCATAGTTAGTGTGACGGGATTAGTTTCCACAATAGCGTCTGATGGCCCCTCGGAAACCTTCCAGTCCGTGAATTCCGACAATTGGTCTAGGGGTCTGAAGAAGAACGGACTGACTGGGGATTATAGCGGACCAAAGGTCGCTCCACATTCTCAAGATATTGGATTGGCATGGGATCTGTGTGCGAACGGCTGCGGTCCCGGCGAGTATGTCGTGACCGTACATTTGTGGGAAGAGAGTGATATGGTCCCATGGAGTACAGGTCAGAATTCATGGCAAAGGGAGTACACTCTGACAATACTCCAGTCTTCTTAGCTTTGGAGTAGTTGGCATATCTTCGCCGCCATCGCATCAAGTTGAAGAGACTCCCCTCCTCCCTCTACCATTCTAAAGTCGCATTCTGCCATTGCCTCTGTAACCGATAACTTCTGTATTTCGTCGAGGAAAGTTACCCCCCCTAGCTCTCTGTGGAGTTGATTCACCAAGTCAGTCCCAGCAAGCCCGAATCTATCCAGAATTCCCCTCATTCTCCTCCTAGCAGGTTGGAAACCATCTTCCTTACATGCCAGGAAGAAACCGTGAAGATCTTCTGGTGGGGCGGTAGCTGTCGTCTCATAGACAAGCTCCCTAGTAATATTGGGATCTAGTGAAGCCGCCACTTGTAGGGAGGTTATTGCCTTTCTCAAATCCCCTAGACTGACTTTGGATATTGCCTCTGCAGCCCCCTTATCGAGATTTATGCCCTCATGCTTGGAAATTTCTAACACGGTTTCTAGAACCTTTTCTTCATCAAGAGGCCTGAAACGAAATACAGCACATCGGGACTGAATCGCTTCTACGATCTTAGATGAATAGTTACATGAAAGAATGAATCTACACGTCTCAGCGAACTGCTCCATTATCCTTCTTAGTGCCCCTTGGGCGTCAGGAGTCAAAGCATCGGCCTCATCGAGAAATATGACCTTGAATGTAGTACCGGGCATAGGTGCAGTTCGAGCAAACTGCTTTACCTTAGTTCGAATAGACTCCAACTTGCGCTCGTCGCTAGCATTCATTTCCAGTAAGTTGTTTCTGTAACCTTCTCCGAAAACGTCTCTTGTCAACGCTAGTGCTGCAGTGGTCTTGCCAGTCCCAGGCGGGCCAGCGAACATCAGGTGGGGGAAGGTTCCGGAATCTGCATAAGCCCTAAGTCTGTCAACTACCGCCCTCTGGCCCTTCATTTCTCTTACTGAACTAGGCCTATGGCGCTCGACCCACAACTCACTCATATTGACTCACCCAACCTCGAGGTGGGCGTTCTTGAACATTGGGGACTTCATATTCCTGTCCTCAGTAACTCTCCTCGCTATTGGGAAAACTTCCTTGTCGCACATCTTCGATGTATTCCCTAACCGCGTCATCAATAACGCCTCCTAAGTCAGCATATCTCCTGAGAAACCTCGGTGAGAAGTCTTTCGTTATTCCTAACATGTCGTGAAGTACCAGAACTTGGCCATCGCATTCCGGGCCAGCCCCGATTCCAATCGTTGGAATTTCCAATTCCTTGCTCACTTTATCTGCAAGTTTTGCAGGAATCTTCTCGAAAACTATCGAGAAACATCCTGCCTCCTGAAGGGCTAGGGCATCCTCCATCAGTTTATCTGCTTCAGCCTCTTCCTTGGCCCTAACGGAATACGTTCCAAACTTGTAGATCGACTGCGGCGTAAGTCCCAGATGGCCCATCACCGGGATTCCGGCCGTTAGAATCCTTTTGATTGAATCTACTATCTCCTTTCCGCCCTCGATCTTTACAGCATGGCCTCCAGATTCCTTCATGATCCTAATCGCGCTCTTCAAAGCCAACTTAGAATCTCCCTGATAGCTTCCGAAAGGCATGTCCACGACCACTAGGGCCCTGTCAACGGCATTAATCACGCACTGGGCGTGATAAATCATGTGATCAAGCGTAATTGGGACAGTAGTGTCATTGCCAACCATCACATTAGAGGCAGAGTCGCCGACAAGGATGACATCTACCCCTGCACCGTCGACTAACCTCGCCAGTGAGTAATCGTAAGCCGTAAGCATAGCGATTTTCTCACCAGAGCGCTTCATTTCTTGCAAAGTATTAGTGGTCACTTTCCTTGCTCGACTCGAAACCATTTGTTCACCCGGTAACACTCGCAGTACGGTTACAGACTTCAATCACTCGCAAAGGTTTTCATTCTCCAGGCTCTATTTCTTCGGCTACTTTTAGGAACTCCTCTACATCAATAAATCCGTCTTCGTCACCATCCCCGCCATGGAATAGGTCACGAATCCAAACATCAGGGCCGACTCCTCCTGGGGCGGGCACAACTATGGAATCATCAGGGATATTCGGCCCTCCTCCCTCGATATATCCTAGAGACTTCAGGGCATCTATGAAGCCTTGGAGGTTCAATTTGCCCGTTTCTTCAATGTCAGAAGCATAGAATGCTGCAAAAACTCTACGCCGCTCAACTTCCTTAGGATTTGTCAACATATTCTTCGTGGTTTCCCAGGGGGTAATCAATTGCTCGACCCTCTTCTTGCCATAACTCATGTATATCACAGTCCCTAGAATAATTGCTACACTAGCACCTACTACTGACTTTGATCCCATGAAGTACAGCAATGCCGCGCCTCCAAAGATTCCAAACAACTGAACCAATGGATAAAGCAGCCAAGGAGTTTTCCATTGCGGATCGTACCATGCATGTGATCCAGAAGAGCTCCTGAGGACTATAACACAGGCATTGATTAGCATGAAAATCATGATTTTGAATCCAGACGCGAGTTCGGCAACGTCATGCACTGGAAGGAATGTGATTGCCAGCCCCATTGCCAAACCAGTGCCAATTATGGCCCAGTGGGGGGTCCCGTAATCTTGATTGACGCTCTCTAAGAACTCAGGTATTAGACGATCCCTAGCCATCGCAAAAGGGAATCTGGAAGATGCAAGTATCCCGGCTAGCGCCATCGAAGTCATAGTTACAACCGCCAGAACGGCAGCTACTACTCCTGCTGTCTCACCTCCCACAGCTTCCGCGAAGATATACACGGGATCTTCGCGAGCCCCATGTTCGCCACCATCCATGTAATCTACAGGATCGACTGCCGCAGCCAAGAACATTGTGACGGTAACATAAAGCATACAGCTGAAAAGAAGCGAGAGTAGAATTCCATAGGGCAGGTTTCTCTCAGGATCTCTAACTTCCCCGCCCACTGCTGCAATCTTGGTAACCCCTGCGTATGATACGAATACGAAGGCAGAAGTTGCAGCTACGTCCTCCCAACTTCCGAAAGACTCCTTCGAGCTAACCCTGCTCCAATCAAGATCCTGAGTAATCATCGCGTATGCGCAAAGAGAGAGGAGGTAGAAAGCTGAGAACATAACAATTGGAGTCTGAATTTTCTTTATTTTCTTGACACCTAGGATGTTTACTACAACAATTATTGCGAGGAGAAAGATCGCTGCAATTTCAATATCTATATCTATCCCAATAATTTCCTCTATGATCCAAAGGTAAGCCTTGAAACCAATTAAAGCAAAGGCAGATTTTAGCATAAAATTGGCCCATAGCCCCAAGCCCGCTATAGTCCCAATTAATGGCCCGAACGTCCTCTGTACGTAAACGTAAGAACCCCCAGAAGTAGGCATTGCCGTCGAGAGCTCGGATTTTGATACTGCACCCGGTACTACCAAGAACGCTGCAACCAAATAGGCCAACCAAACTCCTCCAACTGGGTTTTCTCCTCCGCCCATCTCTAACATGGCAAGAGCAGGTAGGACGAATAAGCCAGAACCAATCATCGCTGAAAGAGAAATTATCACAACTGAGAATAGCCCCAATCTCCTCTCTAGATTATCAGAGTCAGCTTCTGTTGGGGTAAGTACTATCCCAACCAAATCCTTTGGGTCGTACTTACTCATGATTCACCGCCCCAACATCACCCAGTTGAAGGTTCTCCTGCCCAATAGGTTAGATACTTGACACTCAGTCAGTAATTTATGAGCGGCACAATAGAACAGGATACGGTAGCATCGGTCCATTACACCGGGTCATTCCTGGACGGTGAGATATTCGATAGCAGTGAAGGAAAGGACCCGTTGACCTTTCTCGTGGGACACGGCCAAATGATTTCAGGATTCGAGCAAGAGATGCTCGGAGCTAAGGTAGGAGAGCTCAGGGAGTTCACGCTAACTCCCGATAGAGCGTACGGGCAGAGAAATGAGGATGCGATTCAGAAGATCGAAAGGAGCAATTTCCCAGAAGGCATGGATATTGAGGTGGGGATGGTCGTCGGTGCCCACAGCGATCAGGGACCCATTCAGTTTACTATCAAGGACATCGATGGTGACGTTGTGGTCGCAGACTTCAATCACCAGATGGCCGGGAAAACACTCCGCTTCGAGGTAGAAGTGGTCGTAGTACGCCCTGCATCGGATGAAGAGCTAGCGCATGGGCATGTGCACGGTCCCGGTGGGGTCAACCACTAGCATTCAGAAAAGTTATGTCCCTCTCCAATAATCCGAATTGGATGGCGAAACAGGCTCCGTGGTTGGTGATCATGTTCATCCTGCCATCTCTGACTGGATGCCTCGACTTTAATTCAGGACCAGATACCTCAAGTGATGCTCAAGAAAAACTTCCTCTGAGAATAAATCATATCCAAATGAAGGGAACGCATAATTCATACCATGTTGAACCCTTGATCTCTCCCGTCAGAGAGTACATGTACACTCATCAACCTCTAGATTTCCAAGCCTCTCACCAGGGAGTCAGACAGTTCGAAATTGATGTCTGGTGGGACATAAGAGAAGGCCTCAGGGTCTACCATAACCAGTTCGACTCCGGTACTACTTGCCCTACCTTTGAGAACTGTCTGGACATTCTCCTAAATTGGTCTAATGAAAACCCGCTGCATCACCCTTTGTTTATATGGATAGAACCAAAAGACTGGCCAGAGCAGACTGCAGAAGTTACTATGACTCTGGAATTAACTGGTATCCTAGAAGATATAGAGCAGGAGATTGCCCAGTTCTGGCCGATAAACAAAACAATCACCCCCGATGATGTTAGGGGGGAAAGAAACTCGCTCAAGGATGCAGTAATTTCCGATGGCTGGCCATCTATTGATGATAGCAGGGGGAAGGCAATCTTCGTTTTACTGGCGAGAGGCAACTCCAGGGATCTTTATTTGGACGCTTATCCAGGATTAAATGGCGCACGGATGTTCACTTTGTCCGAAGAGGGAAGCAACGAGTCCGCCATCTTCTCCATTGCAGATCCATTAGGAAATCAAGGGGAAATATCCAGGCTAGTGGGTGAGGGATACATCGTTAGGAGTCGTTCCGATAGTGGAGGCGAGGAGGCAGATAGCAATGATACTGCTAGAAGAGACGCAGCGTTCGAATCGGGGGCTCACAGTATTTCCACCGATTACCCAGGAAAAGTGGATGGTTTGGAATATTGGGTTGAGGTGCCAAATGGGACTCCAAGCAGGTGTAATCCGATTTCATCTCCTGATTGGTGCACTTCCGAGGATATCGAGCATTTATCACAATGATCATGCTCTTGCAATGACCTTTAGCTCAATTGCAATTGAAGTTGGCAGGGCATTTACCGCTACTGTGGTCCTAGCTGGGAGAGTTTCCGCGAAGTACTCAGAGTAAACTTCGTTGTAACTAGTAAAATCCCTATCCATGTCAGTAAGGAAAACTAGGACGTCTATAACATTGTCAAGCCCCAGCCCGTATTCCTCGAGGATTACTCTGATGTTGTTGATTACTGCGTGAGTCTGCGCCCTTATGTCGTAGTCTAGCGGATTTCCTGACTCGTCTTTTATCGGACCCCCTGGGATTTCATTAGTTCCGGGTTGCCTTGGTCCCATCCCACTAACGAATATCAGGTCGCCAACTCTGTGCAAGTGAGGGTAAGCACCAACTGCAGAAGGACCTTCTTCAGCGATGAATGGGCCGTTTTCATTTGTTAGCTTACCAGCTGCCTTCCTACCTACCACTGCCCCAACTAACCCGCCAACAGGGCCTCCGACTGCAACTCCAGCCGCTGCACCAATTGCCCCACCAGCAGACTTAGCCAAAGACTCTCCAACCTCATCGTAAATCTTCTCGATTGCATCCGTAGGAGCGGCTATAATTCCATCAACTATTCTCTCCCTCTTCTCTTCTGGGGTCATTTCGTTATCGCCTGTCATTACGAAACCCCTTTGTCCAAGACTCCTCGATCACCATGATAGTGCTCCACATCATCCTCATCAAACTCTTTGTCCCCCACTGATCCTGAGGATGGGGTTAGAATCACCACCGCCCCTCCTGAGCCATGGAGGGCCTCGTAGGCCAGCACCTCCCCTGTGTAGTTGTTGTGCTGCCCCATCGTTGCTGACATCCACCAGGCCGGCTTATACGCCACTACCTTCTGAACCCTTATCTGCCCATGAATTTCCCTAGAAAGCTGACTAAGGTCCTCCAGCCTGCCGTCATCGAAGAACTCCAGAATCTTGCGATTCCATTCGTCATCTTTCGCTGAATGGATTCTATCTTCCATGGGGTCAATGTGCTCCGTAAACATCCTGTTGGAAAGACTCGAAACCACTACAACCACAGCTTTCTTTCCTTTTTCTTTTATTGCATCTTGAGCTGATTTGCCCAAGACTATTGTCTCAGCCCTGTTTGCGTACATATTACTGGAGACTATGCATGCTGGGATTCTATTTTCTGGATTCAGAAGTTTGAGTGCTACTATAGAACCGGTGTCGATTGGAAAACCATCATAGGCAACAGTTCTGGATTGGAGCCCTCTGGATTCAGCAGCGTTTTTGAAAGTCTCAGCAAACTCAACATCCATCCTAAATTTGTAAGGCATACTTCCGAGGAAGTGGAAGTCATCATCCACATGAACCCACTCGGGTTCGGGATGCGCCTGTATTTGATGCCCGATTATGCTCGGCCAGGTTGTGGAGTAAACCAAAATCAAATCTGCATCACTCTCTTCAATCCTCTTCCTACAAGTTTCGAAGGCTTCTCTTAATTTACCATACCCATCATTGGCCTCTGGACTGAGGAGGGGCTGCGGATGGGGTGGACAGTAGATTCCGAATAGAATTTCTGATTCACTCAAAAAAACACCTCAGAGAACGATCTCACGTGTCGCTTCACTTGGATCCCATGCTGCAATCAGATTTCCCGTCCCAATCACTGACTGGTAACCGTAAATCTCTGCAGGATAGCTTGGGTATCCCATAGCGGCCATCATCCAAGTAAGCCCACCGGCCTCTGTCTCGGCAATCGTCTGCTCTGTAAACTCGGGCATTATGTCAATAACCTCCTGCATCTTACCATCTCTCATCAGATCTACCAATTTCATATCCCAAACGTACTGGCTGTGATTGTATATGTGCTCACGGCTCATGTCTTCTGGAAGTGGTGATTCTGTCACGAAATGCCTGTGCGAGAGGCTGTGACTACTAATCAGTACTACTCTCTTACCACTTTGTTCTATTGCCTTAGCACACGCTTCTCCTAGAGCACTAGCCTGAGCGTTCATCACTTCTTCGGAGTAGTAGTGGGCGTTCCTATTGCTACTGATCGTCACCAGTGGCTTGTCCCAATCAGGGTTTAACATGTGGCAGGATGTAATCGTCCCATAATCGATTCTAAAATCTGGATTTCTCATCATCATGGTGATAATCCCAGAATCACTAGCGACTTCACACATCTTTTCGGCTAAGTCCACATCGACAGTAATTTCGTAATTAAATCGGAAGATGTTAGGAAAAATAGGGTCAACGGATTTTGATTTGAATTCTGACAGTCCTAGGAAGTGGGTTCCAATGTACGTTTGCCAATGCGGTGTAAAGATCACTAAAGCATCGTAATCAATCGTTTTCAGTTTCCTTGCCAATCTGTTATAACCCCATCTCAGAGTTTCCCAACCTCCTTCCGAGAACGCCTCGTTCTGTTCTGGATTTTCTGCATATACAACATGTGGTGGATGCGGTGCCAGGCAACCCAGCACAATCTCTCCCTTCGCCATGTTACCGCGAGGTCACTAAATCCAAAGAAAACCTTCCGGCCCCTAGTAGCCTTCATTGGCAGTAGCTCGACGCAAGGTCATGAAGTGGGATGAGCCGCCCCTGTGGCCAGTGGCTGCTCCAAGTCTTTTGGGTTTTATCGCAGCCTGTATCCCTCATTTAGTTGATGGCGTACCTAGGCTATTCGATTGGGATCTAACAACCCCATTCCTACTCCTTGTAATCCTCTCACCTCTACTATTTTTCTCCCCAGAGCCAGCAGGCGGGAGTAAAGAATTGATAATTGGAGCGAATGTAGGAATGCTTGTAGCGTTTTTACCACAACTAATATTCTTCCCCTGGTTCATCATTGTAACCCTGTCTTGGATATTTCAATCCATGGTGGTTTGGAGGAAAAACTTCCCTGCCTTCAGAGTTGGTACTTGGATAGGACTGGGTTCAGTATCAGGCCTTTTTATGGGGGCTCTTTTTGCCCATTTTGTCATCTGATTGAAACAGGCCACCTAACACATGCCCGGTAATTGCGAATGCGGGTATCGATGAAAGAACAGCCGTCCACAGAAGGTCACCATCGACATATTCGGATGTAACTCTAACTTCTCCAATCCCAGAATCTCCTCCAAGGGCCGCTAGTACGTAATGACCGTCATAAACCGAGGGGGTTTCTACTTCAAAATCCAATTTTTCTCCCGGAACTAGAAGGCGAATATCTTCTTCCCCAAAGGCAGACCAGTCAATCTTTCCATTTTTCGCGTGATCTCTCACTAGATCCCTATGAATGACGAGAACCTCTACTTCTTCAACACCTACATTTATTATTTCAATGTCCACTGAGTGCCACAGACTGTGGACTTCGATTACATCAAGATTCACATCCCCAGCTCCGAATCTCATATTGGGGTTTTTCTCGTCCGTACCCGGACCGTCTACAATAATGACTAGAAGGAGAATAGCTCCTATGATGGAGCATAATCCCGCTACTACTGCCTCCTCTCTATTCGGAAATATCGCCCTCCGTCCCTCCTTCCCTAGTTTCCTGAGCTTTGGTTGAAAGTTGTGGGTGAAAATCGCGCATATTGCCGCCACCAATGCACCCGGGATAACGTCAGATATCCAGTGAATCCCTAGATACTGTATGCTGAAAAGGTAAATCGGAATATTTGCAGCCACGAATAGGTCGAACT
>JAYZLO010000013.1:0-3203 GCA_036154175.1 Thermoplasmatota archaeon | reverse complement strand
TGGCTTCTTTTATTAGGGGCCTTCCCAATCTAAGATTCTTCAACCTTACAAGAATTTCCTTGTCTAGAAGATCCAGCTTCACTAATCCGCCTTCATCATCATCAATCTGGTCGTCTGTTCCTATTCTTATGTTTCGAACGATGTTTTCCATTCTACTCTGCTTTCCATCGCCCACTGGTATGCAGTCATCATAAGAAGCAAGCTGGTGATTAACCAGACTTCTTTGCTTGAAGTAACTCTCTACTATTTCTTTCATTTTTTTTCACCACTAAACCACTAAATTATGCACTCTCAACAATCAGTCTGTATGCAACAGACTTTCCTGCAGATCTACTGTAACGTTCGATTTTGACGACTCTATTGGCCAACCAACCTGCAGGCAACTCATCATTCTCTAATTCTTCCATTTCTCTTATTGATTGAATTGCTGGATCGGTAATCAGAATCTTGGGGAGTAATTCCTTGGCCAATCTGTTCGTACCAAATGCGTCATCGGTTCTTAGACCCCAAGGCTCGAGAACCTCCGACTCCGAATCTATTGGTACTAGTTCATGATGGGGTACTAGGATGTGATTGAGCACGTTGAATCTGTAATCGCCGGTAGGAATGTCCTCATCGAGCAGTGTCTTTCTTGAGATAGTGATTCGATTGCTCTTAGTTCTTTTTCTGGAGCCCACATGTTCACTAATGACCTGCATTATGTGTTCTAGTTCTGAACCGCTTTCCTCTACTCCAACCTTTTTTGCCACTTGTTCTCTAGACATTCTCTTTATCGCGTCCAAGTTCGCATCGTCGGCCAACTTGTGGGCGTGATCCTCGGGTATCCCGAGCTCGATAAGTCTCTTTTTTGTTGAGCTCTTTACTGCCATTTTCTTTCCCCCTAAGCCCTGAAAAGCATGAGCCTGTAGAGCTGTCAGGCGGGCCTGAGGGGATTCGAACCCCCGGCCACCGGGTTAAAAGCCCGGCGCTCTACCTGACTAAGCTACAGGCCCATGGCTGATGCTGGGCTATCCTCCGACCCTAGGGGTGTTCAAAAAGGTTGCGTGAGCCGTGCTCACGCCAAACATCCGGAGCCCCACGGGGGAATGTGGAGCGGTTAGCCTTCAACGGCCTCAGGGATAAATCTTTTTGACGAATTAATTCGGAAGAAATCAAGAATATTAACTGCGAGGGGATGATTGTAGAAATGGTGGATCGTATTTTCGACGTAGAGGCGATTAAACAACTAGATGTTGCGGTTCCAGAGACAGTTTATCCTCCAAGGGAAGATAGCTTTCTTCTCTGCGAGGCAATAGCAGAATTGAACTTTGGCAAAAATACAAATGCATTAGAAATTGGATGCGGATCTGGAATAGTGACCATTATGATGTCGGGTCTTGGATGGAAAGTAACTGCATACGATGTCAATCCGTTTGCTATTTCTGCGACGTTGGGAAACCTGAAAAATCTGAATCTGCATAAGAACGCGTGTGTAATCGAAGGAGGTTTGGGGGAGGGATTAGAGATTACCAAAGAGGTAGATTTGCTTGTGTGGAATATTCCGTACTTAGATGTCGAGAAGGGTTCGAGTGTGCTTAGTCCAATCGAAGATGCTGCAATGATAGATATACCGCAGGGGGGTTGGGGAAAATTTCTAGCTACTTTTCTTTCTGATAGATCGTCTGTAATTTCCAGAGATTTATTGGTAGTACTTCTACTAAAAATCGATCCCGAGGGCCAAAGTAAAATTGGGGATTGGTCAAGTATGGGTTGGTCTCACAGATTTCTAAAAGAAATAAGACTAGGTGATGAAAAAATTGCAGTGGTGGCATTTTGGCCAACTGCTTCTATGAGGAAACCTCAGATAATCGAAAAATGCGAATCTACGATGGATGAAATTACTGGAAAGGATGGGGCGGGTTGGCATAGAATATTTGCCAGGACTCAAACATCTGGTAGAGGGAGAAGATCTTCTGAGTGGAAGTCGACCGGAGGAGGAGTCTACGCTACTTGGATTTTGGATAAAAATGTCTTAGAAAAATATCCTCCGGGACTTATTCAGACATGCGTAGGGTCGTTAGTTTCAGAAATACTAGGAGCCTACACAAAATGGCCTAATGACATCATAACTAGTGATGGAAGGAAAATGGGCGGAATTTTAGTGGAGTCAATAAACGGAGAAGAAATCAGACTAGGAGTAGGAGCAAACAGGATAGGTTTCATGGAAGACGGAATTGAGACATCGGGTTGGGAAGAAACTATTGGACAAACCGAATCAATAGATGTGTTTGAAATGATAGATAGATCGTTATCATCTGTATTTGAGGACATTGAATCTTTGGACCTTCCATCAGAGGATTATTTAATTTCAAAATCATGGGAGTCGTTGTCAAGAATTATGTCCACAGGAGTTTCCCTATTTTTCAAAGGCGAACCTGTACGTGCTGTAGGCCTAAACAGAATGGGGGAATTAGAAGCTTGTGGACCGGATGGAGAACTTTTGATTAGAGATTTAGAATTCCTGAATTGGGAATATCTATCTAATTGAGTCGAGCCTTTCCCTAACCAATCTGATCTTGCCAGAACTAGTCAAGGTACTAACATTGGCTAATTCATTGAGCAAAAGCTTGGAATCAGGGTAAAATTTCAGAGGGACCTTCAGAATAGCCGAGGTTTGTTTTTCTCTCTCTGAAATATCGAAGATTTCACAGCCATTTTCATCAACAAGGGCACTGAGGATTGCTGAGGCTTCAGACCTTGAAACCTCGAAAGCGAATTGTAAACCTATCCAACGATGCTTTCCCCTAGCTGACTTTTTTGGTCGCGGCATGGCAACGCGTAGGGGTTGGCCTTAACCAATGGTGGGGTATCGCGGGACGTGGAGAGAAGCTTGGGGGAGTTGGATGAAGGGGAGGGGTTACTAGAGTCGTTTACGAATCCGTCAACATTCCCGCACATATTGTTAATGATTTTACTCAGTGGAGTTCTTTACGCTTTGATGAAGGCTGGATTATTCGGTTTAGATGAAAACGGAAGTGTAATTTTTCTATCTCTGGCGATATCGTACATCTTTATTGCCTCAGCTAACTACACCTTTATTGGAAGAGTTTTCAATGTAGATGATCAGTTAAGAGGGGTCTTTAATTTTCAATACCTCAAAGTAAGCGTCATACCGTTGTTTTTCGTAGTTCTGATTGGGTTAATCATCATGCTGATGATTAAGT
>JAYZLO010000012.1:0-40771 GCA_036154175.1 Thermoplasmatota archaeon | reverse complement strand
GCCCCTCTGTTGGTTCCCGCGTAAACTCCGTCAGCGTCACTCGTGACGTCATAGAACTCGAATGGATCGTTATTCCAACCCGGAATACTCGTGGGTAGGAATTCCCAGCTAGAGCCATCCCAACGAGCCAGTCCCCCATTCCCATCGGCACCAGTGTTCTGAACTTCTGAACCCACTAGAAGGCCGCCATAGAAGTCTATTGAGAGGGTGTTGACATCTTCGTCTGGTATTCCGTTTGGATCATCCGGAGTCCATAGATCGACTACATCGGAAGTTAATCTGTCGATTATGAGAATTCCTAGACCTTGGAGGCCCAGATAGATTAGGTCACCGTCGACTGCTACCGGGGTTGTTTCTAGGTTATCCACACCAAGGGATTGCCAAGATCCGATTATCGATCGTGTGGTTAGGTCTATTCTCATCACTCCGGCCTCCTCTGTAGCTATGTAGGCAACTCCGAATCTAGTTGCGATATCTCTCACCATATCGGAGTCTAGCCCCATAGATTCAGAGAGGGATTCCACAACTGTGTTTGAGTCGGTCGAGTATAGGTTAATTCCTGATTCGAGATGTCCTACCACCAGGGTATCAGTGTTGGAGTCATGGGCAAGGCTAGTGATGTGTACCGAGTTTAGGCCCTGAATAGTTTCGAAATAGGAGCCATCAGCACTACTTAGCCTGTGGACCCCACTTTCTGTGGTCCCAACCCAGACCCATCCGTCCTCATCTTGTATAATCGAGGTAATATCTCCCGGTTCTAACTGAGAGTTAATGCTGTCTTCAAGATTTATCGGGGCTCTCCAGAGGTTGTCTCCTTTGTCGAGAATGTCGATTATGCTTCCTGAAGCGATCCAGATTTCGCCATACTCCCCATCATCGATGATAGCTGTTACTTCAGGGTCTTCTATCGAGGGACTGCTAACAAGAGTCAATGAACCGTCCTGTGAGTCTCCAATTATCCTACCCATCTTACCTGATGAGTCCCCTACTAGTGCCATGGAAGAAGCCGGGGATCTCTGTAATCCTCCAGGCCATGGCAAGATCGACGATCCAAGACCTGATAGGCCTAAATCAGAAAGTTCTATTTCAGACCCGAATAGAAGTACTTGGGTGTCATATGGCTGAATTGACTCTCCAGTGAGGATATACAAGAATCCGGGAGTTGCCGCCATACCTTCTATGCTGTTACTTGGAAGCCAGTTTGAAGACGTCCACGATGGAAGCCAAGAGTTCGAATCTGTGTCGAACCTGTCTATTCCAGAGTCAGTTGTGGATATGTACAGAATGTCATCAGATATCGCAAAATCAGAAATCGAGTTTGAGGAGAGTTGATTTTGATCGTCCCAGATGTTGTTTTTATCTATCTCCAATAGAGTCGGATCGCTATTAGAAACAGTGTAATTAATGACTCTAATTCCATTCCCCTCGGTGGAAAGGAAAATCCGTCTAGATTCGATGGCAATATCAACAGGCATTTCTGACTCAGTACTCGTGCAGAAGTCAATGGATCGCCAGATAGCATTCTTTGAGGGCATAAGATACTCTAATCTGCATTCTGAAGATGCCGCCCATATTACTCCGAAGATATCTACCCCAATGGATTTGATGGCGTTTGATTCAGAGGAGTTAGTATCATCTGGGAAGTCTGCGATCATGCTTGAATTGGAGAGTCTGAAAGCGGTGACATTTCCTTCAGAGTCTCCGACATACATCCTGTCCCTATTGGGGTCTGTAATGATTGAACGGCCGGCAATTCCTGGTAAGATATCGATTATTTTCTTATTGGAGTTATCATCTAGGTGCAAGAGATCGTCATTTACCAGTACATACAGCCTTCCATCTATTGGATTATATGCACTACCATGAATAGTTACATTCAGTGGGCTGAAAGATAGCTTGGGATCTACAGGACGAAGTGCCTCGATAGTCAAGTCTGTAATCTCTATGCCAGTTGGAATGTTCCATGATGCATCGCTTATTGTGTTGGGCTTCAAGGATGAGTCCAAAATCCCTCCAGTCACGGTTGGGGGGTTGTCAGAGAAGCTATTCTGCCTCCCTAGGTCGCCCATACCAGACCAGTCAAGGATACTGGTCTGGGTATCCATTACAGTCAGTTGGGGCTGGTTAATCCAGAATCCATCACTTCCATTTACTGCAATCTCCAGTGTTAGGTTATCTATCTGGGAACCTGGTGCGAATTCCAGCATTAAATCTGCTATAGCTGGAGTACCGTTCTCAGGGTCTGCTCCTTGTGCCTCCAGAACGATCCATCCAGAGTCATTTGTACCATTAACCCCCCAGGTCCTAGATGAAGCCAGGGAGTTTGTTTGGCTTTCTTCAAGACCTGCTTCGTATTCGGAAACTGATGTCAAGTAGGTCGACCAGGGAAGCAAAAACACTAGTGCGATTAGGAAAATTGCTCTTTCCTTCTCTCCAGAAGTCATTCGACTGCCATACATGTGATGGGTCGAGTCCCTTGATGTGCAATTTATGAAGGGTAGGGGTTGTCGACTGCGACTTGCTCATAACGAGATTGAGTCCAGAACAGAAAAAAGTCGCTAATCAGTGTCCTATTGGCCGATAATTAAACAATTACCAATAGGATAGCATGATAGGAGATGGTTCGTCCGACACTCCCGAGATGGTCCAATGAGCAGTGAGAGACTTCGCGAGGATGCGTTAAATTACCATTCCTCTGATCCGCCCGGAAAGGTGACCGTTGTTCCTACAAAGCCCCATGGAACCCAGCGTGAGCTTTCGTTAGCATATTCCCCCGGAGTTGCATATCCCTGTGAAGAAATAAAAGATGACCCCGAGAATGTATACAGATACACATCCAAGGGTAATTTGGTAGCTGTGATTAGCAATGGTACTGCGGTCCTTGGGCTCGGAGACATCGGTCCATTGGCTAGCAAGCCGGTAATGGAGGGCAAGGGACTACTGTTCAAGGCGTTTGCTGATATTGATGTTTTCGATATAGAAGTCGATAGGACTGATGTCGATGAGTTCGTCGAAGCTGTTAAGGCGATTGCTCCAACCTTTGGAGGAATAAATCTGGAAGATATTAGCGCTCCAGAGTGTTTCGAGATTGAGCGAAGATTGGTATCTGAGTTAGATATTCCAGTGATGCATGACGATCAACATGGGACGGCAATAATTTCAGGGGCAGCGCTAATTAACGGACTTGAGGTTGTTGAAAAGAAAATCAGTGAAGTCAAGGTTGTGATTCTAGGGGCCGGTGCATCAGCAATCTCCTGTGCTAAGCACTATCTGAGATTAGGAGTCTCGGAAGAGAATCTTCTGATGCTCGACTCAAAGGGAATTTTGACCAATAATCGCAAAGAAAGGGGAGAAATCAACGAATACAAAGCTGAATTTGCAAGAAACGTTGATGATGGAGATGTAGGGGATGCTCTTGAGGGTGCAGATGTGTTTCTCGGCCTTTCCAAGGGAGGTTTAGTTTCTCCAAAAGAAATAGCCAAAATGAATTCAATGCCGCTAATTTTCGCTTTAGCCAATCCCGATCCAGAGATAACTCCGGAGCAGGTCGCGACAGTGCGTGATGATGCAATAGTAGCAACAGGCAGATCTGACTATCCCAACCAAATCAACAATGTTCTTGGTTTTCCGTATATCTTCAGAGGAGCTCTTGATGTTAGAGCAACTGAGATCACGGAGGGCATGAAGATGGCAGCAACTAAGGCTATTGCGGAGTTGGCAAAAGAACCTGTGCCGGATGATGTTTCAATGGCATATGGAGGAGAACAGATGTCTTTCGGACCAGAATATATTATCCCAAAACCTTTCGATGCAAGAGTTCTGATCTGGGAGGCTAGTGCTGTAGCAGAAGCAGCGGTTAAGGAAGGTGTAGCTAGGGTATCATCAGAAGACTTTGATTTCAGCGTATACAAAGATGCACTGGAGTCTCGCCTAGGCCTCACAAGATCCATAATGAGGAGAGTGATTAACCAAGCAAAGAGGGATCCAAAGAAGATTGTATTCTGCGAAGGAGAGGACCCGACTATAATCAAGGCCGCATCACAATGTATTTCTGAGGGGATTTGTACTCCGATTCTTCTTGGACAGAAAAAGAGGATTGCTGCAGTCAAGGAAGATTTGAGTTTGGATTTCGATTGTGAGACTATTGACGTCAGATACGATTCGAGGAGGAGAGGGGAATATGCTGACGAATTGCATCGACTGAGAGGTAGGAGGGGTCTGACTAAGGAAGATGCGATTAGGCAACTAAAGTCTACAACTTTCTTTGCTCCAATGATGGTAAGAGTTGGAGATGCAGATGGCTACCTGGGAGGAGTTTCTCACCAATATCCAGATATTGTGAAGCCTTGTTTACAGGTTATTGGGCCTGATCCAGACTCCCATAGGATTGTAGGAATGTACATGATGACTGTGAACGGACAGTTGATGTTCATTGGTGACGCGACAATAAACATCTACCCAGATGCGAGAACTCTTGCAGAAATAGCGATTCAGACTGCTAAGGTGGCTAAGAGGTTTGGAGTAAAGCCGAAAGTCGCTATGCTATCATTCTCTAACTTTGGAACGTCTGCAGAGATGAGGACTGATAGAGTTGAGGAGGCAATAGAGATAGTTAGGGAAATTGAGCCTGACCTAGTAATAGATGGACCGATGCAAGCGGATACCGCATTGGTATCCGAGATTCAGGAAGATTACCCTTTCATGTCATTCAATGGGCCTGCCAACGTACTAATCTGTCCAAATCTCGCTTCCGCTAATATTTCGTACAAGCTACTACAGAGGTTGGCGGGAGCTGAGATGACTGGCCCCATACTGGAAGGACTATCCAAGCCCGCGCACGTGCTACAAAGAAGAGATAGCGTTAGAGACGTTGTCCATATGGCGGCAATATGTTCTGTGGACGCTCAGAGAGCTGCGAAACAGAGGTTAATCGACTAGATCTGCTTCGGTCCGGAATCTCTTACTTTCTTTGAGCACCCAGAAGCATACTGTTCAAAGTTCTCGATGAACATCTGAGCCAGAAGGTTGGCTACATTATCGAATCTGGTCTTATCTTCCCATGTTTCTCTTGGTTGGAGGATTGAGTCGGGGACTCCCTCACAGGTTGTTGGAACTTCGAACCCGAATCTCTCGTCCTTGACGAAGACTACATTGTCCAAATCTCCATTTAGAGCTGCGTTCAGGAGAGTTCTGGTCCAACTAATCTTGATTCTGCTACTGGCATCTGCCCCCCCTGCAATCCATCCAGTATTGATTAACCAGCACTGCGCATCATTTTCCTGAATCTTCGTAGAAAGAAGATCCGCGTAGACACTAGGATGTCTGGGCATGAAAGGTGCTCCGAAACAGGTTGAAAAGGTTGCCTGAGGCTCTGTGACCCCGATCTCCGTACCAGCTACCTTAGCAGTATAACCCGACATGAAGTGATATGCTGCTTGATCGGGGTTGAGTCTGGAAAGTGGCGGCAATACTCCGAAGGCGTCACAGGTAAGAAAGACAATATTTCTAGGATTTCCAGCCATAGAGTCTGGAGTTCGATTTTCTATAAATTCGATTGGATAAGATCCTCTGGTGTTCTGAGTCAGAGAATCGTTATCGAAATCTGGAGTGCCGTCTGCATTGAGGATGACATTCTCTAGTATTGATCCTGGAATTTTTGTAGTTGCATAAATGGCTGGCTCATCCTCTTGGGAAAGACGGATTAGCTTAGCATAGCAACCACCCTCAAAGTTGAACACTCCGTTTTCCGACCAGCCGTGCTCATCATCTCCGACAAGCGCTCGATCTGGATCAGCTGAAAGAGTAGTTTTTCCGGTTCCTGACAATCCGAAAAATAATGCCGAGTTATCTCCATCTGTATTGGCCGAGCAATGCATTGGTAGAAGTCCCTTGGATGGGAGAATGTGATTCATTATGGTGAAGATCGCCTTCTTTATTTCGCCAGCATAGTGAGTACCTCCAATAATTACCATTTTTCTGTCTAGGGCTATTATTACGAAGACATCTGAGTTGACGCCGTCGCTCATACTAGATGTGAGTTCGGGAGCGTGGAGAATAGTATATTCTGGTTGGTGAACATTGATCTCTTCCTCTGTTGCTCTGACGAACATGTTGTGCATGAAGGCAGCATGCCACGCTTTCTCTGTTACGAGCCTGACTGGCATTCTATGCTGAGGGTCAGCTCCGCAGAATGCATCCTTAACAAAGATGTTATCAGCACTGTTTAGATGATCTTGCACCTTCACCAACAGTCTTTCAAAGACTGCTGGAGCAGTAGGTCGGTTTACCTCGCCCCACCAAACTTCCTCGGCCATTCCCTTTTCATCTACAATAAATCGATCATTTGGAGATCTACCCGTCCTTTCTCCGGTAACCGCTAAAAGGACTCCGTCAGAAGTGAGTCTGGCCTCCCCTAGATCTACTGCAAAAGAGTGCAGATCCTCCCATCTCAGGTTCCAATGAACGCTCCCAGAGGGTTCCAGTCCGTGGTGGGACAATTCGACTGCCGCATTTTGAGAGGAGCTCTGCATCTAGTTCCCCCCGAGCGAGCGAGAGGGATTGAGGCTTCAAGTATTACGGCTTGGCTTGGCAATTCATTGTCTGTATTTATGTTCTAAATTAGTCCTGTAGGGGATGCGATTATGCAATACATGCCCTGTTGGGGGCTGATGGCTGGTGATGAGGGGGATGACAAGATCATTCGTGAACGAGAGTTCCGACGTTCGTCAGGCATTGATATCATAGATATTGAGATCTCAGAGCTAGAAGATAACAAACATCATGACAATGAAGAAGATGGGGCTTTGGGAGAAATTATCGATCCGCTTTCAGAAGCTGACGCGCCCGGCTCGATCAGCGAAGACGGTTATGTAGACTCCCGTCTTGCCAAAGATACGATTTCTAGTTTTTCAATTCAAGGAGAGAAGAGGATTAACTGGTTGATTCTGGTTTCTATGGTAGTTCTTTACAGTGCAATTAGTATTCAAATTGGAAGGACTTTCAATCCTCTTCCGGGTGCATTTTCGCTACTAATTCTGGCATTAGTTGGCTTTGCTTTAGGGGAGATTTGGATTCCGAAAAAGAACATGTCTTTGCTTGGAGTAACTTGGATAATTATCTCAATGAAGGTTCTATACGGACTGGCTATAGAGCTAAGAAGCTGGGGCATTATTGATGATGATTTGGCTTTGGGGGTTTTGCTCCTATTCCTTGTGGGTCTAAACATCTGGATTGCATACAGGCATGACCATGATGCCATTGCGGCTCAATCTACGCTTGTCCTATTGGCCATTGGTTCCGCTACAGGAACTGAATTTGGGGAGCTGGGGGTGGCAGTTATGATTCTGATTGCGACCATGTTATTACATGCGATTGCCGTAAATAGGGGCTCTGGTAACCTAGCTTCTCTAGGGATCGCTAGCTCAAACCTTTGGATTGGCATGCACGCTGTAACGACAAAATTTGAGATCGGCCCACTGGAAGTACTTCCAATTGAAGGCGATTTGCTTCTTTTCCTCCTTTTGATGTCTTTTACTTCACTAAATGCGTTGATGTCAGCAAAGTTCGCGAAGAAGGAAAATTGGTTCTCTAAGGGTTTCGAAACTCTTGGGCTGGGGAAACCTGGTCTCTGGGGGGTTTCAATCTCTCTTGGAATGATTGGTGCAATGCTAGCAGTTGCCTCAAATAGAGAAGAGTTGGGTTATGCATTAGGAATGGTAACTTTCCTAGGTGGTGCCTTTGGAGGCTCTTATCTTGTGGTCAGAGGTGTTGAGTCAAAAAGAGTCTGGTTTCCTCTTACCATATCTGGAATATTGCTTACGGGCGTTCTATTAGGTGGCGATATTGCTGATAATTTAGTGGGATTTTCTTCATATGAAATTTTCACGGTCTTTGGAGCTATTACTACAGTTTTCGTTATACTAAGAGACCAAAGTAGTGTTACTGATAGGGTTCTATGGGTGGGATCTGTTGCTATTCTGAGTATATTGGTCCTACTAGTTCCAACTAATTCTTCTTCGCAGGGAAGAGATGGTCTAGTACTACTATCAATGCTCTCGATTCTTCACCTTGGAACTGGTTTTCTTGCTGTTTCTAGAAAATCCTCCTCGCTTTCAGGTGTCACGGTTCTTTTACCTTGGACGTGGATTCTGATTGGAAAAATTTGTGAGGAGGTTGTTCGTACTGTAATGCTTGCAAACGAAGTTTCGGAAACAATCACAATTTTTGTTTTTGATCCGATGCCTTTGTTTTTCTACTTTGTAATCTCTTCCATCCTAATGTTCGTGGTGAATTCAAGAGTTGGAGAAAATGGAGTTAATTTGGCTTCTGGATTCCTTGGAACCTCCGAGCTTTCTGCATCGATTAGGGACTCGGGGATACTGAATCTGTGGAGTATAGGCCTGTGGCTACCCATGGTTACAATAATTTTCATGGCTCAATTTGATGGATTCACAGATTTTTCTCTTGTTTCTTTGCTTGCTATAATTGCGGCTTTGCACGTCTTCTCGCACTTAGCTGGGTTCAGGATTGGAGGTGCAATTGGAATATTGCTAGTTTTGACCTTTGCAACTGTAATTATTCAATGGAATCACGGACTGGAGAATCCTCTTATGATTCTAGTTTGTTTGACAATTGCGTTAATTCTGTATTTCGAATCTGATAGTTTGTTCGGTGTTGGGATTGGATTGATGTCTTTTCCCATGTTGGTCTATATTTCTGGGAGAGAACCGCACCAAACTCTCGAATCGACAGATTGGGCCTCTGATTTTATACAATGGTTGAACATTAGCTCCACTCTGAATACAGAAGTTACAGCGATTGTATGTACATCTATTCTATTGGCAGTCTATCTTCCCAGAGCCGAGAGGATGGAGGATATTCTCAAACCGGCTACTTCAGCATTAGTATTGCTGGTTATCACGAATTCAATTACTTTCGTCTATGGACAAATTATTCATCAGATTATTTCTGGGTCAATTTTTGTTGGGGCATCGATTTGGCTTATTTCCAGAGGCGAAATCAGAACTGAGCTTCGTTCTGTAGCAAAAAGAGATTCATTGGTTAGTTTAGCAGGAAGTTCGGAGTCTATTTCCTATGATGGTAACTTGTCCAGTTATCGGCCAAGGTTAGCTGAGATGGCAGAACTTAGGAAGAAAAAAAGAGAGAAGGCAGAATCTAAAGATCCTGCAGAACTACTAATTTCTAATCTTACCCATACCCCAGTAGTAGGACTAACAGTTTTGTTTATCGTCATTACAGTGACTATATTGTTTTCTGCAATTTCTCCTCAGCCTTATGCTTTGTTTGCTTCGGGAGCCTTTTGCAGCATCATAGTTTTACTGATAAGAAACAGAACAAAGGGTCTGGAGCTGGAATTACCACACATATTAGGGATAGAAATGCCAATCGCAACAGTAATTTTGGGCATGTGTCTTGCATTTGTAACTGGGCATGTAATCCCCGCTGGAAGTAGTCCTTATGAGCTACTGGATCTGGCTGTAGTGTCCGTACTTTCTTTGGTTCTCTGCTCTATTTCCTTATTACATCATAGCAATATTCTGGATAGGATTGATATTGCAATTGACTGGTTTGTTTTCCCCCTACTAATTTCTAGAAGTGTCGGTGCAGTGATTCTTGGGAGTCTGCCTTTCCCATTAATGGTCAACCCTTTGGATGGTAGTACTCTCAACTGGGTTGGTCCTTGGATGTTGGTAGAATCATTGCTTGTTTTGTGCGTGGTATTAGGGTTCTGGGTCGAACAAAAGCGAGAGCAACTCGGTAGGAAGGGATCTAGTGGGTTATTTCTCGGCAGTAGAACGATTTCTATTGTACTGATGTCATTTGGGCCAGCAGGATTACTGGCAGCAATCACATCTTCCTACAGTAGCGTGAGGCTTGGGCAATCTCCAGGTTTGGGACTAGCGATACTTGGAATGGTAATGTCTTTCATTTCTATTGCAGAATGGAGTTCCGTAGTCAATCAATCCCTTGACATCCTAGTGATGACGATAGGAGTAGTTCTGATTATTTGCTGTGCTCTCACAGTACCACTAGAGTTAGAGCGATGGACAATGACTTTTGCTGTAGATGGGCATATCTTAGTAGCATTCGGCGCTTTCTTAATAGGCCAAAATAATAGTCTCTGGTTTCCAATTATGCTGATTATGATGTCAACTACAGTGTGGGTGGTTGGAATTCTACAACTTAGGAGGGGACTGAGAATTTGGGGGCTGGCCGACCTAATTGCAGCGCTTCTTTTCGCGATTGTTTTTGCATCGACCCAAATAGACCAACAAGAGGTACTACTGGGGATGGCGATACTTGCGTTGGAGCTTGGGATTGTAGCCTGGCTTGCAATCGCAAACCAAGAGGAATTGAGTAGGGACTAGCCATTAAGGCCAACCTTGATGGCAGTCGGTCAATCGTACAGTGTTGTGACGAGGTCCTGGATATCTGACACTCCGGATGAGGTTGAGCACCCTCCAATACCCCTAGGACTCAACAGAATGGCTGTTCCTAGAGCCGCGATTGTTCTCTCGGTGGTAACTGGATTAGCGTTAATTCTCTCATCTATATGGGTTGGTCTTTCCGCAATGAGTTTCCTAGATGAAATGGATGCTTCCTTTGGGTCAACGGACGTTGAAATTCTAAAAGAAGAAGGTCGTTGGGTTTGGGAGATTGGTTTTCTGCTATATTCTTGCTCCGCGAGAGAGGATGATTGGATTTGGCCTGATGGGTCTCTTTCTGATCAAGATGATTCGTTCCTGTTACCCGGAGAGGTGCGGTGCGATTGGTATCATCAGGGAGAAGGTGACTCTGCAAGTGTAGTGGTATACAATAGGGGAAATCAGAGTCTTGACCTAGTAGTGGAGATTAGTGGAGGAGGGGTAATTTTCTCATCTAGTGGACAACCATATCAGATCGTCAATGATCTAGAACCGGATGCGAGTAAATTCTTCCAAATAGAACTGATAGAGAATATCGCGGAGAGGGAGATCAGTATCAGTGCTACTCATGTAACTGTTATCCAAGCTAAGGTTAGGATGGACTTGAACATAATTGGAGGATCCGAAGAAAAAGACGTTCACATAGAAGAAGGAGATCCGTTTGAAGTAGAATATACTGTGTGGGATGCTGATTCAGGAGATCAAATCGATGATGGCAATTGGGGCGATACCGCAGGGGGAGACGGTTTCATTGAGTGTAACTTTTCCATTATCGGATTTTGCTGGTCTGCCATAGGGCTAGATATTGATAGCGATAGAGGACTTGTTTCAGGGATTATTGATACAGGGACCACCCAAACCACTCTTTTGCCTCCAGATATTGCATATGGAAATAATCAGGACAGCGAGTTGAAAGATTCCTGGCTTAGGTTTGAGTTGAAGCTGGTAAGAGCGCCAATTTCAGGATGATTATCGCGAAAGTGACTTGACTGAGTTCCACTGGGGAGGCTTGTGAAAGAGCATCAGCATGTGGCTATTGTTCCCTCGGATAAGGTTGTTTCCAAGGCTAAGAAGGTATCCAAACCGGAGTCTTCTCGGAAGGGAGAGCCTGCTTTCATCATGGATGATGGGATGCGCAGACTTTCGACTCCGTGGTCAGTCGCAACCATTAGAGCTGGGCAGATTGATCCCATGTCAATACCAGCAGGAGTGATTCTAGACGCTGCAGTCGGTTCAGGGGTCCAACTAATTGCACTATCCAGGCTACTGAAGAGGCCGGCATTGGGTATTGAGCTTGATGAACAGATTGCTACCTTGTGCGCAGCAAATATTAGAATAAATTCTGAAGGCGAAGCCCAGCGTAATCTAGACAGAGTGCTGATTGGAGATGGGAGTAATGCGGATTCTGCAATCGCTGAGTACTGGTCCAGTCTAAGGGATGCTGGGACAAGAGCGCATCCACCCATTGCAATGCTCCATCTGGATCCGGCAAGACCCAGGGATGCTCAAAATCATGAATTAGAGGAGATGAAACCTGATTTAAAATCAGTTCTGAAAGCTTGGAGTCCTCATCTACAGAACGGTCCTAGGGGTCCTGCAGTATTACTAGACTTATCGCCAAGATTGGATTCTGTTCAAAGAGCCATGGTGGATGGAATATTGGAGACAACATTCCCCGGAAATTCTTGGACTTGGGAGTGGCTTAGTCGGGGAGGAGGTAGAGTTGACAGGCTCTCTGTATGGGTTGGTTCCATCAGTTCTGGAAAAATGCATAGGTGTATCAGAGTGGGAAGGAAGAATGTGATTGCTAGTATCGAAGGGAGTCCCTCTGGTGCAAATATCACCCAATTCAATAGTGTTCTGGAAGTACCCAGAGGGGCATTCTTGACGATAGTTGATCCAGCACTTGTTGAGAGTGGCCTACAAGATATCTGGAGAGAAAAAGCAGTCCTAAGTGGTACAGGTTCCTCATGGATTAGACTAGAAGGAAGGAGGCCTCTACTCATTCACACAGATGAGATCTCCAATGATGATGTTGTCAGGGGTTTCGTCGTCTCTACAGGGAAGATTGTGCAACACAGACTTTCTCCTCCGGAGCTTCACACTATGGACCAAGTTGCTTCATCGATTGCAAAGAAGGGAATTTCCAAGATTACTCTCAGGTGCAGTCTTGATCCAGAAATTCATCCCACTCTTCAGAGAAGAATTACTAAGGAGCTGAAGGGCTCTGATGGAGGGAAGGGGTTCATGGTCGATATGGATGTAAAGAGGCCTTCAGGCGATCAGAGACTGTTTATAGTGTGCAAAGAGTAGAAATTATCTCAGAAATTAGGTTCCAATCGGTTCAAATAGGGACTGTAGGTCGCGGAGATGCCCAAAAGGCCACCGAAAGGTGAACACGGGGGAACCGTAATGACAAAAGTGAACGAAGCAGAGCTTGGTGACGACTTCTCTTATATCGTCAGAATAGCCGACACGGATATTGATGGCTTAAAGCCAATCACATACGGATTAACCTCTGTAAAGGGAGTGGGGATTAGAACTTCAATGATGATTTGTCGTCTTACAGGAATAGATGGGAGCAGACTCGGGGGACATATGACTCCAGAGGAACAGGATATTCTCAGAAACGCAATAGATGAGTATGCTACAAACGTCCCTTGGTGGATGGTAAATAGACAAAGAGATCTGGAGACTAACGAGGATGCACACATCATCGCTAACGAGGTTAGTATGACAAATGATGATGATATCGCCAGACTAGCTGAAATCAAGACTTATCGTGGAATTAGACACAGAAGTGGTCACAAAGTAAGGGGCCAGAGACTGAGGTCAAATGGAAGAAGAGGCTCGGCATTGGGCGTACAGAGGAAGAAGTGAGTTGTGAATTATGGGTGAGCCAAAATTCTCTAGACCGCGTACTCAGACTCCAACTCACCCTTGGAAGCAAGCTAGGATAGACGAAGAGCACGATTTGAAAGAAAGATTCGGGCTAAAGAAAATTGGGGGTATGAGAGAGATTTGGAGAGAGAAGTCCGCTCTACGAAGACATAGAAATCAAGCGATGAAGTTGATTGGGCGAGTAGATTCTTCTGAAGGACACTACGCCAAGGAAAAAGAGCAATTACTTGATTCTCTATCTAGAAAGGGTCTCCTTCTAACTGGAGCAGATGTGGGTGATGTACTGGAGATAACTGTAGAACACATGCTGTCTAGAAGATTACAGTCAATCGTATATTACAAGGGACTTGCACCTTCGATGAGATCTGCTAGAAACCTGATTGTCCATGGCCATATTCTCGTAGGCGAGCAAAGGATGACGGTGCCAGGATATCATGTTCTGAAGGAAGAGGAGGATTCATTGAGTTACAGTCCGAACTCTCCATACGCAGATCCGGAACACCCATTCAGGAAGGATTTGGAAACACTGAGGTACACGGGAGAGGCGGAAGATTCGGGTGAAGATTCAGAATTCGAAGAAGAATCACAGTCAAAGAGCCAAGATGAGGTCTCTGAGGCAAGTATAGAGGAGGATAAGTAATGGGCCATAAAGCAATTCTTCACATCTACAGCACCTTCAACAATGTGCTTATCACCGCTACAGATCTAACTGGTGCTGAGACCATCTGCAAAGTATCTGGAGGAATGGTGACAAAGGGTGGAAGCGATTCAGGGGGCCAGTTTGCAGCAACCAGAGCTGCTGAAAAAATAGCTGAGCTGCTTTCTGAGAAGGACTTTGACCAAGTCATTGTGAAGTACAGAGGCGCAGGCGGGAATAGATCAAATAGCGCCCCAGGAGCCACGGCCGCGATTAGGGCATTGACTAGAGCGGGAGTAAGGATTACCAGGATTGAAGATGTTACTCCAATGCCTACAGATGGGACTAAGGCTAAGGGTGGGCGAAGAGGAAGAAGAGTTTGATAAGAGGTGTAATTATGGTGAAGATCAAGGTATTGAAAGAGACAGAAGAGAAAATGCAACTGCTTCTCTCGGAGACAGATAGAAGTTTGGCAAATGCGCTGAGGAGGACTTTGATATCTGATACTCCAAAGATGGCTATAGACAGCGTAAGGTTCCAACTTGGAACCAAAGAGCAGGATGGAGAGGTTTGGGAGACTACAGGTCCTATTCCAGATGAGATGGTGGCTCAGAGACTAGCAATGGTTCCCATTCCGACAATGCATGATAAATTCCACTTCCAACATGAGTGTCCCAATTGTAAAGATCTTGTAGAAGCTGATAGGGGTTGTCTAGAGTGCCAGATGATATACACTTGCGTTGTTTTCGGAGACGAAGAGGGTAAGTGGGTTACTGCAGGAGATATGAAATATCTTGGGGAGGAGTCACTGGAGATTCCGGAACATTACAAAAGTATACCAATAACCAAGCTCCTTAAGGGACAGATGATTGAGTTCTACGCTACAGCAATAATGGGAAGAGGAAGGGAGCATACGAAGTGGTCTCCAGTTTGTGGGGTGGCATTTCAACCCAGAAGAATTGGTGTAATCAACAACAAAACCAAGGCAAAAATTCTGTGGGATATGGACTTGGAAACTACTGCAAAGGACTTTGATAAGAGCGGAAAATTGGAAGATGTAGACAAGGTCTCCACATTAGCATTAGAGTTGAATCATGTAGGCGAAGGAACTGAAGAAACTAGGGATTTCAATGATGCGATAACATTGGAAGAAGTTCCTGGAGAGTACATTTTTGAGTTTGAAACTGATGGCTCAATGAGTCCTAGAGCTGCATTCGAAAAGGCTTCTGAAGAGCTTGCAAAGGGATTCTCTGCTCTGGAATCAGATTTGTCTGACGCCCTCTAGCTTACACAATAATTCATTACCGTTTCATCGGATGAGTTGCCATGACTACTGTACTTGGGAGAGGTCAATGTGGTGGTCATCTGACTCTAATTTTCACTGTAGAGGACTCGCATGAAGATCCTTATTTCCAAGGAAGTAGAGGAGCAGGAATATGTCTAGACGATGGAGTGGAGTCTATTGCAAGAGGGGAAGTTGGAGAAGGAATATTGACCGTTAATGGAATCAATACTTCTTTTGATGACTCATTATATCATGATATTCTTCAAGAACTGATCAAAGAAATTCCAGAGATTCGTGAATATGACTGGGAACTCTCGATCAGGATGTCCTTACCTGCATCTCAAGGTTTTGGTATGTCTGCCTCGGGAGCAATAGCCTCAGCAATCTCAATCCAAAGAGCAATTGGGGTTCCCCATGAAGAGTGTCTAAGAAGGTCGTTTATGCTAGCACATTTAGTTGAGAGGAGAAGATCTAGTGGCCTTGGCGATACCACAGCTCTATCTTCGGGTGGTGTGGAAAGGAGGATTGTGCCTGGTTCTCCTTTTTCTGGAAAACTACTAGATCATGGTCCTGGGAAGGCGAATAGTTGGGGAGCAAGTTTCCCTGTTCTTCTTTCTTGGAAAGAGCGAACTGGAACTCACACATCTGAGTACATAGATCAGCCCGAATGGAAGGAAAGAATTAGCAAGGCAGGAGACGGAGCGATGGATTCCTTGAGTTTAGGAGATTGGAATATGGAGAGGTGGTCTGAGTTGATTCAAGAATCCAGATTATTCTCCTCATATAGTGGATTGACAAAAGATTCTTCCAGATCAGAATTATTGAATATTATCGATGAAGTCATAGTGAAAGAAGGGCTTTCTGATTCTGTAACTCCACTACTTTGCATGCTAGGTGAAAGCGTGGTTATTGTCCCCCTAGACCCACAAAATCAGGAAGATTGGGTATCACGTTTAATTCCAAATCTTGAACAGAATCAGCTACGCACGTTTGCAAGTAGAGTTGGTACTTCGAATTAGAGTCACTTCTTTGAGTTCTCATGAAAGTCCTCAAGGGGTTTCAGATCGAGGGGACTGGAATCCAGCTTTATTGCACCTCTAAGCCGCAGGCCGTCACAGAATCCATGTCGATAAACTATAGCGCCTTGCCCGTATTCTGCAGCGTATCTGTCCACCTGCTTCTGAGTTTTTTTCTTTGGAAATTTGAGATCGGCCCCAAAGAAATGCTTCGCATCTATCCAAGCGCATGGAACTCCATTTATTCTCACATCATCAAGAAGCAGGAGATCTGGGGTTATTATCGCTCTTCCCTCCTCCTTTTTTTGCTCATTTAGTAGCTCTTCTTGCTTCCTAAATCTAATTCCCAATGAGGAGAAATAGTCACATAGGATTTCTTCGAAGACTTCTGCAGCGTTCTGAGTCTCAGTTTGGTTAACTGAACTTACTCTATCTACTGATTCGGCTAATTCAAATTGCTCTCTATCCCTCTTGTTCAACTTGGAAGGATTCTTGTTTAGCGTATCCTTAATTCTGGTCTTGGTCCACCCCCTCCCTGTTAATATTGCTCTAAAGGTGTTGACTGGAGGTGCATCGAATCTCTTGGATAATGAGATCACACTTTCTCCCGAATCATATCTTCGACTAATTTCGTTTGATCGTCTCATCAACTTTGAGTGCGAGTAGACGCTCTTCTCTTGATTCAATGCAGCCCTTAGCGACAGAGCTTGCTCCAACGAAATAGATAGCCCATCCAATTGATCGCCAATCTCCTGAACTCTTTCGTCTGGTAGAAAACCAAACTCCCCTGGAATGCATGCAATCTTTCCTGCAGTATTCTGCACCTGCCTTGGTACAGCATTTGTTTTCCATTTAATGTCAACTTTTTTTGGAGGCGGGTCTATGGTCCTCGGAATTCCCATTGGCCTTGGCTCTGCCTTGAATCTTGATAGCGCCCTTTCTACCTCAGCCGATCTATGTTGTTTGTCGTCACCGCCAGAGGAGTTTTTGTCTCCTCCGGACCTACGGCGACGCCTTCGTCGCACACGATGACGCTTTGTACTCCGGTCTTCACTCAATGGCTATGCCAGAGAGCGGAACTCCATGAACCCACCGTGTGAATACTATTTCCTCAACGAGGCATAGATGTCATACAATATGTCCCTAATGGGCCAAGGAATCAAGAGCATCGCTGATGCAAAGGGCCATGGAAATTTCAGTAATCGACAAATTCTCCATATTGCTGAGCTCTTTGCATACCAATTTCCTTCGGATGTAATTAGGAAAACGGAATCCACTCCTTTCAATCTCTCTGGAATTGATTTGAGAGTCTCGGTTCCTTCTGAAGAATTCTGGCCAATTAGTTTGACCCTTGAGTATGGATCTCTCCTCTCTATGAAAGATGCCCATCGACTGCACTTTCCACAATCATCATCGAAAAGTACGATATTTGAGCTCATTTTACACCTACATAAATGCTATACCGGGTTCAAGAGGAAAAGAGATTTTTGCCTTCCCTCCAATGTCCTTACCCTCACCTACAGGATAGACTACAATAGACTCTACGCCCAATGATTCTGCAATGAATTGCGAATTTTCTTCAATCAGATCTCTCTCCTCATGATCACTAGAAATTAGCTCCCTCTCCCAATCAGACCAGCTATGGATCCTTCCTCTCCTCTTTTTTGATCCAATTGTGATAGATGTCCAAGCTTGGAAAATTTCTCCCCTTAATCTCGGATTAGTGAAAATTTCAAGATTCTTGACGTGATCCTGGCCTTTTTTCTTGAAATCGAACTCCTCAGAGTGTAATTTCAATGCTTCAATTGCTAGTTCCTTCTTCCATTCTGGCGAAGTCTGGATGACTGCTTTTGTAATCTCATTCTCTGAGTGGCGTTGCGCTAGAGTCTTGAGATTCCTTCCACTGGAGATTATTTCCTTGATGTAGTTCTCTATGGAAATGGCGGTTAAGTCATCGAAATTATTTTCGATTGGGGGGTTTTCATAAATTGCTAGTAAATTTTTCTTATCTAGCTTCAGCCAGAATTCCTCAGCGATATGAGGAGTTGCTGGTGCCATCATTGGTATCCAACCTTCTAAGAAGGTCAACGCGGTCTTTCTATCTCTTCCGCCTCTTCTAACATACCAATTCCAGTCAGATAACATCTCGAAGTGACTGATCATTACTCCTTCTCTAAGGCTTACATCCGACATTGCATTAACCCATGCCCTCTGATTTTCTCTCATCTTAGCTAAGAGCCAGTCATCTATTGGAGTTGGAGATTCTGAAAACGAAAGGGCAAATTCGACAGAGTCGAATATTGAGATAATTTGCCGATTATTAGCTTCCAATGCGTTATCTGACCAGTCCATTCCAGCCTCTGGATTGGCTCCGAATAAGATGAACAATCTTACAGTATCAGCTCCATATTTCGAGATCATCTTCTCTGGACTAACTGTATTTCCAAGAGATTTGCTCATCTTAGCAGAGCGACTGGTCAGAGAATTGCTACACGATGGGCATTGAGAGCCGAAATTTTCAACGTGATACTCAGCATTGCACTCAGCGCAAAATGGAGCTGGAGCATTGAGCATTCCTTGACAAACAAGTCTTCCAAATGGTTCTCCAACTTCATTCATCCCAGTATCTCTTGTGAACTTGGTAAAGAAGCGCGCATAAAGCAGGTGCATCACTGCATGTTCAATCCCTCCAATGTAGAGATCTACGCCATTCTCCATCCAATAATCTACCGTCTCTTTATTGAAAGGGGAAGAGTCGTTATTTGCGTCACAAAATCTCATGAAGTACCAAGATGAGTCGTAGAATGTATCCATAGTATCTGTTTCTCTATTTGCCTCTCCTCCGCAATTTGGACATTTTGTCTTTACAAAGGAACTATGTGTTGCTAGGGGGTTACCACTTTGCTCCTCAGTGAAAACAACATCCAGCGGCAGTTCGACTGGAAGATCTTCTCTTGGTACTGGTACAATTCCACATGAGGAACAGTGAATCATTGGAATAGGAGTACCCCAGAACCTTTGCCTACTCAGTAGCCAGTCCTTGAGACGATACTGAACTGTCCCATGTCCTGCTCCGATCTTCTCAAGAGTAGTAATCACAGCATCCTTGGCTTCTTGGCCGGATAGTCCATCGAATCCTTCTATTGATGAGTTTACCATAGGGCCGTACCCCTCAAATGCCTCATTCGTAGATAGGCCTGAATCCTGATCTTGTTCGTTCAAAATAACTCTATTAATTTCCAAGCTGTATTTCTTAGCGAAATCGAAATCTCTCTGGTCGTGCCCCGGAACTCCCATCACTGCGCCAGTTCCATAGGAGGCTACTACGAAATTGCCTGCGTAAATCGGGATTTCTTCGCCGCTAATTGGATTAATTGCATTTTTTCCGAGATATACTCCCTTCTTCTCCTTGAGCATGTTGATTCTCTCAAATTCTGACATTCTTGAGCATTCATCTCTTAGTTCTCTCCAGGGTTTTTCCCATTCCGTTCCGGAACACAGCAGCTCGCAAAGAGGGTTCTCGGGAGAAAGAGTAACGAATGTTACCCCAAATATTGTATCCGGACGGGTAGTGAAAGCACCGATTATAGAATCAGAGTCCACAACTGGGAAATTGATGTGTGCCCCATATGAGCGTCCTATCCAGTTCCTCTGCATTGTCTTGACATTCTCTGGGAATGAAATATTGTCCAGTTCGTCTAACAACTCATCTGAATATTGGGTCATCTTTAGGAACCATTGGGCCATATCTCTCTGAACAACTTCGAGACCGCATCTCCAGCATCGATTACTCTTCACCTGCTCGTTTGCAAGCACCGTATCGCAATCTGTGCACCAATTTACTGGTGCCATTCTTCTCTCAACTAGCCCATTCTCATTCAACATAAGGAACATCTCCTGATTCCACTTGTAGTATTCCACATCAGAGGTAGCTAGGAAGCGTCGCCAATCGTATGAGTAACCCATTCTTTGTTGATCGGACCGGATGCTGGAGATATTCTTGTGAGTGACCTCATGAGGGTGCCCTCCTTCCTTCTTAGCAGCGTTCTCTGCTGGCATTCCAAACGAGTCATAGCCCATTGGATAAAGCACGTTCTTTCCCATCAGTCTTTGAAAACGTGCCATTGCGTCCCCTATTGAGTAATTTCTAACATGACCCATATGCATATGTCCTGAAGGATATGGGAACATCTCAAGACAGTAGAATTTCTCCTTATCTCTGTCGATTTCAGCCTCAAATGCTCTAGCTTCTGACCATGCTTCCTGCCATCGAGGTTCCAATTCTTGTGCGTCGTATGTCATTTACCCAATCCGACCGCTGAGTAGGGCTTGTATATGCATTACGACTTTGTCTGTAGTCCTCTTCGGATGTAATATGCTATCGGACGGGGAGTTTCATATCTCTATTTGGAAAGATGGAATTGAGGTCTGGGTAACACAAATGGGGCCTCTGATGAATATGAATACAGCATTTATAGACAGGACTAATGGAATAGTAGCAATTATCGATCCTTTTGATTCAGATTTATGGGAGTTAAAACTTTCAGAAGAAGGTTTGAAGCCCACCCATTTATTGTATACTCACACTCATAGAGATCATGCAGCTGGATATCCCGGAATGATGGAAAAATATCCGGATCTTGAAGTATGGGGGCACGAAGATGCAAGAGTTCCAGATTTAGTTGAACACATTGTTTTCAGGAAAGTTGATTTTACAAATTCATGGAATTGTGAGCCGGGAGAGACAGTGGGATGGTCTGCTGGTTCTATTTCGCTGTCAATTACTCATTCGCCCGGGCATGCTCCCGGTCATGTTACAATACATGGGCATGGTGTTTATCATGCCGGAGATCTACTCTTCGTTAGGAGTGCTGGGAGGGTAGATCTCCCCGGAGGAGATCCACGTGCACAGCAAAAAAGTCTGATTACAGCTAAAAATATTCTCAGCGAACTGCCTTCAGACTGGAGGTTGATTCCTGGCCATAGATACGATGAATACAACGGTGGAATTCCCGATTGGATTAGTATCGGTGAGGTCTTGGAATACAATTATTTTCTAGCTAATATCACCATCCCTAAGGATGATTGAATATTGTGCTGAGTGAAATTAAAATTTCTTAGGAGTTCCTATCACTGTCCTTTTTTCTTCCTAGAAGCCTTTTCACAACCGAGCTCTCCTTTTCCAGAGATGTTGGTTCCCCTTCTCTGACACTCTTCAGCGCATTGATTGGAATCCAGTCGTCAGGGATAAGTCGCCAAGGAGTGGCTCTAGCCATTATACCCAGTAGAACTTGGCTACCGGGTATCATGAAAACCCTTAGTGGTGGGACGATTATGCTTAATGCAGCTAAATCTTCTTTAGCTTGAATCTTCTCCTTTTTACTAACTCTTCTTCCAATTAGGATATTTGCCAGTATTCCAGATGTAATCTTAAAGTGTTCAGCACCAATCTTTGATGAGTCCCAGGCAGTTTCCAATGATTTGCTCCATTTTCTGGGCTCCTTTGCGACCGCTTTGATCTCATTCTGAGAATTTTCAGGGAGTCTTCTGTAAGTTGCGGCAGCGCCCGAGGCAATCCATGGAATCCATCTGGTTGAAAATCTAAGGAGGTTACTTACTCTCCCCATATAATCACACAGTTTTATCCGTTTTTCCAAAGGAAACACGAAGATCCTTCATCGCCTTTTGAACAGAACCAGATGGGATATCTCCGTCCTTCTCTAGTGCTGAAAGAGCTGCTATTACTATGCTATTAGTGTCTATCTCAAAATAGGAACGAAGGGCATCTCTGGAGTCAGAACGCCCAAATCCATCTGTCCCCAATACTACGTATCTTCCTCCAACCCATCTTTGAATCATCTCCGGAACAGCGGCAACATAATCAGATGCTGCAATTGTAGTCATTCCATCTCCAAAACACTCTGACACATATGGAATATCAGAATCATCTGGTTTGAATCTCTTTACTCTCTCTGATTCTAGTCCGATTCTCCTTAGTTCTCCATAGGAAGTTACAGACCATACTTCTGAGCTAACTTTGTAATCACTGGAGAGCTTCTTCGCGGCCTTTCTAACATACTCTAGGATAGGTCCGGAACCTAATAGTCTCACCTTTGGGCCGTCTCCTGTTATTTCCTCGAACATATAAGCACCCCTCAATATTCCATCTTCAGAACCGTCCGGCTTGGGCATCTGCTGCTGATTCTCATTGTAGAGCATAATATAGTGAAAAACATCGAGATCCTTGTCCAACATCTCATCAATACCATGTCTGATTATTGTTGCTAACTCGAATGCATAAGCAGGATCCCAAGAACGACAACAAGGAACTGCAGATGACATCAACAAACTATGTCCATCCTGATGTTGTAATCCCTCCCCATTCAGGGTTGTACGACCAGCAGTAGCCCCCATTAGGAAGCCTCTTGCTCTAGCATCTGCTGCACTCCAAATCTGATCACCGACTCTCTGAAAGCCAAACATAGAGTAAAAAGTATAGAACGGAATCGTAGGAACTTGGGCATTGGAGTAAGAGGTAGCGCTGGCAATCCAGGTCGCAATTGCTCCTGCTTCAGAAATTCCTTCCTGTAGAACCTGTCCAGATTCAGATTCCTTGTAATTCAACAGCATTGAGTGATCTACAGGAGTATATTTCTGACCATGAGAAGCAAATATTGCAAATTCGCTAAACAGTGGATCCAGTCCGAATGTCCTTCCCTCGTCTGGAATGATTGGGACGATATTTTCTCCGATCTGAGATTTTAATAGGTTTCTGAGCAATCTAACAAATGCCATAGTAGTTGATACTTCTTGGCCCTGAGGTGTGCCTTTGTCGAAGTCCGAATAGGCTTCAATTCCAGGGAGTTGGAGTTGGGCTTCTATTGGATTTCTAGAGGGGAGGTAGCCGCCAAGTAGTTTTCTTCTTTGAATTAGGTAATTAAGTCCCTCGGATTCTTCCTCTAAAAGAACAAAAGGATCATTCTCCAATTTCGAATCATCGATAGGGAGATTCAATGCGTCCCTGTATGAAATAAGATCGGACATTTCCATCCTCTTTTTCTGATGAGTTGAGTTCCTGCCCTCGAACGAATCTATGCCCCATCCCTTCACAGTGTGTGCTAGAATCACAGCTGGGACATCTGCTGAAAGAGCAGATTCGTATGCCGCATAAACCTTGATTGGGTCATGGCCACCTCTGGTGAGTGAGTCAATTTCCTCATCACTCAATGACTTCCCTATTTCGGCTAAGGCCTCACTACCAGAGAAAAATTCGTCTCTAAACTTAGAAGCATCGAGTGTACTGATACGTTGCCAATCTCCATCAGTAATACTTTCCATCTTCTTTAGAATTTCACCATTCAAATCAGATCTCAAGATGTTATCCCATCCAGAACTCCAGATTACTTTGATAACCTTCCATCCTGCTCCTCTGTACAATCCTTCTAATTCCTGAATAATGTTTGAATTGCCCCTCACTGGACCGTCCAGTCTCTGAAGATTGCAGTTTACCACCACTACAAGATTGTCTAATCTCTCACGCCCAGCTACCGCGATGGAGGCGATTGACTCGGGTTCATCCATCTCTCCATCTCCTAAGAATGCAAAGACTCTGCTTTCAGAAGTATCTGCTAGACCTCTCTGATTGAGATACTTCCAGAACCTAGCCTGCATTACTGCTCCCAGTGGACCCAATCCCATTGAAACAGTTGGATATTCCCAGAAATCGGGCATCAATCTTGGATGTGGATACGAAGAAAGGCCATCCACAAATGCTTCTTTTCTGAAATTAGAAAGTTGATCTCTTGAGAGTCTACCTTCGAGAAACGCTCTTGAGTATATGCCTGGACTAGCATGACCTTGAATGAAAAGTGCGTCACCAATTCCATTGTATTCTTTTCCTCGGAAAAAATGGTTGAATCCAACTTCGTATAGTGTCGAGCTGGAAGCATAAGTCGAAATGTGGCCTCCTATTCCATCTACTCTCCTATTGGCATCCGAAACCATAACTGCAGCGTTCCAGAGAACGTGGTTCTGGATTTCTGTTTCTAAGCCGATATTGCCGGGGTATGGTGGCTGCTGGTCAACCGAAATTGAATTCAGATATGGTGTCCGTGACGTAGGTGCTATGGGTATTCCGAGAGCCTTGGCCTCAGACATTAGTTCCTGCAATAGTAACCGAGCTCTTGACCCTCCCTGGGAGGCTGTGAGATTCCTAAGTGCCTCAAGCCATTCTTCGGTCTCCTCTTCATCTGGATCAGGTAGTGTCTGTCGGGGCTCTGGGGAAGACATGGTATCACTGCCCCGTAGGACAAGTTTCCAGAAGAGGGGTGTTTTTTCAATGGGTCGTCTTGCAAGTATGAGACGATTATCGTATTAGAGGCCTATTTCTATCAGATGGCAATGGTGTAAAGTTCGTACTCCAGCTACAGTAATTGCAGAATCTCCAGACACGCATCGTTCCCCTCCCCATTTTTTTAGAATCATCTCTACCGTCTTAAGACCTGGAGTATTATTTGGATCTACCTTGACTTCAACTAATATTTTTCCAGTATGGGCGAGCCAATTGAGTGATGCTTCTATACTCCTCCTGGCATATCCATGCCTCTGTTCTGAGCTTCTGACCCAATAACCAAGATTCCAAACTGCTCTTTGAGATCTAGTAACTCTATCAAAGCCCAATAAACCTACCACATACCCATCCCAAGGTCGAATCATACACCAGTGGTGGAGTAGACCTGCTCTTCCCTTTCTCTCGGTATCAAGAATAAAATTCTCTATTTGTGATTTTGTGTCCTTGTCTGGGTTTATCCAAGGCATCGCCCTGATGACATCAGGCCAAGTCTCCTCAAATGCCTCTATAATTTCAGGAATATGCCTCTTGGATGCCGGTCGAAGAACCAACCCTTCGTCGACTCGGATTGAAGACGTTGCCCTCCTCTGCATTGGGTGTGGCACGGAGGTCCTGCGCATAGTATTGCGTGTAGACCGGAGGTTAAGAAATGAGTTTCTCCATCGCTCTTTGGACGTCTGGATTGTCTGGGAAGGCATCATTTGCAGATTCGACCATTCTTCTTGCCTCCCTATCCCTTCCAATCGACATTAACAATCTACCAACCGAATATATCAAAGAAGTACGATGTCCAAGATGGGGGCCGACTTCATCCAAAAGTACTGTTGCCTGTGCAATATTTTGCTCTTTGGCTGATCTTATGGCGGCTTGAAGTTGCTTGATTATTTCTGGTGTAGTCCATTCATCCTCTTGGTGCCAGGGCCAGAAATAGGGGGTAGCTTCATCGAAATCTAAGCCATTATCCCTGATTCCCTCTGAATGGAATACAGGAGCAGAGGGAAGCTGCTCTATATCTCCTTCTTCCTTTCTTTCCTGAGATGAGGTGGGTTTCGCTTCTATCTTTGGAATATCTAAAGATGGGGCGGCTGGTATCTCCGAAATAGGTTCAGTAGAATATAGTCTTTCATTCGCAAACGCGGCCTCGAACTCGTCAACTTTTCCATCACCATCAAAATCACCGGGGGTCAATGATTGGTTGTTTTCTTCCCCATAGGATCCATTGCTTGCTTCTGATATTTCACTAGCTGGAACCTGCTGTACGAATTCAGGAGTATCGGCATTTGGATGGATTAGCTCTATTTTTTGTTGCTCAACTTCATCATAATCATCCTGTTGACTTTGAGGAACCTCGAATTTCTTAACATAAAGTGGGATGTCTTCTGAAGTCAATTCGTAGTCTTCCTCTTCAATGGCTTCTGTTGATTGAATCATTGAAGCTAGGTCTGGTTGGCTGTTGAGCAATATCTCCTCTCCATCTTCATATTGAGCAACCTCTACAGTTAGATCGTCCATAGCAAATGATGGAGGGTTTACTTCTTCCGGTTCCTCCTCTTGCTCTATTGAGCTCATTAACTCATCAAGTAGATCTGAAGACTCATCATCCCCAATATCTGTATCCTGCTGGAAGGCTGCTCTATCGATCTGGTAATAGCATCTCGTACATACCTTGATGCCTTCTTGATTTACATGCTGACAAGATGGGCAGATTTCTCCCTTAGGTGAAGACTTTCGCCATGATTTGAATTTATCAAATACCATCCACACCCCCCTCCAGACAGGCCTTTCGACACAGACGAGCGTTTAATCCTCTCTGGAATAAGTTAGAGAGTTGTTCCTGAGGTCTCTCAAGTAATCGTGATAGGGGCTAGGTGTGACGGCCCCCCGTGGTCAAGTCGCAGATAACGGTATCCAGTCGATTCAAGAGAAGCCAGGATCATCACGAGGCCTACCTGAGACTAATTAGATGGGAGCTTGAAGATGAGTTAGCCATGACTGAGAAGAGGTTGAAAGATTGGCCAGAAAAAAAGCTAGAAGCTAATGGTATTGCTCTATTTGGACTGGTTGCAAAGACCGATGGATGGTTATTTGGTCAAAGAATAATCAAGCTTAGACCAAAATCTGGAGGGAGCTTTGGAAGTCATAGATTTAGGCAGGGAGATATAGTAATGCTAAGTAGGTCAAATCCTCTGAAAGAGAAGCCAATAGAGGCGATTGTGAGCGACAGGTCTCGAGGAGTAATTAGAGTGGTTCTTCCTGAAGTTCCCTCGGGCCTTAGAGGCGGAACTTGGAGGATGGATCGAGGTGCAAATAGAGTCGCATTTGATAGGATGCGGGATGCCCTGAATATGATTTTTGAGGAAGATGGTGGAGTTCCACTTAGGGACTTATTATTGGGAATGGTGCATGATCCTTCTGGAACTGCGTCACTAGTCCCTGAAATGGGAGGAGTTAGGGCTCAAAAGGCTGCTCTGAGAAGTGGTATGAACAGAGCTCAGATTGAGGCTTCCGAGCATGCAATCCATAGTAGGCTGACTTTGATTCAAGGTCCACCGGGTACTGGCAAGACATATACTGCAGTCAGAGTTTTAGAGGCCTGGGCCAAGCAAGACTATGGTACAATTTTAGCAGTAGCCGACTCCAACGTAGCGGTTGATAACTTGCTAGAGGGATTGCTAGACCTTGGGGTCAGGGCTGTTAGATTAGGTCAACCTGTCAAGGTTCGTGAAAATTTGAGGGATGCCACAATGGATGCTCAAATGGAAATACATGAGTTAAACAGGGAGTTAGTAGAGGAAATAGAGAGAAATGAGAAATTGTCCAGGAGGATAAAAGGGATGAGGGGTGGCAAAGAAAAGGGCCTAGCTCATAGAGATCTGAGCAGGGGGTGGAAGGAGGTACGGAGAATAGAGAGGGAGATTAGGGATGATATCCTAGATAGGTGTCAAGTTCTTTGTTGTACTTGTATAGGTTCAGGACATGATTTACTTGATGGTAGGAGATTCTCGAGGGTACTTATTGACGAAGCTACACAGGCAACAGAGCCTGCATCACTTGTCCCCTTAGTAAGGGGATCTAGACAGATTGTGCTAATTGGTGACCACAAGCAGCTTCCACCTACTGTTATTTCGAAAAGAGCTGAGGATGGGGGGCTTAGCAGATCACTATTCGAACGATTGATAGATATGGGAATAGAACCCAAATTACTTACTACTCAATACAGAATGCATCCATCAATCTCTGAATTTCCGAATACCCATTTTTATCAAGGGTTGTTAGAAGACGGAGTAAGTCCAGACCAAAGGACCGCTCCCATGGGTATGCTATGGCCGGATTGGGAATCTCCAATGGCCTTCGTTCCAGTAGACGGAGATGAGTTACTGTCTCCTGATGGGGCATCAAAGGAAAATCCGGCAGAAGCATCTTGGGCGGTGAAGATTCTAATTGGATTAGTTGAGGGTGGAGAAGTTGATCTTTCTGATATTGGAATTGTTACGCCATATGCAGGACAAGTCAGAGCCATAAGAGACATGATTCCAGAATCTCTACAGAGTGTTGAGGTTAGAACTGTTGATGGTTATCAGGGAGAGAGAAAGATGTAATTATCTTCTCTTGTGTTAGATCCAACAAGGATGGGAATGTGGGATTTTTATCTGATCCTAGACGGTTAAATGTAGCGTTGACAAGATCAAGAAGAGGCCTTGTGGTTGTAGGTGATCCTGAAACTTTGAGGAGCGATGAAAACTGGAGATCATGGATAGAACATATTCGGAGTAGGAAGCTTGAGGCATGGCATCTTCTCGGTACAGCATGAGGTCATACAATGGAAGGGCATGATTCTCCGATTTCCATCCATGGAGGGGGGACTCTTGCTAAGGCAATTGTTTCTCAGAGTGAAGATCATTGGTCTGTTCCGGATGGAGCGATATTGTCTTCTTGGACAAGGAGAGTGGTAGCTTTCGTGGTAGATGTCATTATTGTTTACTCGATGCTTTCTCTGGCTACAAATGGAATGGTGCAGAACTTCTTGAACCTCTCACTTTGGATTTCAAAGGATTTCCATTATGCTGCAGCTTATGCATTAGTCTTGATCACTAGTCTCTGGTTTTACTGGAGAGTAACTGGATTAGCATTTTCCAGATCTCTTGGCCAGAAGATGTTTGGAATAGCAATTGTTGGGGAGGATGGTTCAGAGGTTACGAGTAAAATATGGGATAGTCGGTCGGCTGGAAAGTTAGTTTACCTCATACCAATAATTGGTTGGTATATCGCACTTTACGAAATTGCGAGAATTTCTCAGAGACATACGCATCAATCAAATCTTGATTTAAGAAATGGTACAATAGTAGCTCATGCAGATTCTCTCCCTCCAGCTAGTAGGAGGCATGTACGGTAGGTAGGAAAATGGAAAGAGCGATTGATTTTGTTCTTTCGGGGGGTTGCATAGTTTACCCAACATCAACTCTTCCGGCCTTAGGATGTATTCCTACGTTCGATGCACTAGATCTATTATTCAAGATCAAAGGAAGGTCTAGTAATAATCCCGTGAGTCTGGGAGTCTCTAGTTTGAGTCAAGCTAGTGAAATTGTAGAGGTTCCAGAAGATGTAGATTTGATTCTGGGTTCTTTTCCAGAGGGATCTCTGACCATCCTACTGAGGCCTCATCGAAAGATGGATGCTCGTCTCGGCGGAGATAAGGTCGCAATAAGAGTCGTGTCCAATTCTACAGCTAGGAAACAAATAGAAAATACCGGTGCGCTAACTGCCACCAGTGCAAATTTCTCTGGGGAAGAGCCTCTGCAAAGTTGTATCATGGCCGCGAATCAATTGTCTTCTCCAGAAATACCTGTGTTAGGTATTGAAGGAGTTTGCGAAGGTGGAGCACCCAGTACTTTGATAGCATGGCATACGGTCTGCGAATCACCTGAGTCATTGCGGATAGAGGTAGTCAGAGAAGGTAAGATTAGTTCAGAGGAAGTTCTAGCATGGTGGAAGAAGATGACTTGAAGCAATGGCGGGATGCAGGTCATGTCGCTAGAAGGACTCTTGAAGGAATAAAAGGAGAGATTGTAGCCGGAAAACCCTGGTCAGATGTGATCGAATCTGCGGAGAGATTCATTAGAAGACATGGTGGTCAAGCTGCCTTTCCCGTCACAATTTCAGTTAATGAGATTGCAGCGCACTACACGTCGAACACAGAACTGATTCCTCCAGAAGGGTTCGAAGGCGAAATGGTATTTCAGAAAGGAGATTTGGTCAAACTGGATGTTGGAGTTCACATCAAAGGAGCCCTTGGAGACAATGCAATGACCATCGAGGTAGGCAATGGTGGGAATCACACGGACCAAATAAGAGCAGCTAAGGAGGCTAGAGATGCTGCAATAGAAAAAATGCATCCAGGAACCCCCTGGCATGTTGTGGGAGAAGCTGCAGAGCAAGTATCAATAGATGCAGGTTTTGTTCCAATCAGGAACCTTAGTGGGCATAAGATGGAAAGATGGAATCTACATTCTGGAGTGTCTATTCCAATGTACTCTTGCGGCCCAAATAATCCCAATTACAAGGGAGAAGTCGAGGTTGGTGGAGTATACGCTGTCGAGCCATTCAATACTACTGGAAAAAGTGGGATGATTGAGAATATTCCGCCCCTCGGATCTTCAAATATTCTCAGAGTTACAGGAAATGTGCAAATTAGAAAAGCCCTATCCAAAGGCAAGCTGAAACCTCTAGGTGCTACTATGGCTAGATATATCGAAGAGAGATATAGTACACTACCATTTGCAGAGAGGTGGGCTTACCCACTATTGGGGAAGCCATTCCCAGAGGAAAGCGAGGAGTCGTTGAGAAGGAAGTGGAAAGCGATGATTAAGAAACTCACATCGATAAGATTCTTAGAGGTTTACAGTGCTCTAAAAGATGTAGATAATGGCCTAGTTGGACAGTATGAGCATACTGCTTACATCTCAGAAGGAGGGCCAGAGGTTCTAACTGTTGAATAATTCACTCAGGAAGTTCAATTATTTCCCTCACAATGATTAACTATTGCCGCCCCTCTGGAATAACCGTACAGGACGAAGGTTCTCGCAGAGTGCATCCCATCCCCTCGCAATTATCTCTCTCCTGTACACCTTTCAGAAAGGTTGGCTGTTAGGCTGCTGGCTAAGATAGTTGTTTTGTTAACCGGATCGATCCGTTCTACCAAATAGAGTTACAGCTATGATTGCAGAAAAAATCAGAATCATTCCTGCGACCTGTTGAGTGGATGGATTCTCTGATAAGATAATGACGCCCCATAGAATAGTGAGAGCTGGTTGAAGAAGCAAAGCAAACGATGTATGGGCTGCAGGGAGACGAGGAAGTGCGAATGCTATGGCTATCCAGCCAATAACTTGGCATGATAATGATAACAGTACCAGCCATACGTGTCCTGGCCACGATATAGAGAAGTCTATTTGTTCTATCCCAAGACTCGACAAGGGCATTATGCCAACTATCAGCAAGCCGAAGGCAGCTCCGAACGTAGCATCCATCTGAAGATTGACTGAGGGGGCCTGTATTCTATTTGAGAATCTGAATAATATCAGAAAGGAGGAGTAGAATATTGCTGCAACTATTCCACCTATTACACCCTTAACCGGATCAGAACCGTATGGGTCATCATCCCAGACACCAGAGATGAGTAATAGACCAAGAATCACTACTGGAAGAGAAAGCAGAATCAATCTATTCGGGCGCTCTCCGAATAGAATCCAACTACAAATAGTCACAATGATAACTTGTGAGTTACCAATCAGTGTAGCTATTCCACTTCCGATATAATCTATAGCACTATGATATCCTACGAAATCTATTGCTAATAGAATCCCCGAGGTAAACGCGAGGAATCTAAACTGTTTTTTTCTAGGATCATTTTGTTTAAGAATCAGAACTAGAAATACTAGCATTGGTATTGCATATATCATCCTAAAGAAGGCTCCGGTTAGAGGACTAGTATCCGACTGAATGTACAACAGTGGAGCAAATGACAATAATGTCGCTCCGACCAGAGCAATGACCATGGATCGGCGGTCGTCGGCTGTAGCCGACATCAGGAACCCTCACTCGCTACTATCTTCCGAAAGAATCCGCTTGAGATCACCGGATTGATACATCTCCAGAGCAATATCGGAACCTCCGATTAATTCTCCTTTGACGAAGATTTGCGGAATAGTGGGGAAGTCGGACCATTCCTTCAATGCTGGCCTAGCTCTTGGGTCAGAAAGGACGTTTACACTTGCGAATGTTTCCATACCAAGTTCATTAGCTACCATACTGATCACCTGAGCACCTCTAGCTGAGAATCCACATTGGGGTTGATCTGGGGTCCCCTTCATGAAAATAACAATCTGGTTCTCTTCTACTACTTTTTGAAGCTCTTCTGGTGTCCATTCAAAACTCATTTTTCTTAATCCCTCACTGGTCTGCGAATATGTACCCCATAGAACTCCTGCTCTTGACCGTGTGGGTCAAAGGCGGTGTTTGTGAAATCTTCAGCCTGCTTTGGAGTCATACACTTCAAGTCTAAGGCATGTACCGTATTTTCCGCTATGTACCTCTTGAAGTGATTGAGGATTGGTTTCTGTCTTTGAAGTGGCAATACCCCGTCGTAACTCTGGGAAATTATTCTTACATGAAAATGGTCTCCAGTACCGTGCAAATCAGAAACCTCAACTAATGCATCAGGAACTACCTTGAGAACCTCCTGCTTCATCCAATCAGCCGTTACCATAGATGCTGGAGTGATCTGACAGATATAAACTACAGTTAGAGAGCGTTAGTAATTGATTCCAAATTTTCTCTAATTGACGCTTGACTGTTGATGAGGCCTGAACCTACTACTGCAATGTCCACACCCCAATCAGCAACCAATTTAGCATTGTGATACTTGACGCCTCCATCTATCATTAGCTTTGTTTCTCTTCCTCCGGCCTCGATTTGCTTATTTATTTCGGATCTAAATAATCTAACCTTTCCCTCCACTTCTGGCATGAATGACTGGCCGCCCTTGCCTGGTACAACCGACATGACGAGTACTAAATCAAGTTCAGTTAGCAAATCTAAGACTGGCTCTGCTGGAGTATCGGGATTAAGCACACAGCCTACCTTAGTCCCTGAGTCTCTGATATTGTTAATCAGATTTGGAAAGTCTTGGACGGCTTCGATATGCGCGATGACCATATTAACTCCAGCGTCTACATATTGTTTCCAAGTTTCTTCTGCGTTTGTAATCATAAGATGGCAGTCTATGATAATGCCATTACCCACTCTTTCTCTAACAGATCGAATCAAATCTGGTCCAAAGGTGATGGTGCGATTGACGACCCAGTTACCATCCATTACATCCATATGCAGCCATTTAATACCAGCATCTATCGCTTCTTCTAGTGTTTCTCCTAGTTTGCAGAAGTCTGCAGTAAGTATGCTTGGCGTTATCTCCATGAGCTCCCTCGTTGTAACGGCAGGGGTTTAGGTTCTCAATTCCTCCTATACAGAATTGCCGTGGAATACACAATAGTTGATAGGTTAGAGGGGCATCCAGAATATAGGTGAGTTGATGGGGAAGGTTGTAGACGTAGGAGATTCAGATTTCGATCTGGCGACAAAGAGTAGCGAGTGGGTATTGGCAGATTTCTGGGCGCCATGGTGTGGTCCATGCAGGGTGGTTGCTCCTGTTCTCGCACAAGTAGCCGAAGAAAGGGAGATTACTATTGCAAAGGTAAACACTGATGTCAATCCACTAACCTCGGGGAAATTCGGTATTCGTGGGATTCCGGCATTGATTCTCTTCAGAGATGGTGAAGTTGTAGACAGAATGACTGGAGCTGTGCCCAAACAGTCTATGGATTCCTGGTTAGATAGGCACATGAGTTAGTGTTTTGATTTTCTTAATTTGTTCAATCTTTCTTGTTTTGGATGGCCCACCTCTCTCAGAAGTCTAGATCTGAGTGCCTCATGTAACCACATTCCATCTTCTATCTCCAGCATTAGGCCCCTCTCGATTAGAATATCTGGTGGAGGCCCGTCTACATCTGATGCTCTCGCTAAATCCTCCCAAGGCACGGGCCTATCTGAAACAGCAAGAATAGAAAGAATCTCTCTATGTTCTTCCGGTAGGACGTGAAGGATCTCTTGATCTAGGAAGCGCAGCCAGTCTTCGTGAAGCGTTTGACCGTATATTTCCATCAGCTCCATTGCAAGAGGGTGCCCTCCCGTAGCCCTGTGGATTTCCTCTGCTGGAGTGTGTTCAGAAATTTCCATCCCATCTAGCCATTTTTTTATCTCTTCAACAGTCAATCCAGATAGAACTAATTCCTGAACTCTTTTTTTTGTATGCACATCTCTTCTATCGTAGAATGCTAGATTGGCCCTAGAAATCAGAATTAGCCTTAATTGGGTTGCCTCTGAGACCTGTAGAAGTGCGCCGAACAAGTGATCGCCCGAGCTCCCTATATTGTGAACATCATCAAGAATTACCAATAATTTAGAATTCTCATCGCCAAAATCAGAAGATTCCAAGATTGACTTTTCGTCAAGTAAATGTGCGCATAGTCTTCTCCTAAAGGAGTCGATATCCAATTGTGCGGCTGGTTTGTATGGCAAAGTTCCGAGTATGTTGTAAGGATCTCCCGATTCCTCGGAAATTCCGATCCTATGTAGAAGACTAGTTGCAATTCCTATTGGGGAGTCCCAAGGCTGACATGGGTAATACATCGCCTTGAGACTGATGTCAGATTTTAGCAGATCTTCAACACAATCAGAAACCAGAGTTGTCTTTCCACAACCGGCTATTCCAGAAAGAGAAAAGAGTGGAGTTTTGGATTCATACCAATTGTTGATGATATCCTTCTCTTTCTTTCTTCCGTGAACTGTTCTAGTTTTTGGTGGTCTGTTGTGGTATGTTGAGTGAGCTCCTGAAAGGATAGAAAGGGAACCCGGAGGGGGTCCTTGCTCTTCCTTGCTGACAAGTGCCCCAAAGCGGATATCGCCAAAGCTTAGTGCTCCTTCATGTTGAGCGTGCATTAGTATTTGCAGAAGACTGAGTCCTGCTCTGAGTTTATCTGCAGCCTCGTCTGCTCTGATTTCGAGGATTTTTCCTTCCTTGGATCTGATCAAAACTTGTATAGATCGGAGATCTGAAATTCTCTCCAGTGCAGTATCTCTGCCTTCATCGGTTAACTGCCAAGTTTTCTGTCTACGATTATCTCCCCTTACGGTCCTGGTATGCTGCGAAATCAATCCATCTGATGATAGCTTCCTCATTGCTCTGGATACGTTTGGAGGATGCATTGCGCATGATTCGGCTATGCCAGATCGGGTAACTTCTCCAGAGACTATGTAATGATCTGCCTGATGGTCTTGCTCCCACAGATGTAGGAGTATACGATCTGAGACTGGTACATTTGGGCCTAACTCATTACGGGGCACGAAACGTACGACAGAGGATTATTGAATCAATGGTTCGTATCATTGATGTTGCTTACGAACGATTGAAATTAATCCTTAAGCATCATTCTAAGTTCTTCAACAGACCTCTGTTCGTCAAAATATACAACTTCCAGCGCATCGAAAAGCTCTGTATCTCCGATTTCCTCAATCAAAGGTAATATTTCGCCATAAGTTTCAGCGGCCTTTTTTTCTGTATCGAAGGCCTGTGAGAGCATTTCTTTGTAATTTGAAGTATGCACAATCTCTTTTTTGTCTCTCTTTGTAATGGCTATTCCATCAAGTTTCACAATAGCTGAACGAACAGTGGAAGCGTGCATCACAGACTCATTAACCTCGTTATTGAAATGGTTAGCAAGATGAAGTCTGTGAATTCCTGAAACATAAGCAGAATAGTGTGCGTACATAGCTATTGCACGAAGCTCCCATGCTAGTGCTTTATTGAGTGCGTTTACCAAATCCTGTTTTGATGTAGACGCCATTGACGATTTGAAGAAGGGCTTGTGCTTTGAACACTCCCTCGTATCGTTAGGAAGTTATCATCCGATACATATGTGTCTGAGTCCCGGGTGCGAGGTATGTGAATGCATACGAAGAGTTGCTAGGAAGATTAAAGGATATTGACATAATTGGCCAGATTGGTAGCTTACTTAGTTGGGATCAAGAGGTATTGATGCCTCCAAGTGGAGCACCAATTAGAGCTGAGCAACTCGCTTGGGTATCAAAAACTGCTCATGAAAGAATAACAGACAGCAGAATCGGTTCTCTACTGGAAGAGTTGGAATGCAGTGAGGATCTGGATGATATCCAGCTAGCAAATCTAAGACTGACTAGGCAATCTCATGACAGAGCCACAAAATTACCAGTTGACTTTGTGGAGGAAATGGCAAAACATCGATCAGAGTCGTTGGTCTCATGGACTAAAGCTCGAGCGAACGATGATTTCTCAATTTTTCGTGACGATTTGGCTAAATCGATTGAGCATGCTCGGATGAAGGCTGAATTCTATGGATATGAAGACCAAAGATATGATGCCCTTCTTGATCTATATGAGAGTGGACTAAGTGTGAAAAGACTAGATCCGCTTTTCTCTGGCCTCAGGGATAATGTGGCTCCGCTAATTAAAGCGGTAGTGGAAGAAGGAGATGCCCCAGATTTGTCTTGGTTAACTCAGAATTCTTGGGACATAGGGGCTCAGGAACAGCTAAGCCAGAATATTTCAGAAGCGATTGGTTTTGATTTCGATTCAGGGAGGAGAGATATGTCAACTCATCCTTTCTGCGGAGGACCAAATCCTGATGATGTCCGGTGGACTACCCGATACAACCTCAAGGATCCCTTTGGTTCCCTTTTTGGATCTATGCACGAAACAGGTCATGGAACATATGAACAGGGAAGACCCAGGAGCCTAGATTTTCAGCCAGCAGGGAAGGCGAACGGCCTTGGCATACATGAAAGTCAGAGTCGTCTTTGGGAGAATCAAGTTGGCAGATCATTGGAGTTCTGTCAGTGGTCTCTCCCATTATGGAAAAAGTTCTTTCCAGAAAATATGGAGGGGGTTGACGCAGAAAATCTCTGGCAGGCAGTTAATCTTGTCAGGCCTGGACTAATCAGGGTAGACGCGGATGAGGCTACGTACAACTTGCATATTATGATAAGATATGAAATCGAAAAAGAGATGATTTCTGGCAATCTAGAAGTAGATGAGTTGCCGGATGCTTGGGATGATATGTACAACCAATTCCTGGGAATTAAGCCTTCAAGTCGTTCTCTTGGAGTGCTTCAAGATATACATTGGTCGATGGGTGCGATAGGGTACTTTCCTACCTACACTCTTGGTAATCTGTATGCAGCCCAACTCCTGGAGGCTGCGAAAAAGGTTCTCCCAGATTATGATGGAGATATTCAAAGAGGGGATTTTTCAAAGCTATTAACTTGGATGAGGATAAATATACACGAAAGGGGAAGTATTCTTGAGCCTGCAGAACTAATCGAAGAAGCGACAGGATCTTCTCCTTCTCCGAAGGCGTTTGTTGGATATCTTAGTTCCAAAATAGAGAAACTGTATGGAGTTGTTGCTTGAGAAAAAACTGGCTCGAGAAGGTGTAAAGTTATGTCCAGACGAGTCTCAAGTCTTGAGCAATTATCTTCGTTTGTTAGAGAAATTGAGTCTAGTTGCGTTTTTGTTGGAGTTTCGGAGAGTTGTCTCCTAGCAGGATCGAAAGGTGGAGAGTTAGTGTGTTGGAGTGTTTCTAGCGGCTTAAAAGAATGGAAAATCAAATTTGATGGTCCTTGTTCAAAGTATGACTTTTCAGAGGGGAAGATAGTATTCAGTGAATCTAACAAGATACATGCAGTCAACATCTATTCTGGAGAAATATTGTGGAGTGTCGACCTAGAAGGCTCAAGTGATTTTGTTTTCTGTGACAAAGAAGGAGTTTGGGCCTCTAGTTCAGTATACAATTTCGAAATACAAGATTATACTGAAGGAAGTATTTGGAGGATAAATTACTCGGGGGAAATAGTTTTGAGGAATCCAATAAAGGGTAGGGCTTGGTCCTTGGATGGCTTCCGAAATAGCGCTTTGTTTGGACTAAGTAGACCGAATTGTGGATACGGAATAGCTAACAATGATGGAGTCATAGAATATTACTCACCTGATTATGTGGATTCACCTGTTACCGTTGGAAGAGGTGATGGACAGGGAGTAGTGGTTCTTGGTCATAGTAATGGCGCAATCTCGATAATTTCTGAGCAAAGAGTTCAGATCCATGAAATTGAGAAGTCATCGGTGGTATCGGTTGACTACCTAGAAGAATGGGCTGCCGCCCTTGAGTCTGGACTATTGGCTGTGGGGGATAGTTTAGGTTCTTGGTCGATCAAAACTGAAAACTCTCTCCAATCGCTATGCTTTGGGCCGTCAATAGAAGGAGAAAATGGAATTTGGACATTTTCTTGGGATGGGAGATCGGTGATCAGACTTTTGGATCAGTTCGATGGAACCCAAAAAATTGAGGTTTTTCATGACTCCAAAGTAGGTGCTTCATTCGGCTCAAGGGATTATCTCTGTATCGGGGATAGCTCGGGAATGATTTACTTAATCGAAAAAGAAGTTCTTCGGCGTAGAATTATCGAACCTTCGGATGAATCTTTAGAAGACGAAGAGGGTCGCAATCTTCGAAGGAAAATACGTAGGCTGAGAGGAGGTTGATTTGCAGTGGAAAAATACACTCTGAGACCCTTATTTCCAGTGAACTGCGGCTAAATTGACGAAATGTTTATGAGCCGCGCACGACCCTGTGTTTCTTGCCGCTCCGGGGGAGTGGTGTGAGAGCGCTTCGGCGCGACTCGCGGGCCACAATAACCGAGCCCCGAAACCGGGGCGGTTGAACCGAAATACGAAAGGATTTCGGGAAAAAGCTGGAGCGTCTGTGGACGTAAAAGCTACGGCAAATAAATCGGACAAACCGGAGGCAACGAAGGGGAGAGCGAGCTATGAGCTGAAGAGATACATGTGCGTAGGGTGAGGAGAACAATCCTGGGTCACATTAGTGGGAAAATAAATGGAAGAAACTGGAGGAAACGAAAGGGACGGAAACTTACGGAAACACTGGGCAACAAGAGCGAGGAGACTCGTGGAGAAGCCAGTATCGAGACGTAAAAGGAAAATCGGAGACGACGTACCTGATACGGATGCGGCAAAAGAGAGGGAGATCTCTCATGAGTCGGAAAATGACAAAGGAAGAGCATGAAGTTCCGGAGTCATCTACCCGGGTAATCCCGGGCCTTCGGGCCCGGGAGAACCGGACCCTGCGGAGTTAACAGGGGGGGAAGCTCCCCCATGTGCGGAACCCCCTGTTGCTCCCACCTGATTTCGGCCCTGTTTTTTCACTCCAGTAGTTTGCCTTAGGCTTCAAGTTCTAGGCTATTTTAACTAACTAAGGATAGCTGACCTGTTATCTTGTCTATTTCGCTCCTTGGTCCTGGACCTATGCCGACGACCGTCTCAGTTCCTGCAGGAATTTCTGTATGTCCTGCGTCTATTACCAAATAACAAATCAATCCAGATTTCTTCGCTTGAGCCAGAACCTTTCGCAGCGATTTCTCATCTGCTACTTTACAGACGATCTTTCTAGCCCCTTCTCTCCTGTATCTGTCTAATTTGCGTGGTGACTCTTTCTTCGCTCTAATTGTGCATTCCATGGTAGCATGACCACATTGGGCGGCCAACTTTCCCTTGGACAGATTTAGATCTGCACGAGTCACAAGGACCATGGTGATTTCTTCAGTAGGTGGCAATTTCACTCACCGAATTGTCCCCAAGCTCAGCTCTATGACGAGCCATGATGTCTCCCAAGGGGCTGGCAAGCCAGACCACGAATACAGCATTTCCTATAGCATGGTAGATGTCAAATAAAAGTCCGTTCATGAGGTAAGGAATCAACATAGATATGTCGTTATTTAGAAGGATGCTCGTTGATACTATCCAGTCAAAGACGAAGGCAGAAGCTACTGCAAAAAACAGCATCCTTTGAATAGCTATTTTACCGTCGATGAGGAGATGCTGTGAAAAAAACGAGCTAGTCAAACCCAAGAAGCCCCATCCAAATACCTGGAAGATCGTCCAAGGGCCATGTCCTAAGAATAGCAAATTTGTACTTAGTACCACTATACCCGATATTGCTATTGCCCACGGGGCACCAAAGAAGATACCGACTAGGATGATTGTTACAGTCACAGGTTGTACATTAGGAATTGGCTCTAGTAAGATTCTACCTGCAATACAAAAGGTTGTGATGATTGCTAGAACTGTGAATGGGCTCGATTTTTCAAGGGCACTCTCTCCTTTGAGGATTGCAAAAATCAGCGAGGACAAAATCACTACGTTGAGAAATAGGTCTTGCATAGGGGTGAGTGCGAAGTTGTGAAAGTCGTACATATTAATGGCCAGCATTGCTCACTTCATAGTCATTCTTGGAAAACTGTTGACGATGAGAGAGGGCTCAATAGTCGCCTGATGGTGTTAATATCCAGCTGATATTGACGTTCGAAGTAATTGAGAATGTTGAGGCTCCAACCTCAGCCATTTCACCCTCTTCATAGAATCCCCAATATGTGGACCAATCGTCGGCACCAGATATGCCATCAATTGTGTGGACGAATGCACCCATTCCAACATAGTATGTAACATCAATTGTGAAATTCTCCCTAAGCTGTAATTCTTCCATAACCCTGTATGCTGTAACGTTTGGAGCAACTAGAACAGGATCAAAGGTAATGCTACCATCAGTGAGTCTCTCTGCTAAATTTGCAGTCTGGTTACCTTGATCTCCGAAATCTAGTGTTACGACTACGGATAAGTCCCCTATTTCATCTTCGGCAAGTGGCTCTGTTTCAGAAGCACATCCGGAAAGTAGAGAAGAAGAAATTATAATGATTGCAAATATAACGCTAACTCTTGACATGGAAATCATTCGAAAATAGTGTGGCATTTAACCTATCCTGATAATAGAAAGCTTCGAAAGTAATAACTTAGATAAGCTCGGAAATTTTCTCTCTGAGAATTTTACTTACAGACTTACCATCTGCTGAGCCAGCTAATTTCTTCATTACCAGACCCATCAATGGCCCAATAGCCCCCATCCCTTTCTCATTTAC
>JAYZLO010000011.1:0-10914 GCA_036154175.1 Thermoplasmatota archaeon | reverse complement strand
TGTATGAGGACGAAGCCCCGATGCACGTTGACAGCTTCCTAACTCACGTTAGAAACTTCCAATATGACGGTGTTAAGTTTCACAGAGTGATTGAGGGGTTCATGATCCAGGGTGGAGATTTTGAGAGAGGCGACGGTACTGGTGGTTATGCTGCAAACTACTATGGGTGGTGCAACGGTCAAGAGAGACCTCAATCTGAATGTTCCCAGAAGGAGGATTGGACTATTCCGTACGAGCATGAGAATGGTTTGAGGCACACTCCCGGAGCATTAGCTGCAGCACATGCAGGTCTGAATACCGATGGAAGTCAATTCTACATTGTTCCAGAAGAAGGCGAAGCATCACACTTGGATTGGGAAGCTGGGAAGGATTGCTCTGCAAGTAGCTGCCATACAGTGTTTGGTTATGTTATTGATGGAATTGAGCATGTTACTGCAATCAGTCAGACTGATACCGATGGTGGTAATAAGCCGACCAGTGATGTCATAATACTCTCAGCTAGGGTAGTTTAGGTTAGCAAAACAATAGGTCAACTTCATTTACCTCTCCCTATGGCTGAAGGATTAGGTGAAATTATGGGAAAAATCGACCCTTTCGGAGCTCTATCCACTTTCGAGAAGTCAGATGGAACTAATGCGAATTATATGAGCCTGAAATCACTGGAAGACTCCGGAGTCTGTAATCTGGAAGATATTCCGTTCTCAATAAGAATATTGTTGGAGTCAGCCCTGAGGAATTGTGATGGATTCTTAGTGAATGAAGCGGACGTAAGGAGAATAGCGCAATGGTCCCCTGAAATGACTCCTGCCGAAATTCCATTCAGCCCTAGTAGGGTAATCCTTCAGGACTTTACCGGAGTCCCAGCTCTAGTGGATATCGCTGCTCTCAGGGATGCAATGACAGAATTAGGGGGCGATCCAAGCAAAGTAAACCCACAAGTTCCGGTAGACCTGGTAGTTGATCACTCTGTCCAAGTAGACGTCTCAGGTCTTTTCCCTGACGCTAGAGAGAGAAATCTAGAGATTGAATACGAGAGAAACCTTGAGAGGTATAAATTCCTAAAATGGGGCCAACAAAGCTTGGATAATTTCAGAGCAGTCCCTCCAGGAAGAGGTATTGTCCATCAGATAAATTTGGAATGGATCGCTAGTGTTGCGAGAGAGGAGGATGGTTTATGGATGCCAGACTCCTTGGTTGGGACTGACTCTCACACTACCATGATCAACGGACTAGGAGTACTGGGTTGGGGAGTCGGAGGAATAGAAGCTGAAGCAGTAATGCTCGGTCAGCCGATTTACATGCTTCTCCCGGAAGTTGTGGGATTCAGACTACATGGAAAGTTGAAGTCTGGCGTTACAGCTACCGATATGACTCTTAGAATCGTAGAGATGCTCAGAGATCACGGATGTGTGGGGAAGTTTGTAGAGTTCCATGGGCCGGGCCTCTCAAATCTCAGTCTGCCAGATAGATCTACTATAGCTAACATGGCACCTGAATATGGGGCAACCTGCGGCTTTTTCCCAGTTGATCAAACCACATTAGAATACCTAAAACTCTCTGGTAGACAAGACAGTCATGTCAGAGATGTAAAGCGATTCCTTTCCGCCCAGGGTCTCTTTTACACCGACTCATCCCCAACCCCAAAATTCACATCTGAAATTGAATTAGATTTAGGGTCGGTGGAAACTTCTCTATCGGGTCCAAAAAGACCTCAGGATAGGGTTTCACTTTCCGATATGAAGTCACATTGGAGGGACAGCCTCAACTCTCCGGTGGGGCATCAGGGCCATGGGATCGATCCCTCAAAGAATGAGGAAAAGTATAGAATCGACGGAAGGGACTGTGACTTGGGACATGGCGACGTAGTCATCGCCGCAATAACAAGCTGTACCAACACCAGCAATCCTAGTGTGATGATTGCAGCAGGACTTTTGGCTCGAAATGCTAGGGATAGGGGCCTATCGATCAAGCCCTGGGTTAAGCCAAGTTTGGCTCCCGGAAGCAGGGTAGTCAAGGAATATTATGATGCCTCTGGATTATCGGAGGAACTCGACTCCCTCGGATTCAGTATCGTAGGATATGGATGTACGACATGCATTGGCAACTCAGGTCCACTAGATCCCGAGATAGAAGAAGCCATTGATGAGGCCGACTTAGTCGTAGGTAGCGTGCTCTCTGGCAACAGGAACTTCGAAGGAAGAATTCATCAGAAGATCAAGGCTAACTACCTAGCAAGCCCACCATTAGTTGTTGCATATGCATTGGCAGGTACGCTTGACATTGATTTTTCCTCGGAACCAGTGGGATTTGATGAATCCGGAAGGCCAGTAATGCTGAATGAAATATGGCCTAGTGATGACGAGATTCGCAGCACAGTTGAGAGTGCAATTAGTCCAGAGATGTTCGTCAAAAGGTATTCGGATGTACTCAGTGAGCCAAGATGGGACGCCATTCCCAGCAAGGCAAGCGAACTGTACCAATGGGATAACGAGTCCACATATGTTCGACTACCTTCATTCTTACAGGGAGTAATGCCCAATCCTCCTGAAATAGAGCCCATAATTGACGCTCGGGTACTGGTTAAGGTCGGCGACTCAGTTACCACTGATCACATTAGTCCCGCTGGAGCATTTCCAAGTAGCGGTTCAGCAGGTCAGTATCTACTCAGCAAGGGAGTGCAGCCAAGAGATTTCAACTCATTTGGAAGCAGGAGAGGTAACCACGAGGTCATGGTGAGGGGGACGTTTGCAAATATTAGGATGAGGAATCAAACTGCGCCTGGAACTGAAGGTGGTTTAACCACACATTTCCCTTCAGAAGAGGTCACCTCGATTTATGAAGCAAGTGATAGATACCAAGAAGAGGGAACTCAGCTAATCGTTCTAGCAGGAGCCCAGTATGGTTCAGGGAGTAGTAGGGACTGGGCCGCAAAGGGAACACTACTTCTTGGGGTTCGAGCTGTTATTGCTAAATCATACGAGAGAATTCACAGATCCAACCTAGTTGGAATGGGAGTACTGCCTCTGGCATTCATTGAAGGTCAGGATGCAGACTATCTTGGACTGGACGGGACCGAATTCTTCAGTATCCCGGCTTCAGGAGAGATGACTCCATTCTCAGAAATAGAGGTAACCGCAAGGAAAAAAGACGACTCTGAAATTAGATTCGGAGCCATTGTAAGACTAGAGACTCCAGTAGAAGTAGAATACTACAGGAACGGAGGAATTCTTCAGACCGTTCTGAGAAATCTGGCAAAAGGATAATCTAAATTATTTTGAGGAATTTTGATGGAAGACGAGAATGATAGTTCACAGAAAGAGCTCCCGGGTCCACCCCCGGACCCATCGAGCATCCCATCAGTAGTCAGAGAGGTTGGCGACCTGGATCTTGAGGAAAGGGCCGAGAGACATGGCATTTCCAAACAGACTGATCCTGACTTCAGGGGGATAATTGAGTTTCTAGACGAGATTGAAGATCCTCAGCCACTCAGCAACAATCTCTCAGGGGATCCTATGGCAGAGTCATGGTTGCAGATTCTACTAACTCTGATAGTCAGAGAGCACGGGCACTCATCGCTGACAGTAGACGAGATTGAGCACCTAGTCGGAGAGAGGATGAACAGGGAGAGAGTCGATTTGGAGATTTTCCTTGACAGACTTTGGATAATGGGCAGATTGGAGAAAGTATACGGAGGAGAAAGTGTCAGTTACTCCCCTAATCCAAGTTGGCTTGAGATGAAATAGGGTCTCGGTTTCATAAGCAAGATAAAATCACAATTCGGTAATGCATAAGAGTGGTTGGAAAGTCCGGGCTTCATGAAGAACGAAATCAGGACCGAGAATGAAGGCTACGGAAAGGGTAGGAAAGCCATAGGGCTGGTGTTCCTAATGTTAGCTTCGCTAATCGTCTCTGCCGTCCCAAATGTCTCGGCATCCCACACCACGCAGTATGGCGTGCAACGAGACCCTCTCTACATCTCAATAGGGGACCTTGACTGTGATGGTGACAATGACATAGCATCAGGAAGTGGATTCGGGCATTTCCTGAGCTTCCTCTACAATGATGGTTCTGGAGGCTTCGGAGACAGACAGGATGTGCAAATTTCCAACAATGACTCATTCAGGGCAGGATTCAGAGACGTCGCAGACGGTAACAGGGTAGAGATTGCTGACGTGGACGGTGACGACGTCAATGACATCATCTACTACCAGCAGAATGTCAGGTTCGTCGGCGAGTCCTTCGTGAGGCCAGCAAATCTAACAGTCCTGAAGGGGGATTGCGACTTGAGGGTGAACGAATGGGAGGAGATGTTCGAGACAATCACTGTGATCAACCCCTATCTAGCAGGCTTCGATGTGGGTGACATAAACGACGATGGTTACGTTGATGTTGCATTCACATCAACCGATGCCACTTTCGCCAACCAGTTCGTACAGATATACAAAGGGCCGGATTACAGCCTACCAGCGAACCAGCATGCCCCAATTTCAGTCCCTCTTACAAGCGGGTACTACCAATACCTGAAACTCGGGAATTGGGGAGAAGATCTCCAGACCATCACCGATCCGTTGGGTAATGAGATAACCGCTCCTGGAGAATGCGAAGACCTAGACATATGGCTTCTCAGGACTCCTCCCTATAACGCAGGTGTTGGATACTCGGCCGGTACCTTTGACAATATGTCGGTCCTAGAGTACGATTGCGTTACTGGACAGTTCCCAAATCCCATGGATCCAACCGGAACGGGAACTATCCATCAGTTTACTCTGGATGCTGAGCATGACTTCGAGTTGTTCGGCCTGGACATAGCAGATACAACTCCAAATGATGATGTGGATAGGATTGATCTTATTGCCGCAGTGGACGGAATTACAGGCAACGTGTCCTATGCAACAAGAACGGATAATAGCAACAGCTGGAACACCCAGAACTATGTCGACTTTGGCGACTACCTCGGCGCATCAGTAACCATAGCAGACGTTAATCAGGACGGAGAGCTCGACTTCTTCGTACCAACAGAAGTCACTCTCTTGGACACTCAAGAGTCCACAGTCCAGAATCAGACCTATCTCCTAAGACCAAATCTTAGAGCGATCAATACGGTTCAGATCCTTCTTGCAGACCCAAACGGTAACGGTTACTTGGACCCTCTGTCTTTCGACGTAGGGCGTAGGCCAACCATGGCGATGCCCGGTCAGCTACAAGGGGGCAACGGTAGCGCCTTGGAGGTGGTAATAGGCCAGGAAGACTACACTTATCGTTTCTCGAACAATGCAATGTGGCTTGACACCCAAGGATACGCAGGGCAAGGTGACTATCTCTCCGTCCTTGTTCTAGACAATTACGACCTCGGAATAACAAACGTGGATATCGCGCCCTCGGTTACAGACCCTGCGACCTTCCAGAGCATCGTAGGAGAGGGAAACAGATGGGTTAACGTTACAGTGAAGAATACTGGTTTGATGCCAATAAGTGGAGGAAGTTTGAACGTAGACCTCAAGGTCAGGGAAGTTCTTGGAGGGACTGATACCATTGTCTACTCCAATGACTTCGAATCGGCCTCTGCGGATATTAACACTGGTGGGGCCCAGTTCAACAAGTATTCATACACTGGGGAGTACGATTCCGGGGACTCATCATGGCACATTGACGAGGATAGGTATTGGGTCAATGGTACCACCTATCAGGAGGATGACGTAGTCCACTACAACAACTCAGACTACATGTGCGGCAACAATAACACAACCTCTTGCAACTCCAATCCGGAGGAGGACAACTCTTCCTGGGAAGAGGTGGTGTACCTTCCATGGGAGGCTAAGGCCAACCCGACGAACTTCATGTGGTCCGGAGTTACTCACACATACGAAGTTGATAATGACACAGTTGATGCAACTGGTTACTACAACCACATGGATGAAGCACTAATTCTTGAGGGCATAGACCTCTCTGGAGCAGATGCTGCATTCCTGGATATGGATGCGCTTTGCAGCGCTGGCTTCTTCACACTTTTCCTCAATGAGCCCTACGATGTAGTCGAGAGGTGGCTATACGAGGATTCCTGCAGCATCGAGGTGTGGAGCGACGGTGCTGGTTGGGAAACCGTATGGAGATACGGCGGCTGGGATAACGAAAGGAAGTATCGAATCGAGGATCGAACCTCCAGCGCCCCTGACCCCGAGTACAATGACTACAACGGCGATTTCTTCGGAGAACATCACAGTACTCTATGGAACAACTATACAGAGAATGGAGGCATCAAGGAGTCCTGCTACATGCCATACCTGATCTTCGGGTTCCCATTCGCAGAGTGCTATGAGGATGGTGGGCTGGACCAAACTGCCAACACAATTGACCTAACGCCATACGCAGGTCAGGAGATAGACATCAGATTTAGATTCAGGAGCGGTCTAGAGGGGAGTGTAGGCCCAGATGGATCAGCAGACGACTCGGGTCTAGATGGATTCGCCATAGACAACATCACGATAAGGAAGAGGGACGTCGCGTTCGGTGAATCCTCCATTGAGAGTCAGCAATTGAGCAATCTAAACCTAGTGGCCGGAGAGTCGATACAGGTACAACTCAATGCTGATTTCGTAGATAATACAACTTATTACATCTCAACAGAGCTTTCCAATGCCGACCTTGGTGCAGGACAACCAGACCAAGACAGCACGAACGATTTAACCAAGTTCCAGCTAACCGTGCGAAATCTGTATGATCCGGGCCTTTTCGAGGAGCCATGGTTGGATCTTCTGAACGGGGAGAGGTACGCATCCGGTGATATGCCGATAACCGTCGGCGTCCAGAACTGGGGAAACACATTTGTTGATTTCGATATAGAAGCTAAGGTGAGAAACGCACTACCCGATCTAATTGCAGTGGAGGACTTCGCTTCAGCGAGTGGCCAAGGACTTTCCATCTGGTATGACGATGGGAACAACAACAGCTCAAGGCTCGATGACTCGACTGGAGGAAACAACATGCTACCTCAGAATGAAGGCGTCTTCAAGAACCACGCCTATTGGTTGGGGGACCCGACAACAGGATACGGTGATGACTGGAACGAGACACTGACCCTGGATCCAATACAGCTAACCGATGGAGATGCAGACTTTACCTTCCTAACCTTCGATTACTTCGCGGAGGGCGATCATATCTCTGATAGGGATGGAAACGCCTTACAGGCGCGGGACTTCACCCGACTTGAAGTTACTTGGGTGAAGGATGGGGAGGTCTTCGATGGGATAGTCTACGGAAGCTGGACGGATCTAAACGAAAACGGGCTGAGGTATGCTTACAATCCGGTCACTGACTCAGTTTACAACTACTGTGAGGATTTCGATCAAAATGGCCTCTACGAGGAAGTCCAGTACGCTGGAGATCACTCAGGAGATATTGGCGAAGACGGATTCGTCACTTGGTTCGATTCAGACAACCTTGTAAACACAGTTCGAATCGATCTAAGCAATATTCACCTGTTTAACACGACCAGCGAGGATTCCTTCGGTTGGACCGATGAATGCACTTCCCTCTCAGGCTCGGAGGTGACTTTCACATGGAGGTTCTTCTCCAATGATGACGGAGTAAACGGCAATGCCGGTTATGCTGGGTTCGGAATAGACAACATCAGGGTTGACGATTACACCTTCATAGATGACGGCGAATACACCCAGAGCGTAACGGGGATGGATGCCGCCCAGAAGCGAGTCATAGAGATGGGGGTTCACGACTTCCAGAGCGGGCTTTACAAAATAGATCTGATGACACTGTACAACAACACTGACAATACCTCCAATTGGTTCGGTAAGCCCGAAATAAGCCAGGCTAACAACGTCTCTACAATCCTGTTTGAGATTGCCAATGCGGATATCACGCTACTTCAAGCAGATGTGATGGATTGCGTAGCTGACTCTGTCTACACCTGTGCATACTCCACTAACTGGCTAAATGAGTCCGGAGTCAGAACACCTGGCTTAAACAGCCACGACTTCTCCATTCCGATGCTTAACGGGGTGATTGAAGGAATCTATGAGGTCTCGATGAAGATAGTTGATGAGACTACTGGGCAGATAGTGTTTGAGAGCACCTCGGACAATGGTCCATTCATACTCGACCCCCATCAGAGGCACCAGGCTAACTGGAGCTCCCCATATGACCAATGGTTCGATGGCCATACCTATAATATCAGCTTCCAGGCTACTCTACTAGAGACGAATGAGCTCTCGGGTAATGAGCGATACTTCTCCATAGATTTCTTGGACCAGATAGATGTCGCAATCCTCTCAAATCCCACCGACCAAAATAGATTACAGCGAGTGAAGCAGGAACTCAAGTCGATGAACAAGAGCTACACCCAAATCGAGGTTGAGGACTGGTCCGTATACGGTACACACGACTGGCTTGTAAAGCACTACAACAAGGTTCTATTGCCCTGGCAGACCGATTACAACGTCGAGTATGGTCAGTACTACGAATTGCTCGGGACTCCAAATGATCAGAATGCCGATTTCACTCTGACTGAGACCCTAATCGACTTCATGGAGGAGGGTGGTACTCTTCAAGTCCATCTTGGACCATACCGAAGCGACTATGACAAAGCCGACCAAAGCGAACCGGACAGACTTCCGTATGGCATGGACATCGTGATGCGAAACTTCTGGAACTCTACCGTGGACAATAGGATCCATTCAGAAAACACATCGATACTGGATCCCTTCCACCCCATCTTTGATGGAGTTTCAGCGTCCTCTTTCGATGGGATAAACGGGGGCCAGCACGTAGCCCTCTCCGGTCTTGATACCAGTCAGGTCAATCCGTACAACATTCCTCAGGTCTGCGCAGACGCCCCGATTGGAAGCACAGAGGGGGGTTGGGTGAAAGATGGAGGTACATTTAACGTACTAATCAGAGACAGAGCAAATACCAATCAGGCCCTCCTCTCAACTTGCAACATCGACAAGGGAGGAATGATTGTCACTACCATAGACGTGGAGAATCCTTCGGTTTCTCCTTTCGGAGACCAAACCTTCCCACTTCTGTCTAATCTTATTGAGTTCCATCTCTCCCCATATCCCGATGGCTTCGAGATAGCCGGGCAAGGATTCGAGCTGACAATTGACGGATCTGTCCAATCAATGGACGTATTAACCGGTGCCTATGCTAGAAAGGCAATAAAAAGTAACGCAACTCTGGATTTAAGCTTCATAACAGACGTCCCTGGAATTCATGCGGACTGGTTGATAGAATCGGCAGATAACGGTTCAGTGACCGGGTGGGATGGGAACTCGCTTAACACTACAAATAGCCGAATTCACCAGCCTGACCCATCCTCGCCGATAACTGCGACGTTCTGTGTTAAAGACGAGAATGAAGCTCTAGGCTGTAAGATCAACGCCGAGTGGAAGATTTGGCTGTTCCTACATGATTCATTCGGGAACACGAGAATTACTAACATCTCACTCTACACCAATGACGTCAATGCCGATAGTACACCCCCTATAGCTCAGATCGACATCATTCAGGACCAATCATTCTTGGATTTCGTAGAGTTTGTTGGATACGAACAGACCCCAACTGGTAAGCAGGACGAGAATGGTAATTGGATAATGATCGAGTCTCCCAAATACAGGGTTAGGATATCGGATACTGGCGATACTAGTGTAAAATTCTCTTCTGCAAACAGCAGCGATGTGGGAACTGGAATCAAATCTTTCACATGGCTGGTTAATGGTGACGGCGGGGAGCACGAGTACGAACTCCCAGGAAGTCAGACCGAATGGACTTACACTTTCAGAAATCTTACACCAGGGCAGAACCTGATAATGGTCCAACTATCCGTCTATGACCAGAGGGATCAAGACAATGAAGACCCTACCAGGATTTTCTTCGAAGTAGTCGGAGAGTTATTCGGAGATGAGGCTCCGGAGGTTGATTTCGATAGCATTTCTACTGCTGATGGCGATACCTTCACTGCACTAGAATCAGAAATAGTAAACCTCACCGGGACCGTCGTGGACAATGACGATAGCGCCGAATGTGACGTTCGTGTCGAGGTCTCTCTCGATGATACTGAAATATTCGACAAGGGCGAAGGAGTCAAGACAGCCCAGAAGGCTCTGGGTAGATTCGACTGGCAAGAGGGACTATGCGACGGGGAACAGTATTTCCTTTCTCTAAACATTTCTCACAAGTATCTCGAGAACCCCGGTGAGGGTAATGCTGGGATTATCTACATCAGAGTTACAGAGGGCTCATATGTCGTAGAGGAGAATATCCAGCTCTACACAAGGCCTAAGATAGAGGAAACCGGAAATGAGGGTGCTTCTGAAGGCGGGGCATCTCTGACAACTGTGATGGTGGCTGGAATTGGAGCAGTATTGCTTCTGGCTATCCTCGGTGCTACGATGTTCATGAGAAGAGGGGGGTCTTCAGATCAGCAAGAGGATTCAGTAGAGTCCTTCGGTGGTGTTGAGCAGATGGATCCCGTTGAGGCCTATGTTCAACAGCTAGTCGCTCAAGGATACGACGAGCAGATGGCTAGGCAGTACGCAACTCAGTACTATGCACAATACTACGCTAAACAGAAGGGTGGGCAAGGCTGATCAGAATACAGGTACTGTTAGACTCCATTTGCTAGGGAGAGACTCTGAAGACTCCTCGATGAGCTCTATCCTCTGCTGGAATGAAGGGAGCCGCTTTCCTATAACATATGAATAGAGTTTTGAGGATCTTACATCTTCTGGAATACAGACTTTTCCGGAAGTTGACTCTACGTCTAGAGCCCTATTTAGGAAGGCTTCTGGCCTATTCAGCTTCAGAAGCAACCTCCTCGAGATGCGTGCAATCCAGAAGTAGAGTAGGATTATGAAAATCATTACGATACCCGTTACGTACCTTGTACCTCCTAGAAACATC
>JAYZLO010000010.1:0-10364 GCA_036154175.1 Thermoplasmatota archaeon | reverse complement strand
AATCCACCACCCGCTACCAAGAAAAGTGAAAGTGAAAAAACATCCTACTGCGTTTAATTTTATACAATTAATACTTTCATTGAATCCGAGGGGGTCCTTCGCTTATTCATATACCGTGAATAATTAGTTAGTTATATTGGTGATTGGATGACCGAAGAAACAGCGAGCGAAAAATTGGAAGAAGAGGAGATAGTGATAGAAGTGGATGAACCTGAACCGACAATCGAGGACTTACCTGGAGTCGGTCCTGCAACAGCAGAAAAACTAAGAGAAGCAGGATTTGAAGACCTTCTCGCAATTGCCGTTATGAGCCCACCAGAACTTGCAGAGCAGGCAGAACTGGGGGAAGCAGTATCAGCAAAAATAATCGCCGGGGCCAAAAAATTGGCAAATATAGGTGGATTCGTTAGTGGTGCAGCACTCTTGGATAGAAGAAAAAGAGTGCAGAAGCTAACATCTGGAGCATCATCTTTAGACGAATTGCTAGGAGGGGGATTCGAGACTCAGGCTATAGTGGAGGTATTTGGGGAGTTCGGCAGCGGGAAAACCCAAATCGGACATCAATTAGCAGTAAATACAATTCTTACTGCCGACCAAGGAGGACTTGGAGGTGAGATAGTCTACATAGATACAGAAGACACCTTCAGGCCGGAAAGAATAGCCCAAATGGCCGAAGCAGTAGGAATCGATCCAAACGATGCACTGGATAGGATCCATGTCGCTAGAGCATACAATTCAGCACATCAAATACTTCTAGTTGATGAGATTAAGAGGATGGCTAAGAATATTGAAATCAAACTAGTGATAGTAGACTCATTGACCAGCCATTTTCGGGCGGAATATATTGGTAGGGGAATGCTCGCAACAAGACAACAAAAACTCAACAGGCATTTGAAGGAACTTAAGCAGGTTGCTGACGTCCAGAATGCAATAGTCCTGGTCACCAACCAAGTTCAAGCAAAGCCCGATGCCATGTGGGGCGATCCAACAAGAGCAGTTGGCGGGCACATCGTCGGACACGCTAGCACATTCCGCCTTTACCTAAGGAAGTCGAAAGGGGGCCGAAGAATAGCTCGCTTAATCGATAGCCCAAATCTTCCAGAGGGCGAGGCAGTCTTTACCGTGACTTCCGAGGGACTACGTGATTAATCGTAGACCTCGGAGTCCGAAGGCTAAGAATGAGCGTCTGTCAAGGCCCCTTCCACAGAACTCATTAGAGTCTGAAAGTGAGATTCGCTAAATTCTAGCTTAAGATCAGCGGCTGAAAAAAGCTCTGGCAGCGTCTTCGTATTGCCCAGACTCATTGCTTTGGCATAGTCGTCTAATGCCTTTTGTGGATCACTCATCTGAGTTTTCCATAGCTGTATAGAACCTAGTTGGGCAATTCCATACTCAATATAATAGAAGGGAACACCAAAGAGATGACTTTGTTGCTGCCAAGAAACCTCTCTAAAATCAGAATAACCTCTCCAGTCCATTTCTGAACCAAATCTGTCTCTTATGGATTGCCATATCTCTGCTCTTTCTTCTCTAGAATGATTTGGATTTGCGTAAATCCAATGTTGGAAAGAATCAATTGTTGCTATCCAAGGAAGCAAGAAAACGACTCCTTCTAAGTGGGATTTTCTAGCTCTATCTACTTCTTCAGAATCATAGAATTTATCCCACCATGGTTGAGTTAGTAACTCCATTGACATAGATGCTACTTCTGCGAACTCTATTGGATAGTTTCTCTCGTCAATCAGTTCAAGATGACTACAGTATAGAGAGTGGAAAGCATGTCCAGCCTCATGAATCATCGTTTCTAGGTCTCCCTGAAGTCCTGCTGAATTCATGAAAATGAAAGGTATCCTACTTTTCTCAAGATAATACTGGTACCCTCCCGGAGCCTTCCCCTTCCTTGTTTCCAAATCGAGAGTATCCATTTCTACTAAACTGTCGAATTTATCCCCTAAATCTCGAGAAATCTCATGAAACATCTCAGATAGGCCAACTACCATCTCTTCAACGGTATTGAATGGTCTGAGCGGCTCTCTTCCATGTATGTCTGGACCTGATCCACCTTTCTCATTAACATCCCAAGGTCGCAATTGATCCAAATTAAGAGATTCCAGCCTGTTCCTGTTTATTTCTCTAAGAATTGGCATACAAACCGATTCTACTGATTGATGAAATTCTAAACAATCTTCTACTGTGTAGTCAAATCTATGCATTGCTTTGAACATGTAATCCGTGTAAGTCTCAAACCCTGCATTCAATGCCATTTGGTGCCTAATCGATACTAATTCATCGAATATCTCAGACAGCCTTTCGTTGTCTTGCATCATCCTGTCTGCCATAGAAGTCCAAGCAGCCTCTCTTTGTGATCTGTTGTTAGACTCCAAGTAAACCCCCATTTCGGGGAAGGTCCTCTCTTCATCTTCAAAGACCACTGTCATTGCTCCTTTTATGCTCTGAGACTCTGTTACCAGCTCTGTTTGTCTCACACCTAACGGAATATTCTCCTTTCGAAAGATTTCGACATCTGTCTTCATTCCCCTAATCATCAGATCATATCTTTCGGGGAGATTATCAACTTCAGGATGACCTACAATTTTTCTATTTAGCTTGTCGGAGAACTCAGATAAGTTCGGTCTAACGTTTTCGACAAAATCTAAGAAAGCGCGCTTCTTTTCTTTGCTTTCTGTATCACAAGTCATCTCAATATATAGTAGAGCGCCAGCTTCTGATACATGTTCTGCAAGTTCAGAAGAATCCCCGATCAAATCTTCAATACAACTAGAACAATTCAAATCCCTTTGCAATAGCTCCTCGGTCACAGGCTCTAAATTCTCCCACTTTGTGGGGTCGAATTCTTCAGGAATGAAACCCCTAGCCATGGAATCACTCACTTTTTGACAGATTTTGGCCCTAAAGGGAGAGGACCTTCATCTCTTGTCCATTTTGCACATTTCCACTCTTTTTCTGAGTCCTCTACTTTCTCCCTAATTTCCTCTAAATCTGGATGTTTAGGGTTGTTTTTCTCTACCCAGCACGCGGTACAGAACCTTTGACCCTCAAAATCGAGAAAATTTCCTGATGTACAGCCTATTCCACAAACGCAGCATGATCCGAAGCCATAAAACCTAGGCATATCTAACGAATATCCCTCGTAAGCATCGCCTATCAATTTGACTACTCAGCTACCTATCTGAGATCGGATAAACCCACGTGTGAAATGAACAGATTCTCCATTTCCAAAGTACTCTTATTTCCATGATGTTCTACTCCCACTCTCGATAATCCGGCCTCTGTAGGAATTGGACGTTTTGCAAGCATCTTACCTCCCAGATTCTCAATTAGCCGCAAGGCGTCTTTAGTATGGCTATTGTATATCTCATTAGGAATGGATAAATTCCCAAATCCATCACCCAACTGTAGGTTTGGAAGAAAGATGATCCAAGCCTTGGAATCGCCCTCTGAAATTCCAGCTCTCTCAAAGGCTTTGTTGATCTGATTAGTTCCTGATAATATTCTTATGAACTCAGTATCAGGAGTTTTGGCTACCATATTTTCATCTCTTTCGTTGCACCGTAACGAGTACCACGTATTCCACAAGTGTATTTCACTAGCTAAAACATCATAATTCACCATCAGCCATCTATTGTTTCTTCGGTGTTCATTTAGTTCGGTTACAATTGAGAAAACATTCTTTATCGGACTTGAAAATTCAATTCCCCATGCGGTAAACCATGGTAAATGGGATGTCATCTAAACTGCCCTGTGGACTCTGGTTGAAGAATTTGACTAGGCTGCCCTCTTTACGGATTTTTTCGCGGATATTATTAGATTCTCTACTAATTTTGGACTCCAACCTCTGAGATCTGATAGTTTGGCTATGTCCCTCTCAGTCATTGTACAAACATCCAATGGATTGGATAGGCCCAATGTATCTGACATTTCTCTAGCCCTAACCCTGCCTACTCCCTTTATTGCAACAAGGCCTAAAATGTCAGACTTACATCCAGACCTCACTCTGCGATGAACCTCATCAATAGACTCAAACAGAACTTTGTGAGCCTTTCTACCTTCTTTTGATAATTCTTCATCTTCAGCTACAATCCTTTTCATAGAGAATAATAACCATTCTAGGAGCTCTATCCGACTCCTCAGATCACCAGGTTGAACTCCCCAATTTTCCTCTATTCCTTCTAGAGCCTCTTCCTCCATCCACGACTCAATTACAAGTGCTCCTTTCATCCTCCTTTCCTTTTCTAGATCAATTGGTTCTGCAAGAAATTCTCTTTCTCTTGCATGCAAAGACTCCTGTATTCTATCAAAATCACTCTTTCTTGGCCAAAGAGGTAAGAAATCAGGAGTACAAGAAGCTAAGTGAATGAGGCCGAATGGGGATAGTTGTCCAACTAAATCTTCGCCAGATAGAATCTTTATTGCTCTTCTTAGACCATCATAAATGACTCTTCCAGAGATTGGATTAAGGTATAGCTTGGAAATCCTAGTTCCAAGAGGGCTAGGAGAATAAACCATTGCTGCAGCTTCTGGAATAGAGGGTTCAGCCGCATCAAATATACTAGCTTTCCTGAAACCGAAAATAGCAGGACCCTTCCTGGGGGAAATCCTCCGTGAATGTACATTTCCCACTGATTCTTCTATCAAATCTAAACCAGGAATTTTTGTGGCGGAATTAGCCCATGCTGGCATTTCATCTATCCAACCATCCTCATCTATGGATTCAGACTTATTTCCTTTGATCCTTCGTTTGACTTCATCTGACTCTCCTTCTCTTTGAATCATTCCATTATCGCATAGCCAGCAAATTACATCATCAACCCTATCTTCTAGAGTTTCCAAATCCATCTGACTGGCTAGGAACGTCTTGGAGATGAATCTAGATATTGCATCTCTGTCATTAATTCCAGCTGTAGCAATTATTGAAAGTAGATGAGTAAGAAGTGCGCTATCCTCTTCAGCGTGTAGCGCACCAGGATTTGCTAACTTCGAGCTTATATTTTCAGACTCCCCTCTAAGATAAAAATTCACCAGTGATTCCGCTTCATTAGTATTCTTTGAAACAAGAAAAGACTCACCGAACTCATCAAAACCTGGTCTCCCAGCCCTCCCCATCATTTGCTTTACTTCCATTATCGGAAGAGGTACATTTCTAGCAGCTACTGTGCTCCATCTCCTAGAGTCTCTCACTATTACTCTACTAGCTGGGAGATTAACTCCCTGGGCAAGAGTTGGAGTAGCAACAATACAAACTATGCTTCCTGTCCTGAATCCCTGCTCTATAATTCTCCTTTGTTTTCCAGTCAAACCGGCGTGATGAAAACCTACTCCACCTCTTATGGAATTTTCCAGAGCTTTAATCGTAGTAGACGACTCATTACTTGAAGACAGCGATTTTGCAATTGATTCCCAAGACTTCGCCATCTCACTATCTGGCTTAATTTCTCCACTCGATATTCTAGATTTAATATGGGTGGAAAGCTCCCTGGCTTCCTTCTGAGCCGATGATCTTGAGGAAACAAATACCAACATCTGCTTCTTCATTTTAATTGTATCATCCATCACTGCATGAAGATTCTTCTGAACACCTCCATCTAGTATTCTTTTCTCAGGAATTTTTACATTCGTCCCCTGGGGGCTCTCAATAGAGTGAAATGCCAGTTCAAGGCCTGTTAGAGTGCCCGAGTAAAGGACTACAGGCCTCCAATTAGATATTACAAGTTCTGCGTCCAACCATTTCGAAATCTCTTCGACATTACCAACAGTAGCCGAAAGAGCAATGATCTGAACATTTTCAACATCATGTCGGATTCTAGATAGTAGGATTTCCAGAGTAGGCCCCCTAATTGGATCCTGTAATAGGTGAAACTCATCTGCAACTACTATACCTATTTCAGAAATCATTGACGGATCAGTCCTCAACATTGAATCTAATTTTTCACTCGTACAAACAAGGATATCGGACTCCTCAAGTCTTTTCATCTCATTAGTCCTATCTCCAATAGCAAGCCCAACATCAAGATCTAGCTCCGAGCAAATCTTACTAAGTTCCTCAAACTTTTCGGATGCTAGTGCCTTTAGAGGAACGATATAGACGCCCTTTTTTCCCTTCAAATCATTCAGCAGCCTCTGAATCATTGTAATGTGAGCAACTAGAGACTTTCCACTAGCTGTCGGAATGGCCAGCATCAGATTTTTTCCACCAAGTGAATGTGGCAAAGCTTCGGCCTGAGGGGGAAAAAGCTCCTCAATACCCCATTCTTTCGCTAGAACAGATTTTAGTCGATCATCTATAGAGAAGCTGTCAAGACTCATCTTCTGAGACTCTCCACCCTTGTCCATAGATACTCTCGTGTTTGGCCGTTCTAAAGGATGCCGAGTACATCAATTCCATCTGTGGAATGCAGGATGCCCTTCTTTTACAGCAATAAACAGGCCCTCGCCAGTAGCGCAAACATTTCCATTTACTTCTAGTGTCATACTCACTCTTGCTCTGCCTTCACTAATTTCAGTTACTTCCCCTCTCACTTTCATAATCCCGTCCAATGGAGTTGGACGTCTTAGATTAATGCTGTATGAAGCCGTAACTGTACACGGCGGACTTGCCTCTTTACTTTGGTCCATTAGTGCTATCGATGCTGTCCAATTTCCATGACAGTCCAGAAGAGTGCCGATAATTCCGCCGTTAATCATTCCTGGGAATGCCTGATGTTCTTCTTTTGGAATAAATTCCATTTCTAATCCCTTTTCACATCTGTAGGATTTGATCTGCAGACCTTTTTCGTTTGCAGGCCCGCATCCAAAACATATACTATTAGGGGCATGTTTTTCCTGTACTGAAAACTCTGTGCCTGTCTCCATAATTGCCTTGGAAGGCTCTATGAAATTGAATTTTACCAATCATAATTTTGCCCATTGTATTAATTTACCAATCCCTAGGGGGCCAATAGTGACCGAGGACGATACAGTCTTGGAAATGACCTCCGATGAGGTTCAAAAATCGAAAACACCTCCTAGACTGAAAAGACGAAGATTTGCTCCAATCAAAATCGCCAATCAAATACCTATGAGGCGTAGGAAAGAGATTGAAAAAGCCCTCGGAGAGGTCGGAGAAAGCCCTACCAAATGGTCTAGGAAAGACGGAACTAAGACCCATTTATTCTTGAGAAAGAGAATCAAACCTGGCACGATAAGACATATCGAGTATGACTTACTGGATGTTGAGATAGGAGAGTCATGGCCTGTTCCAGTTAGTGTTGTTCATGGTTCTAGGCCTGGGCCAGTTGTGACTCTCCTTGGAGCTATACATGGGGACGAGTTGGTCGGCCCTCTAGCTTTGACATATCTTTGCGGCTCCAATTTCATGGGACCGGACAGCGTAATCGACCCTAGTGTTCTAGCTGGAACAATTAGAATCATCCCGATAGTAAATCTTCCTGGATATAGGAGGATGATAAGAGATTTTCCAGACGGGAGGGATTTGAATAGATGCTTTCCAGGAAAATCTGATAGCAATACTACATCTAGGGTGGCTAACAAAATTTGGACTCAGATTCTTTCCAGTAGTGATTACATTATCGATTTGCACTCAGCAGCCAAGGGGAGAACAAATATCCCTCAAATAAGAGCTAACCTAGCCCATGCGAGTAGTAATAAAATTGCCAGATCATTTGGTATAGAAACTATTCTTGATAGTCAGGGCCCACGAGGATCCTTAAGACGAGTGGCAAATGAAAATGATATTGCATGCATCACGTATGAAGGAGGCGGATCAGATGAGGCAGATCCTGAGTCAGTTCAGATTTCAATGTACGGAATAATAAATCTTCTAAGAAGTCTAAGAATGCTTCCAGGTTATCCAAGTAAACCCAGATTTAGAATTCTAGCTTCTGGATCTGTATGGATTAGATCAGACCAAGGCGGGCTTCTCGACGTTCTGGCTCCAGCAGGTAGCTTTGTAGAAGAGGGGGAAATTGTTGCTACAATTACAGATCCGGAAAACCCCGGCGTCCAACACGATGTAGTATCACCAATTAGGGGCCTGTTAATCAGCTCTGCTACTCATCCTTTCGTAAATTCCGGTTCTCCAATTGGCCATCTTCTTCCTGTGAAGAGGGGCGTTTCAACACTTAAGAAAAGACTCGATGACGAGGGTTGTCTGATAATTAGTGGTTCTGACGGAGAGCCTCCTTGGAGAGAGGATGATGAGATTGAGGATATCGCAGTTTTCGGTGAATGGTCAGGGGGTTCTCCAGACGCAGAATGGGGGCACGTCAATCCTTCAGAAGAAGAGGATGACAATTAGAAAAAAACTAGTTTTCACTTTCCTCTGATATCCATGTTAACTCAGGTGCGGAGGGCAAATCTATTCCTCTATTTTCTGGTGATATCGCCAGTCTCTCTGGAGTAACACCGTATGCCTCTAGGGCATCCTGAAGATCCCTCCTATGGCCCAATCTTGACCCTACAAACAACCCTCCACCACTGATACCAACTAGAAATACCAGAGAGAATAGTATCCCAGAAGGACCAGTTATCGAGCCCAATAATCCAACATCAGCTCTTGGCTCTACCCAAGTTGAAACATGTATTTCCCACTCAATCTCAGTTCTATAGCCGTTTTCTAAAATTACAGCTTTCACTTTCTGAATAGAAACGCCTTCATCACATAATTGAGTTTGCAGATTGTCAAATTGATTCCTACAGTCAATCGGAAGGATGCTCACAACCTTCCCATCGAGACTTGTATTGTTCTCCAAAGAATAACCACTCATCTCCCAAGAAATAGAGGCATCAACAGTTTCTTGAATTCCTGAAATATCTAATGTAATAGACTCATTTTTAGAATCCCAATTAATAGTCAAAGTCTGGTAATCATTAGGGCCATCAAATACGCTACCGTCTTCTCTGAAGACAGTTCCTCTGGAGATTTCCTGACTCGTTTTAACGAGAACTAGTCTGTTCACATTTTCATCAATTTCTCCGTCACAGTCCTCGTCAATTCCGTTCCACAGCTCAGATGCCCCAGGAAAAATACTCCCGACATAGTCGTCACAGTCCACAAATTCATAGAACCCGTCGTTATCCCTATCCAAATCTTTGTATGTCGGACTAGAAAGCCCACTTTCTATTTCTACTGCATCGTTAATACCATCAAAATCAGAATCAGCTAAATCTGGATTTGTACTATAATTGTGAAATTCTGAGAAATCTGATAATCCGTCTCCATCCGAGTCAAGATTGACGAAGTCCTCATCAATTTCATCGTCGCAATCATTATCTTTACCATCTAGATCTTCCGGTCTTCCTGGAGATTTTTCGAAATCTCCATCATCACAGTCTTGGAAGTGATACCAACCATCCTGATCAGAGTCGGGATCAAAAAATAAGGGATCTGACATGAACCAATTTATTTCGGTTCCATCTGGCAAACCATCTCCATCTGAATCACCATCATAGGGATCAGTAGAGTAGTTGTGATACTCTTCAAAGTCACTAATGCCATCTGAATCGCTATCTATGGATAAGAAGTCCTCGTCAAAATCTAGATCGCAGTCATTATCCACTCCATCCAATAATTCTGGGAGACCAGGTGCAAAACTGGAATCGTTGTCGTCACAGTCATCGAACCAGTAAGAACCATCTTGATCAAAATCTATGTCGTAAGATAGGGGATCGCTACCGATTTCCTCAACCTCTTGGAAATCAGACAGACCATCCTGATCTGTGTCTGAATTGTTTATTTCTGTCCCATGGGAATGAAATTCTGACCAGTCAGAGAGGCCATCTTCATCTAGATCGGATTCATTAAAGCCCTCATCAACAAAACCATCGCAATTGTCGTCTTTATTGTTTAGCAACTCTTCCATATCTGGATTTGCTAGTGGATCGCCATCATCACAGTCTTGGAAGTGATAAAATGAATCTGAGTCTTCATCTGCATCGAATGAAAGTGGGTCAGAAGACCAAATTTCTATTTCATCAAAGTCACTTATGCCATCTGAGTCCGAATCAAATGAATTTGGATTTGTTCCGAAAATAATTGCTTCTTCGTAATCGTCTAAACCATCATCATCAGTATCAGAGTCAGTAGGTGAAGTGAAGTGGATAAATATCTCATCAAAGTCATTCAAAACATCATCATCAGAATCGAAATCTAATGGATCGGTCTTGTATAAGTCTGTTTCATTAGTATCATTCAAACCATCTCCATCGTCATCCTCGTCAAGGAAGTCGCAGACCCCATCTGAATCTGTGTCAGCCGGAGTGGAGTTGTTGTCCAGAGGGTCAGATGCGCACGATCCCTCTTCCGAGTCAACAAAACCATCCCCATCGTCATCCTCGTCAAGGAAGTC
>JAYZLO010000009.1:0-14116 GCA_036154175.1 Thermoplasmatota archaeon | reverse complement strand
GATTAATCCATAGAATGTGGCTACTAGGACTGTTAGGTAGGAGAAAGCACTAACCCAAGCAGCATTGGCCTTGTGATATGCCATTGTGATTCCTATTTGGCCACCACCCGCTCCAATACCAACCCCTACAAGAGCTGCTAGAGTCTTGGAATCTACAGATAGCATTCCCGGGATAGACTGGAAGAAGGTTCCAGCAACTGAAAATACCGCAAACCAAAATACGACAGTAGCCGGAGAGTCTGATTTTCTTAGCTCCCTAACAAACATGTATGCGAGAGCTGCGAAGAAACCTGAACCAAGAGCGAGAAGGGCATCCACCTGGACGTTTCCTAGCTCAGGGGATATGATTAGAACTATCCCAACAAATGCTGTAATAACGAGAATTGCAACTCTGGACGAGACCCTCTCGGAAAGTATCCTTCCTGAAAGCAATGCCACGAATAGTGGACCCGTATACTGGAGAGTTACTGCTTGGCCGATTGGGATTCGAGCTAGTGCGGTGAAGTATAGTGACATTGCAATCAGCCCAACCAAGCATCGAAGCAGCATAGTTCTAGGATCATTGATCCTAAGGCTAATTCCCTTAGATGCAGCAAAAACCGCAACTGCGAATGCAATTACAGATGACCTTACCATTATTATCATCCAAACGTCTGCATAATCACTAGTCCACTTGACTAAGGCATTCATGGTCCCAAAGCATACACTACCGAAAATCATCCATAATACTGCAATACTGGGTGAGTCAGGCATGTGTTCGTGTTTCAGAAATGAGGAGAGATCAGGAGGCTCTGAAGAGGAGGAAACGTCCCTGAGGCTTCGTCCCAATCCACGCTTAGACATCTATGCCAGTCCCCAACGGTGCTCTAGAACCGTTGCTATTTCTTGGTAGTCTTTCCCTCCTGCGCTCGATGGGTCATGGAGATGTATAGGAATTCCATGGCTGGGGGCTTCGGCCAGTCTGACATTTCTCCTAATTGCAGGCTTGAGAACTAATTCGGGCAGGCTTTCAAGCAATTCACCGGCAACTTGCTTGTTCAGTAGACTACGCGAGTGCATTGTCAGTAAAACTCCGTCAACTCCCAATCTCTCATTCAATAGGCTCCTAACCTCTCTGATTGTCCCTGCAAGCATGGCTAGTCCTTCTAATGCGAAGTACTCCGTCTGAACGGGAATCAAGATCGCGTCAGATGCAACGAGAGCGTTAATTGTGACCAAGCCAAGGGTAGGCGGGGTGTCTATGATGACAATATCATAATGCGAAAGTAGGGGTTTGAGTGCCTCCTTCATTCTTTTCTCTCTGCCTAGTTGTCTCATCATTTCCTGCTCAAGTCCAATCAAAGTCCTGTCTCCTACAATGATATGCAAATTTTCTACGGCCGAGGCATGTCTCGAGTCTACAGCCGTCTCAGGATTAAGAATCAAATCTCTCGTAGTGGTTCTAACTCTGCTCTTATCTACTCCGAGACCGGTAGCACAATTACCTTGAGGATCGGAATCTACTACCAAGACCCTGTGCCCCCTTAGTGCGAGTTGAGCTCCGATGTTGATCACAGTGGTAGTTTTACCGACTCCTCCTTTTTGGTTGGCAACTGTGACTACTCGCGCTCTTCCTCTTGGAGTTGGAAGAGATATAGGGAGCTCCAGAGGTCTACTATAATTGGAGGGTCGGGCTTGCTCTGGAAAATCAAGAGATCTAGGGTTGTCATCGTCATCTTCCTCGGAGAACTCTACATCGATGATAAGTGGGGCTTCGCTTACTTTTGGAAGCGCATCATCTTCCCCCAATGGTGACATCGGGAGGAACGGTCAAACAAACTGTGTTGAATATGACGCCTCAAATCAATTCTCAATGACGGTTTAGATTCAATTAGAAGGAGTGTCGATGAGGTACCATATTACCATCTCACCAGACTCTGCGTCCATTGCCATAACCAATGAGTTTTCACGGCCTACACTCACCCAGTCCCTATTTGCAGACATTGTAACCTTTCCATCTCCAATATCCCCGGGAAGCAAACTAAGGAACTCATTGTCTTCGGTAACGGATAGTCTGTATCCGACATGAACCTCCTGATTCCAGATATTTCCAGACTGAATGTGCTGGGCAAGGTCGGGATATCTTTCTTGGGATAATATTCTCGTCTCAAGCAGATTCATTGTCTGAGTGGTGGGGATAGAGTCTCGATTCCACATCACATCCCCTCTATCGTTTGAGCCTGAGTCAACAATCTCGCATCCATCTGAGGATTTTCTCAGTACTAACCAACCTGAATCATCATCCTCATCTACCCAGGACAGGTTCCACTCCCCTTCTCCTGTCGGCTTAGACCATTCTGACTTCCAGATATATCCGCCTGATTCCACCGCAATCGTAGCCTGACTGGAAGGATGGCTCGACTTTAGACATGTCATAGCTTCCTCGATATCGAATTGTCTGATCTCAGATTCATCCCACATTGAATCGACCCAATTTCTCTTGGTTGATGTGCCAGGCCTATCCTCCCCATCAGTAGGACTTCCAAAGTAGTTCCTACCCCAATCCACAGCTTTGCTTCCGGACATAGAGCCCATACTGGAGAATGTAGCTCTAATGGAGAGTGTTCCCTCGGGCAGTATTTCATCGGAGAGAGCGCTGACAAGGAAATCACAGTCTCCAGTCTGAAGATCTTTGTCGAGGAGTATGTCTGCTCTCTGTTCCACAGGCCATGGACTCCCCTTTTGAACCAGCAGTGATACTGTAGCATGGCCATAGCATCTATCTATTTCCACATGCTCCATTTCAACCGGATACACTAACCCGTGTGTTTCGTCGGAAATCTCCTTCTTGACCTCCCATCTCCAATCATTATTCCAACCCAGGTCTGGATCGGATGACCTAGCGCCCTCTTTGATTGTTGCATCACCGAAGAAATCGTACAGCTCTATTGGAGTTAAGGGGAATGATAGAGTTGGAATAATTGCTGCCAAACCCCCAAGTCCGTTATCGTCATAGGTCACTGCCCTGAAATTAGTTGTCTCGAAATCTACATCTCGGAAGGAAAGTAGGGTATCTGATCTCTTAACCTCGCTCTTCTCCATTTCTACCCAGCTAGTTGACTCTATGGATAATTCGTTATCTGACATGACCCACTTGATATTTCCACAGTCGGTCTGATCATCATCCCTCCATGTCCTCCCCTCGAAGTCTAAATCCAAATCCATTCCAATCTTCTTTTCGACTGCGAGGAACCCGCTTCTACCAAGGCTATCGGTAGTCTGTACTGCACCCGATTCAAATCCATTTGTTACTGAAACGAATCCTGTACCAGACATTTCCACAGATAGTTCCTCACATGCTGGATCCATAATACCTCCAGTTGAGTCCCTGACCAGTCCGAGCATTTCGTCCCCAACAATACTGATGCTGGAGTCTATTACCTGGAAATCCATGCTATCTCCAAAATGTAACCTGTCTGGAGTGAATCCCGAGCTCCTCTGTAGGAATACCGTGGCCGCGGCACCGACTAGGATTACGACTAACGCTATTGCAGTCGCTGCCTTCCATCTGTTTCCCAATGAAGACAAAGTTGGCATAGAAATGACTAGAGATGGTTGGTCGTCTTCCCCCAAAATTATAGGTTCAGATTTTTGTTCAGATTCTTGGTCAGTCTCAACCACCTCTGCCTCTACCACCTCTGCCTCTACGACATTTCCTATCTTCGAGAGAGTCTCTGAGACCTTTGAACGAATATCCACTACATCTTCTTCGTCTTCTTCCATCAACAGTGCTTCTCCGTGTTCCCAATCTTCTTGCTCCTCCTCATCCACCGTATCTCTTATTCCTTCATTATCGAGGATTCGGTCTACCAATTCAGACTTCTTTCCAGATACCATCAGACCCCTTTTCTTGCAAATTTCTCTGAGTTGTGCCACAGTTCTAGAAGTTAGAGTGTCACGGTCTATCGGGTTGTCTTCGGTCATGCTGTGGGCCTTAGTCGAGCCTCGAGGCTTTCAACCTCTCCGGTTTCGTGGGCTCTCGAGGTCACTCTAGACATGGAACGTCATTTTTTCGAAACAAAGGGTTGAAGCATGAATCTTGGTCGGCGCAGAGTATGGAGCCAAGACTGGTCATACTTTCGAGGGGGCCCGAGCTTTACAGTACGAGAAGGCTCGCTACGGAAGCTGAGAAAGCGGGTTGGTTTGTTCAGATTATTGATCCACTGGCTCTCACTATTGTGGTGGATGAGGATGGTGGGAGGATTTTCCACAAGGGGTGGCCGATAGAATGCGAGGCGATTTTACCCAGAATAGGATATTCGATCACAAGAAGAGGTGTAGCCATAGTTAGGCAATTCGAACAAGGTGGGACTATCGTAATCAATTCAAGTCAGGGCATTCTGAGAAGTAGAGACAAGCTCGTGGCGTGTCAGATGATGGCTGAGGCCAGAGTTCCGGTACCAATAACCGCACATGTTGGTTCTTGGGAAGATACAGATAGGGCAGTTAAGAGAGTTGGAGGGACTCCTTGTGTTGTTAAGTCGACAGAGGGGACTCACGGATCCGGAGTCTTTCTTGTCAATTCTTTCAGGCAGGCCAGGCAGTTGGTCTATCAGATGTTGGAAAGGAGGATGAGGCCCTTGGTTCAGGAGTACATCCAAGAGTCCCATGGCAGTGATATCAGAGCTCTAGTTGTGGGCGGTGAGGTCGTTGCGTCAATGAGGAGGAAGGCTCATGGAAGTGAGTTTAGATCGAACTTCCACCTAGGTGGTTCTGTAAGCAATATCGATCTGACTCCGGAACAAAGGGAGATTGCAATTAGTTCCGCTGCGACTTTGGGGCTAGAGCTAGCTGGAGTTGACATGTTGGAATCATCCAGAGGACCCTTGGTCCTAGAGGTTAACTCCAGCCCGGGCTTGGAGGGAATCGAGGGAGCTACTCATGTAAATGTGGCAAGTAAGGTAGCTGAGCATCTAAATCAGAAATATCAAAATAATTCTATATCAAAATCTGGGAACAAAGGTTTCACAGATGTTTCTGAAACACGCGATTTTGAGCATTCTCTGTAGATTCGGCATATAAAATAACACTTCCTAACAGGATTGTTCGACCTTTGAGATAGAGAAGCATTCAAGTCCCAATACTTCCCGCTGCGACCGTCCAATAGGACAGGGATGCACACGCCGGTAACGGCGGGAGGCGAGATTGTTTGAGCCAAGATGAGAGGGTATTGAGCACTGTTGATCATCTCGCAGGTAGGCTGGGGCATAGGTTTGGTTCCGAGGAAATAGGTTTTGAGAAATCCTTGCCTACAAGACTGAACAGGATTGCCGACCTACCTTGGCATGAGTGCTGGATTCAGCAACTTAGATCAGAGAAAAAGAGCTCTCATACAATTAGAGCGTATGATGTAGCTGCCAAGGGATTCTCCACAACCAAACTGCCAGGAGAAAAAAGGCTCGATTGGAAGCAAGCCTCTAGCATTACTACTGGGGAGTTTCATCTATTTATCGATCCGAATAATGGGAGAATGGATTGCTGGATGAATGGACTTGGAGATCTAAAACCATCCACCATTAATGCTAGGATTGCTGCATCTACCCATCTACTGAAATGGATTGGTCACGTTGTTCCAGACTGGATTCAGCGACCTTCGAGAAGCCGATCCCTTCCCAAGACTCTCGGCAAGAGGGAGCTGGCTAGGCTGTGGAAAGCGATAGGTGACTCTGAAGATCCTCTAGCAATGCCGATTTGTACAATTTTACTCGATACAGGACTCAGGGTGTCGGAGCTTTGTACATTGGATATCGATGATGTGGATAAAGAAGATCTCTCGGCCTTGGTCATAGGAGGAAAAGGAGAGAAGGACAGGACAGTCCTATTCACAGAGAGCACTGTGAAGGCTATCGAATCGTGGGACCCGATTAGATCTAGTAGACTTAGGACCGTTAAAGGAAGTGAGCTCCGTTCATTGTTCGTTTCAAGAAGAGGGAAGAGGGTAAACCCGAGATCTGTACAGAAGATGATGGATAGGCTAGCTGATGCGGCCGACATACCAAGGAGCCGCCTGAGTCCACACACTCTGAGACATACATTTGCTACAGGACTTCTAGAGAGGGGGGCTGATTTGGTAACCATACAGAGACTGCTTGGTCACTCAAGTATAGCAACAACCAGAGTTTACCTGGAGATCGGAGATCAGACACTGCGGGAGATATATCACAGAGCTCAAAGGAGTCCATCTCTGGTTGATGGAATGTCTGAAGAGATGTTGCCAGATAGTGATGAGAAGCTAAGTTCAGTGATTGAGAATTCTTGAGGAAGTTTATTCCTCCTGAGACTAGTTTTGGTGATCTTCTTCCGGATTGCCCTCAAAATAGATATTCCAGCCGTATTCGTCTAGATGGAACCAATTAACGATAAATTCTTGATCTTTGTACTCGAACCATGCTCGAGTTGGCACAACACTAGTGTAGCGATCATGCTGTACTCTTTTAATCGTGTCAGGAATTTCCGAATCATGATAGCTAAATCCCTCCCATAGCCTTCCTTTCTTGATTAAGAACTTCTCGCCCTTTGGTTGTTCCTTGAAGTGGGTTCCTTTCCAGAGAAAATGCGGCCACCCATCTAGATCGTCTAAATCGGAGATTTTTCCGAAATGTCTTTTTCGGGATTTGCGTGTATCAACAAGGTGACTAACTACAGGTATCTCCGAACCATCTTGCATTCTGAGGATAATGTAGGCACACGAGTGATATGGTGCATGCGGGAAACCTCCCTTTGGCATTTCCAGGGGGTTAATTGCACTGAAGTCGATTCTTTCGAATTCGTTTCCTAATTTGGAGAATTCTGGCAGACCTTCCTTACCATCATGGTGCAATACCTCAATTTCCCCGAATTCACTGATCCAACCATTGTCTGCTTTAATCTCCAGGATTGTATCCTCATGAGGCCAGTCCCAGAATGTCATTGACTTCTGTGAACGAACTGTCTGGTTCACTCCCGATAGGTCTGCACTAACACTCCCATGGTAGGATTCAGGAAGTCCCGAAAGGATTCTAGCCACAATTGGGCTCCCAGAACTTCTAACCTCAACTTCTGCTTCTAGTTGAAGTGGTTGTTGCAGTCTTTCACTATCGAATCCGAAGATGATTCTGAACTTCCTAGGCTTGGAAAATAGTTCTTCGCTAGTTATCCTTAGTGCATCGTACCTCTGACCCCTTCTCTTGGAGATAATCTCGACTTTGGTCAATGGTGGAGATTTTTCGCCATCGAATTCAAGAATCTGTGCAGTACAGGAGATGTCTGGATACATTCCGGAGAGAAATACTGGTTCAAAAAAGAAGTCGGCGACATACGGGTCTATCTCGATGGAGTTATCACCTACATCTACGACGCACTTGATTCTACCGAGGTTCTCCATCAGTCCGCCTGATCTAGTGACCTTTCTTAATCTGGATTGAGTCTTCTAGTGATATTCGATCTTGATTCTCGCCATCAGAACTACCGTCTGGAAGGGTTCTTCTTGTTGCTTCGCTTTGCTACAGATTCCGGCCCTTTCCATTCTCTGCTAGCACCTTCCTCATTACCATGGTGCCCTGGAATGGGACAGTACTTCCCGGCCCGGCACCTACTACAATTGTCCGAAGGCGGCTTTTCGACAACCTTCTGAAGCTTCCCGTACTTCCTTCTCGGCACGATACTGACTTGAGGAGGAGGGACTTAGCGATTGTGATTTTAGAAAGGAGTATTTCTCAATCTATCTTAATTGCATGAAGCATTAGGGAGGGGTGATGTCTGGCCCCCTAGGAGTCGATCCTGAACGTTCGATTCTTTACGCGCAAGTTACGGATTCTGATCCAAGGATGGCCTTCGATGAAGAGGGTTTTATGCATCGGATTGGGACTAAGGGATCTTTCGGGAAGGCATATCTCGGAGATGTTACTAGGGTAGCTCTACGATCGATGGGTTCTCATGGCCCTCCCAAATTCACAAAGTTGCCTAGAATAGATGAGCAAAACTGGGAGATGGATTGTTCGACTGACAGCCTAAGAGTCAAGATTGCCAGTAAGCACTATTGGGGATTTGGACTCTTCTCGAAATGTTTTCTTAATGAAATAATAATTGAAGGTGAGCTCCCTACTAGGGCTAGGTATGCAATGGACATAGCCGCATCATTGGGAAGGAATCCATGGGAGCCTGCTAGAGTTAGGGCGTTTGAGAGAGCTACATCCGCTTCTATGGAAGCTCATATCTCGAGTTGGGAAGGTTTGATATCAATTGCTCGTGAAAGTTTGAGCGAAGACATAGCTAGTTTGCAGGATTCAATTCATAGGATGAAGGGAATATCGGAGTCATCTGATGACATGCTTGAGGAGGCAGAAGGAGCTCTGGAAAGAGCAAGGGAAGCATTGGCTGACAAAAATGCTCCAGCAGTCGAAAGGGCGCTGAGTAGGGCTTCTAGTGCGATAGTGAGGGCCGACTCAGACCACGAAACTTCTAGCATGGAAAGAGTTCTTTTAGAAGATTAAGGCACTAATGTATCCCACATCCACTTCCAGACGTTGTTCTCAGGAGTTGGTTCGTTAGCTAGGTAAACGATGATGCTGAATACCACACACACGAAGTAAACAGCCCCCTTAGAAATCTGAATAGCATCCTCGGATTCTTCGTCGAAGTATCTAATTAATCCAGCTGCCTGCTGAATTCCACTCCCCTTTTTCTCCTTGGCCATGGGACCACCGCACCTACAGTCCCTATTTCAAATCCACCAGAGGAGGAGGCTAGGGCTCTAGTGTCTCAATCAATACACATCCGCCATCCAATTCGACAATCATTGATGCTGCTCCCATAGCCGTTTCAAGACCTTCTGTCATCAGAATCTCTCTTCTCATTCCTGCATCGGATTGGAAAACTAGCCTATGGCTCAATCTATCCAGCACTTCTCTATCGACGACTTGCCATGTCCATTCGTTCTGCCCCACGGTCATCAGTGCCTCTATCGGCTTTAGTGGCCCCGTGATCTTGCTGTAATCCCTGGCTCTTTTTACTAAATCACCAAGTTTCATTTTGGTCCCTATATCGTCAGTTTTTGTTGGTTCTGAGGAGCTATTTGAGATCCTCCGTCTAAATCCGAATCCTGCCATGTACATCCCTTACGACAAATGCCGTAGTGGTTGAGCGAGACAAAGAATGTTTAACCGTTATTGATACATATGGCTCCTATGTTTGGAAAATCGAACGAGTTTCATGAAGACGGAGGCGTCGAGCAATTGATGTCGAGTGCTTGATTCGGTTCTTCGTGTCAAGTACAGATTCGAGCTGGAGATCGGATGCTGAGAGCAGCATCCTACTCAGGGCTGTTTCTCAATGGAGAGACGATTCTACATCTTGGTTTGAAGGGTCATTCGATAGACTGCCAGAAACAGTGAGAGTAAATCCTCTGAGTTTTGAGAGAGAATGGATAGAGTCGTGGTTAAGGAGTATTGGAGGATGTGAGATTCCATGGTTCTCTGGTTGTGGAAGTGCTTGGGAGATGCCATTCCCCAGAGGAGGGGCTGAGGGGGATTCCAGGAAGATTTTGAAAGCACTTCATGATACAGGCAGAATCACTAGACAGGAAGCAGTATCAATGCTTCCAGTGATAGCACTCGCGCCAAAACCTGGGGCTACAGTCCTGGATCTGTGTGCATCACCGGGATCCAAGACTACCCAGATATGCGAGCATCTTGGAGATTCAGGAGTAGTAATTGCTAACGAAGTGGTTAGAGGTAGGGTCAACACTCTAGTTTCCAATATTCAACGTCATTCTTCTAGGACAGCAGTAGTTGTCCAGCATGATGGAAGGCATATTCCTAAAGTTCCTAGCAGCGGCTTCGACTATGTTCTTGCTGATGTACCATGCACTGGTTCTGGAACCACAAGAAAGAATCCCGAAGTTTGGAAAAAGTGGCTTCCTTCTTCAGGGGTTTCGATGCATTCGCTACAGTTCGACTTACTTCGTAGGGCAATAGCAGTAGCAAAGCCCGGTGGGAGAATTGTATACTCCACTTGCTCTTTAGATCCAATTGAGAACGAGGCGGTAGTATCCAGGGCGATTTCTGAAGGACTGGCCAAGGTGATTCCAGTTGGAGATATCCTGCCAAAAGTCCCTTCTGAACGCGGAATGACTAATTGGCCAATTCTTGATGATTCAGGGATTATATCTGAGTTTAGCCCAGAGTTTCATTTTCTTAAACCACCGGAGGATGATGAGATTTCATCTCAACTTGAGGGTTGTCTGAGAGTGTGGAATCATTTGATAGATGGAGGAGGTTTCTTCCTAGCGATACTGGAAAAAGAAGGGGGAGAAGTCAATACGGAGTTCGATTCGAAGGTAATTATTGATGACAGGGGCGACCCAGAATCAGCTCCAGTGCCAGTAAACGAAACTCTTAGATCGCTTCTCTGTGAGTCGTGGGGATCGGTCCCAAAAGACATTTGGACGAGGGGGAAAAGCATCCTTTGGTCAACTGCAGAAGTCGAGAGGATTTGGAGTTCCGAGAGATCTAGGAGGGGTGGTAAAATCCTGATTCCAGGGGATCGGTGGAGGCCGCTGAAGGTAATCCACCTAGGTCTAATCTGTGCTAGAATCAGGAAAGGTCGCGTCGAAAGGCTCGTCTCTAAGGCTGCTAGACTTCTAAGCAAGGAGATAACAGAGCCATTTGTTCGTGTTAAAACTAGTCTAATTCATGATATTCTCTTGGGGGAAGAGCCTTCAACGGAGCAAATCGGATTCACTCCTGAGAAAAAAGGGAGCTTTGTTCTGGTCGGCGATGATGGGGCGTGTTTACCTGTTTGGATTGGTTCACGAGTAACCCCAATGATAAACGAGTCTGAAAAGACTATCCTAAGGGCCAGTATGGGGTTGACTGTTTCGGACACGGTTTCGGAAAAGGAAGTATAATTCGATATGAGATTGTTCATTCGTACACACATCGTAATGTTTTCTTGGCATATGTTCAAGAGCCTTGTAAGATAACCAGTGGAATCGGTGCAGACATGGACGATGTGGACAAACGTATACTCAAAGTTTTGGAGGTCGATGCGAGAACCTCTCTGAGGAAGATTGCAGATGAAGTGGGCGTAGCACTAGGGACAGTGAGCAACAGAGTGAGAAGATTGGAAAGTCTGGGCGTCATTCGGGGTTATGCCGTACTTTTGGATCCAGAAAAAGCTGGTTGGGGTTTGAGCGTAGTGATCGGGCTGAGGATTGAGAAAGGCAGACTGATAGAGGTCCAAGAAAAGATTGCCAAGGACAATCGGGTTTACGGGGTGTATGACGTAACTGGTGACTATGACTCAATGGTACTTGCTAGAGCCGTGAATAGGGATGATCTGGATGATTTGACAAAGAGTGTGCTGAGCATATCAGGAATAGAGCGCTCTGTGACACACTTAGTCCTCAATTCTGTAAAAGAAATGCCGCCATCCGTCCCTGAATAATTCATTCCATAGCCTCAAGAAATGTGTGAACTAAAGGGACCAGAGAATTAGAATGTGGCAATAGTGACTCCACGGTCCTCCCCTCGGGCTTCATGGTCCTCAGGATTGTATTCCTTAGATCTTCGTCAACAATCACATCCATTGCCATAAGTCGATCCCTGATAGAAGCCTGTAGTTTCCCCCCCGTCCTATCCCAATCCATCAGAAGAATAATTGGAGGTTTTCCATCAGGTACTGATATCGAGCAATATTCGCTGTGCAGGAAGGCAATTAGTCGGGATCGGTCCCAACCCCTGTTCATCTTTTCTATGGGCCCAGTAAATCCTATCTCCCTTAAGGTCCTCTCATCCCTCATCCCTTCGACAAGCACTGGGCAGCCGCACCCCCCCTCCTCTATCGGCCTATTCCTCAGAATTGCATTGGCCAGAGATTTTGCCGTCTTCTCGAATCTAATTTTACGATTTGAATGCCCTGAGAAGGCTTCTGCCTTGGGTGTCCACTCGGGGATATCTCGTTCATTGGACATACTGATGGGACCTAAACCATGAGTTTCGCTTGTAGTGTTTTTCCGAGAATGATAAGCTTCCAAGCAAGGAGCCAATCCGCGACCCTTATGAGGGGTTTTTACTCGCATAGGTATAGATATAGCCATGAGCGTGATGACTCCTATCTTCGAGAATCTCTGGGACCACTACATTTTTTGGTCTGTAGTAGTGGGAGCTATTGCCTTCGGGTGGCTGTATCACCACTCCTTCTGGTTCACGTCAAAGGATGGAGAAAAACTACCAAACAAGGACGATCTCAAGGTCGGAGTGTTCCCTCGACACAACGATGACATGAGGTTGGAAGTGGCTTGGACCATTCTCCCATTCATGCTCATAGTCTGGCTAACATACTACTCTTGGGGACCGCTTGATGCAATGTGGACTTCTGCAGATGGAGGTAATCACGGATATGAATGTGGAGAGGGGGAGTTTTCTAACAACGTCATGGACTCCTCGGGAATTGTAACCTCTGACTGCTACCATATTATCGAGATTACAGGACAACAGTGGTTCTGGAGTTTCGACTGTCTGGAGTTAGACACTACACTTTGCGACACAGGAACTGAATCGATGGAGGTATACGGTACTGTGCCGGTCCTAAGTCTGAAGAAGGGGGAGACGTATCTGGCAATCATGGAAAGCATAGATGTTACTCATGCGCCGTGGTTCCAGCATCTTGGCACTAAGGAAGATACTTTGCCCGGCCAGACAACGACGCTATGGCTCACCATAGTTGATTCGATGGCGGATGATTCGATGATCCTATGCGCAGAGTATTGTGGTGACGCTCATTCAATAATGGCCGCAAAGCTAGAGGCGCATGCGTAGGTGAGAATCTTGGCACGGAATAAAGTCAAGTGGGCCGCTTTGGCACTAGTTTTGGTCGCGGCGATGCTAGCTCTACCCTCCGCGCAGTCCTTACCAGGAGGGGTGAAGGCCCCCGGTGGGTGCACGTGCCACGCAATTACTCCTGATGATGAGGTAGTGGTTTCGCTAGAAGGGCTCCCAGATAGCTACAACTACTCCGAGTCTTACGAGCTTACTCTCTCGTTCGAAGGGGGCCCCTCCCAACCAGGAAACATAAACCAAGGAGGATTCTACCTATGGGTAAGCGAGGGAGTCCTGTCATCTAGCGAGGCGACTGTTCAAGTCTGGCCAAACGGTAACGAGGCAGGCCATACAGAGGCAGGGAATGATCAGACCGCTTGGACGATTACTTGGACTGCTCCCGCAACTGACAGGAATGTCGAGTTCGAGCTCTATGCAAACTCGGTGAATGGAAATGCGGGCGGTGGAGCCGGTACTAGCGGAGATATGTGGAACCTGAAGGCAGTTACGCTAGGAGGGCCGATAGAGGTCCTCGAGTCGGCTGATCCGTTCGTTGTTCTCGCTGTCCTGATTTTAGTCTCTGCCACGCTCCTATCTGCCACATTAGCCTATGTCTTCTACAGAAGGGATCCAGATGCATTCGACTGGGACAGCTTCGCACCGTGGTTAGCAGACTGGCTGACCACCACTGATCACAAGAAGATCGGGACACTTTACTTCGTCGCGGGACTGTTCTTCCTAGGAGTTGGGGGAATTATGGCGATGATAATTAGAATCCAGTTGGCCGTACCCGGTAACGATTTCCTGACTCAAGACCAATACAATCAGTTCTTCACCCTACACGGAACTACCATGATTTTCTTGGCTGCGATGCCGATGATTAACGGCTTTGCGAATTGGATGATTCCACTTCAGCTTGGAGCTGCCGATCTGGCATTGCCAAGAATCAATGCCATGTCCTTCTGGCTTCAGCCGTTCGCAGCCCTGCTGATTTTCACCGGCGTATTTTCTGGTCACGGGGCAGATACTGGATGGACTGGATATGCCCCCTACTCAGTAAGTGAAGGAACCCATGCTGGCACAACCATGTGGGCTGCGGGACAAATCCTTCTAGTGGCCTCCTCGACTCTTACGGGAATCAACTTCCTGACCACAATGGCGGTCATGAGGGCCCCTGGCATGGGATGGATGCAGATGCCCCTATTCAGCTGGTCGATACTGGTCGCGAACGTCATGCTTTTCCTCTCAATTCCTGCATTCGGGGTCGGCCTGATCCAAGT
>JAYZLO010000008.1:0-14675 GCA_036154175.1 Thermoplasmatota archaeon | reverse complement strand
CTAACGATATATCAGTCTCTATGTTCCTAGTTAAATCAGATATGTCAACGGATGTCCCGGGAAGTGCCGCTATACAGGAACATCTAGTAGCCACAGTTACAACTGGCCAGAACGGCTCATTCAACCTTACAGGCCTACCGTCTCAAGTCATTCAACCAGGATTTGGTACGCTTGTTCTACTGACCTCGGAGAAGGGATATGTTGGCGTACAGGGCATACCAATGGATTGGGACCTCAATGTTACTGACAATGTTTCGATTTCTATTTCTGACCCCCCGCCGATTAATCAGCCAATGCTTGGGATAGGAGTAAACTCATCGATAACAGGTCAACTATCATGGGCAAGCTCCCCTAGCTTCGATCCCTCGTTGGTTGATGACCTAGAGTTAGTATTGAATTACAGTTCAGTAGTTGATGGGAACGTCTCCTTAATCTCCCCTGTCACAGGAGGCGGATACTACGAATTCATTATTTCAATAGATGAGCTAGAACCACTCGGATTAATCGATGCTTCAATTTCTTTCCAAGGATGGCATTTTTCAGATTTAAACAATGCTACACCCCCGGAATATCACGCCAGACCCAAATCCCTAGATTTCCAATTCAACATTACATTATCTCCCAATCTTAGTGTTGATTTAGAATCTCAGGGGTCGAATAATTCAATACTTGAGATTGATAGCAACATATACCTAAATGGCACCGTTTTGAGCAGAGGTGCATCCCCCGCCCCCCTAAACGGTTCGCTGATTTTAGAGATGAGAAGAGCGGACGTTTCAGGCCCATTCGTAAATATTTCTTCTTGGTATCTCAACGACTCGACATGGGGGGCTAATCCCGGGGATTTCTCTATTTCATGGACCTTCGTATCTTCTGAAGTCCCCCTTCCCGCTGGCCCAGTCGATATCAGGATTCAGTTCGATTCAGATAATCTGAATGCAAACGACCAGGACCTATTTATCGACCAGTACGGAATCCGCAGCTTTGTTATTTTTGACTATAACCTTACTTCTGCCATAAGAGGAAGGTCGTACGATATCGATGTCTCTCTTTCTGATCATTCTGGAACTCCTTTCGCCCCATTCGAGGGAAACTTCACACTTGATTTTGATGATGATTCGGAGTGGAATTCGACAGGCTCAGATGGGGGGAGAATAACTCCTTCGTTCACTCCGTCTTTCACAATGACTCCGGGGGACTATTTTTGGAATTTAAGCTATGAGGGATCTACCTGGCTCACTCCCAATTCTACGTCCGGGATCGTGAGGGTACGAGGGTTAGCCAATGCAACGGCAACACTAGGTAATGATTGGACCCCTAAGGGATATACCAACTGGATTTCCGGTTTCGCAAGGGATATGGTTTTATTGAATCAGATTTCAGGCAATAACTCCTCTGTAGATGTAAAATTGAGTGTCCCATCCGAACTTCCACTAACTCCCGATGGTCAGCCTGCTCCACCAGTAATCTACAACCTAGCCAGTGGTTGGACTAATTCCACAGGTTCTTACAATATTTCTTTCCAAATGCCACCAGGTGTTCCATCTGGGGTGTACGAAATCAAAGTCAGTCTTGACTTCACCGACAACCCTCCTCCTGGCGGCAGCTTCTACAATCCTGGCGATTCTGCAACCATTCTGGCGGGAATTCAGTCGGAATTCGTCATCGAGGTAGATCCTCAGGACTCAATACTAGTCGCTGGAGAGCAACTTATTTTCGACGCAGAGGTCTCAGATGTTGAAGATAACAGCCGTCTGGCAGGGGTTCCTCTGGATCTTTACTTCGACTGGGGCGGTCCTCAGCAGCAAGTTCTTCAGTCTGGAATAACCGATTTTCAGGGCATTGCTTCTTTCAATCCGGTCATTCCATCTTCTACTCCACCCGGATTCTATGATATACGAATCCATGCTCCAGATGATATTTCAGACAATCTAACCACGCCCGGGGCCGGGAGATGGACAGGTAACGAGACCTTCCACAACCTAACCGTTCAAGTCTCCAGTAGCGTCCAGATTTCGTGGATTCCAACCCAAGTAACCGCACTTCAATATTTCACGATTGAAGGAACTGTTCTAGATTCTGTCGATTCCAATAGGTCTGTTTCCGGACCAGTGGGAATAAATGTATTCTTCCTAGACGAACCAGAGGAGCTGTTAATTGAAAACCAAACTACAAATCAGTCTGGCGGTTTCAATATTTCAGTACCGACTGATACTCTGGGGAATGGAGTAATTAGGGGAGAAAGAATAGTAGTTGTCAGCGTAGTAAACGGCTCTACTCCTTTCTATCTCACTGGTTCGGGAGATGCCTCAATTCTAGTAATGGGAGTATCCCAATTTGTAGGACTAACCCCATTCATCAATACGATAGTGAATCGAGGCGATACAGCATCTATAACCTCGAGATTAGTTGAATTTAGCGATAATGAAAACCCACTAGGTGGCTTCCCTGTGTTGCTTAAATTCCATGATACATGGATAGATTCCGAGCTCACCGATTCAGATGGAAGTGTAGTATTCGAATTCGAAATACCCCATGATCATCCTCTTGGGTTGGTTAATGTCACATTACTCTTCAATGGGTCTTCAGATCTAAATGCTGCAATTAGTGTGCTGAACACAATAACTGTCCGTTCTCAAACAAGTATGGTGATAGACGCCATAACCGCAAACCCCCTTCCTGGAGAGTTTTTCAACATCACAGGATCTCTAACATCTAGCAATGGATCAGGATTATCAGATAGAGATGGAAACTCACTCAGTCCAACTCTAACATTCTCTATTGACGACGAAACTAACTCTTTCACAGTTTCACAGGTCTCATTCAACGGCAATGGGACTTGGTCGGCGCAGTTGAGACTGGATCTTTCTTTCCCTAGAGGGCCACATGGCCTTTCAGTTTCTTTTACCCCCCAAGTAACATATTTTACTTCAGCTACAGGATTCTCCGTTTTCGAGAGTCGGGGATATTCTGTAATAACAATCACTAGTCCAAGCGACTTAGATCCAGATAGCCGAATCATAAGAGGCCAAACTTTAGACATCGATATGTCATTGATCGATAACTCGGGGGAATCGGTTCAGTCTGCTACCATCATTGTGGAGATCGACAACTCTACCGTTTGGGGGGGACTTACTGACTTGGATGGTAATGCTTCTGCTTCAATTATTGTTAGGCCAGATAGAGATCCCGGACCCATGCAAGTCACGGCAACATTCTCTGGAATAAATGGCACAACAGGCTTATTGGGGGACCAGACATGGACAAGGGTCGTAGTCTTGGCTCCAACACAATTGGAGCTCTTAGAGGCCTCATCTCCTTCTTTTGCCGGTGATTCTGTAATTTTCTCTGGAAAGCTTCTGGACGAGAGGGGACAACCTCTAAATGAAGCAGGAGAACTGAAAGGAGGCCTGATTCACTTAAAAATAGATGGAATTGACGTAGGCCCTTCTTTCACAACACTTTCGAACTCATCCTCAGGTACATGGTCAATAACATTCCAAATCCCATTAGATATGATTTTTGGTCCACACAACGCCACCGTTGAATTTCTGGGGGGGTTTTCATGGGTAGATCCTATGGGCCAAGGAGACTCCCTGAACCCGGAATACTACCTGGGATCATCAGATTTCATAGAGTTCAATGTCACCCAAACATCTCAGGTAGTAATCAATACACCCCCTGGTGAAATTGATAGGACTGAGGTAGTCTCAGTCGAAGGCATTCTTACAGATGGAATAGGCAGAATTCTAGCAAATAGGACCCTTTCGTTGAGACTGGACAGTGTGGAAATATCTTCAATTAATGTGGGAGAAAACGGTTCTTTCACTGGATTCATCCCCATTCCGCCAGATATGCCTCTCGGACCAATGATTGTCGGAGTTTTCTACGAGGGTGAGGAATTCATTACTTCTTCTAACTCCACAGTGGTTTTCACTGTCTTCTCGCCGGTTCTTCTATCATTAGATGAACCAAACCCAGTTGCTGTTGGAGACACCCTCTTACTTTCTGGCAAAGTCAAGGATAACCTCGAGGATGGCTGGCTTGGAAGCCATACTATCGAGATATTCGTTGATGGTGTTTTAGCTGGCATTACTAGTAGTCAAGATAACGGGAGCTGGTCCCTCCAATGGACTGTCCCCGAATCCATGGATGTAGGTAATCACTCAGTCTCTATCCTAGCGCCCGAGCAGGGATTCTACAGATCTAGCAGTTCTGACTCATCTTTCACAGTCTCTTATCACACCTCCATATACCCTCAGGTTCAGGAAACCTACTCAACCAGGGGCTCTTTCTGGAATCTCTCTGGAAGACTTTTCGAATCAGACACCGGTTTCGAACAAGGACTAGATGGTAGGGTCGTGACTATTCTACTAGACGGGACAGTAGTCGAAGAAGTCACTACTGAGGCAGGAGGATTCTTTTCTTATTCTCACAGAGTATCATACTCACTAAGCAGAGGTTCACACAACTTTTCATTCTTGTATCCAGGTGAATTCCTTTACTTGCCCACCTCTGCAAAGGAGGAAGTATTCGCCCTCTCGGATATTGTTCTGGAGATCCAACCTGTTACCAATATGATTGTACGAGGGGATTCTTCACCTTCCGGATCCATCATGATTCAAGGGGTGATACGAGAAGTCGGAGGGGAGTCCTCTATATTCTCTAACTTATCTATGGCGCTTTCTTGGGGCGAATCAAACCTACCGATAACGTACGGTCCTTGGGACAACCCCAATACCATGAACTTCCAGATAAGATCAAAGGCGCAGGAACTAATGAATCCAGGTGAGAATACAGTTACTCTCGATGTATCCTCGGATTTGAGTAGATTCCTCAACGGGGCCTCGAAGGATATCCAGATTTTGGTGATGGTAGAAGTGGATTTCGTTCTTTCAGAAATACAACTTTCTGAGGGTCAAAGGGTGATCAGAGGTACAGTGAATGCCACTGCAAGGGATACTGGCTTACCATTAGAAGACCTCGCCCTCACAGCAACACTAGCAAACGGTTCAACTACACATTTCTCTATTTCAAAATTGACTAATTCGGAGGGGGTTTTTGAATACGAATTCAAGTCGATGGCCCCCTTACCTCCACTTTCCGAGAGATCTCCACCACCGAAAGGTTGGGGCGTTCTAAGCATCATTATTAGTTCAGAATCCGAATTCATCGAACCGGGTAGTATCGCGCTACTACCTTCCGATGGACTAAAAATAGGTTACGAAGAACAAGAATCAGACTCGTTAATGAGTAACGCTATGTTCGCGGTTTTCTCTCTGATTGCCGCTGCAATAGTAGTTTCACTTGGAGCGATGCTAGCGAGTAGAAGGAAGAAAACAGCCATCAAGGAATTGGCAAATATTTTTGGGCAAACAGTGGAAATGTTGGCATCGGGAGACGAATATAGAAAAGCTATTTTCACTTGTTACGAGAATCTTTGTTCTACGCTAATGAAGGGAGGATTCCTAAGGAGAAACTTCGAGACGGTAAGAGAATTCGAGACAGCAATTAGGAAAGCACTTCCAATAAGCGAGGCGGCTCTGATTTCCTTAGATAGGATTTTCGAAGAAGCAAGGTACTCAAGCCATGTTCTCGGAGACTCGCACAGAGATAACGCCCAACTCGCATTATCCTCCGTAATGAGCGAACTGGAATCATTGGATGAGATACCGAAGAGAGTGGAGAATCAAACTGATCCAGGCGAGTAATTATCAAGTTTTATTGACAGAATTTCTCCTTCAATCCCGGCCGTAATTACCCCTTTTCCTAATGGAAGTCGGAATGATTTGACCAAACCCCCAAATCTCTCTGATTCAATGATCCTGACTAATTGCCCCTCATCGTCGTCTTTCGTCTCCATAGATATTCCCGATATGTTTGTAGTTTTGAACGGGATGCTTATTTCGTCTTCACTCAACTCTGCTCCGACCTCTGATACAAATTCATCTAGGGGCGAGACAGAAATACGTCGCACTTCAGACTCTATTTCTCTTATTACATTGTAATGACTCTCTTGGACCTCTGAGAGATGCGTCAACTCAGATAGAAAATCACTATGCATTGCCTTGGCATCGGTATCGAAACCCATCCTAATTTCAACGGCATTACCATCCTCACTTTCCTCTGAACCGCCTATTTCCACATCGATTCTTCTCCACTCCATAAACTACCCAGAAACTCCGCCCGAATTAACCCATTGATAATCAAATCTCAAAGAATGACTTTACCCTCTCAGCTGTTCTGGCAGGATTTGAAGTCTGCATTTTCTGCATTTCTGGCATACATCTTCGGACTCTATTTTCTAGAATTCTTTTCTCAAGGAGTACAATTATCGCCCTGTCTTCTTTCTTTCTAATAGGCCTGCCAAGAGCTTGTAGAATACTATTAACCGCAGGTTGGAGGCTGGCATACTTCCACGCTCTATTCCTATCGAATTTCTTGGAATAGTATTCCAATAGGGCATCCTGTCTGGTGCTTGGTGGAGGAAGTGGCAGCCCTACACAAACCAACGCGTTCAGTACATTGTCAGAGTAGTCAACCCCCTCGGACAACTTTCCACTAAGTACTCCGAATAGAGCAGCCCCCCTCATATCTCTATGTTCGTACAACTTGGAAACAAGGCCCTCGACCCTTCTTTTGCTCATCCTCTGCTCTTCCTTGATGATTACTTTGGAGCACCAACTCTTGTCAAATTCTGCATGTATCTTTTCTAGCATTGAGTAGCTAGGAGCAAAGACTGCGACATTCCCTTTTGTATTGTCAATCACAGATCTAACATGCTCAATTATTGAATCAAAACTCCTCTCCCTTTCGGTGTATTTACTTGTGACGTCATTGGCAATGAGAACAGGCCTATTCCCTAGCGGAAAACCTGAGGAATATTCCTTGCAATCAGCAAGTTCGGTTGGAATGCCGAGAATCTCTGCATACATTTCAGGAGGGAATAGGGTTCCCGACATGAGAATTGATCCAATGCATTCTTCGAATATTGACTCACCAACAACACTCGGGTCAAGAAGATGACTGGTAACTCGGGGTTGTTCTGAAACCTCATCGAAAACCAGGGCCAATGCTGAACTATTACGATATTTGATACATATCTCTAGAATTTCACCGAGCCTAATACAATCATTCTGCTCTTCTTCTTCTAGATCTTCGTCCTCTTCTACCACTACTGCCAATAATCTAGAAATCATCATCCTGATTCTTTGAATTCCATCATCAGAATCATCTTCTAGAACTCCATCAATTGCATGAGAAATCACATCTAGGAATTCCTGGGTATCTACCCTCAGATCATCGCCTCTGGATTCCTCAATCTGATTCTTCCTTTCTTCGAACCATTTTATGAGGCTCGTATCATCTCTCAGAGATTTAATTTGCTTCTCAAGTAATCTTGCTTCCCTGAGTTGGTTAGATTCTGGTATATCGAGATCTCTTTGACTCTTCTCCAAATTTTCTTTGTATTCTTCTACGTCAGACAAAGCCCTCTCGAAGACTCTCTCTGTAATCCTTCTCTCCAATCCACTCCTAATTCTATCAGGAAGATTGTGGGCCTCATCAACAATTAGTATGGAATTATTTAATTCAACACCCATTACTGGAAGGGAAGCCTCCCTGACTCCCTCTACGAAGACGTGATTGTAGTCACAAACTATTACGTCTGTTGATCTGGCAGCTTCTCTCGCTGTAGCCCAAGCGCAAACCCCAGTTTTTTCGACTCGTTTCAAGACTAGATCAACATGTCTTGGCTCTGAGTGGATGAACTCTTCCAAATCAGCCCTCAAGAACCTTCTTTCCGACTCTGTCACCCCAACCTCACAATTGCATTTTCCAGTAGCTCTGTCTACGACTTTACACATCCCCTCCCTCCCGATTATGTCTACTAACTTCACTTTGGAGAAGCCTTGAGGAATCCTTCTGTTGATTTCTCTAATTGTATCCACTACAATCCTGTGCTGAGATTGCCTCCCTGTAAGAAAGAGAATCTTTGGTGTTTCAGAACTGGCACTGTACAGATTAGACACTCTCAGAGCCGATGCCAGCGCCGCGGCGGTCTTTCCTATCCCCGTAGGGGCAGCGGCAAGAAGGTAACCACCATCTTTCAGAACCTTTATTCCATCTGAAATCATTTCTTTCTGAGATTTCCTTGGAGAATCATGTGCAAAGAATGGTCTTCCATAATCCGTTTCCTCCTCTGGCATGGATTCCGATTGGGAATTGACCGTTCATAAGTTTGCATCCCATTTTATTATTACATTTCTGCCTGAGTTAGGTTGCCCCGCACAAAGTGCGGGACGGTGTGTGTGTTGAGCTAATTATTTCCTAGAATTTCTTCGAACTCTGGGTACATCTCTTGAGTCGTACCCCACGGCATTACTGAGACTTCTAGCTCTGTTTCTGATTTTCCTTAATCCAGTTCCAAATCCCTTGCCTTCCTTCGAATTTTGGTTGGGGGGGCGGGTTAGCCGCCCCCCCTGATTTTGTGCGTGCACCCCTACATCGCCCATATCTCTCTCACCTCATATATTTGATTCGTCTTCGTGTCTGGAGCGTATTTCTTCCATACGCTTTCTTAGTAGATCTACGACTGTTGCACCCTCGATCATTTCCTTCCTGATCATCTCTCTTGCAGATTGTCTTAGGACAACGTCTGCAGTCTCGCCAACAATTTTACAATAATCCTGAAGCCTTACAGTAAGTTCTGGACCGAGGTCAACCTCTACTCTATCGCCCTTACCTGGTAAAGGAGAAGAAAGCATTCTACGGACTGCCTCCCTGATTACGTCTGATCTATTCCTCATTCCATCAAAACCAACTAATCTGTCTAATTCTAACAGATGGTCTTCAGGAATTCTAAGTGAGACCATCGGACTGTTGCCTGGCACCTTATGCTCCTCCTGAATCCGTGAGAGGTGTAAGAGGATTATAATTGTATTGCAAATGAAATACAATTGAAATACAATGAATTAATGAGAAATATGATGTTCTGACGCTTCTTACGTGTGTTTCAAGGCATATGCGTCTCTCGAGTAATCAGGTGCTCCCTTGAAAGTAATCAACGACGCAATTCACGGACAGTTCAAAATCGAAGGGATGATGGAAGAACTTCTCAACACTCCCGAGATAAATAAACTAAGTCATATCAAGCAACTCGGTCTTGCACATTTGGTATTTCCGGGGGCCCACCATACTAGGTTTGAACATTCTCTGGGCGCCTCTCACATAGTAGGGAGGATGTCCGATTCACTCTCATTAGAACAACAAGATAAGGATACAATAAAGGCAGCGGCAATGCTTCATGATGTGGGACATGGTCCCTATTCACATACTCTTGAGCATATTTTAGCAGAGCGAGGAGGGATGGACCATATGGAAGTCACCAAGGGGATAATTCTTGGAGAATATGATGTATTGGTGGGTGATGAAAAGAACTCCTTCAAACAGAGACAAACAATCCCAGATATTTTGGAGAGAAATGGCGTAGATCCAAAGCTAGTTTCCTCATTGATAACTGGGGCCGACGCTTCTGGGACTGAAAGATCATTGCTCAGTTGGACCGAAGGCAGAGATAACTTTTCTGATGAGGATAGAACAATGGCTCAATTAATCCATGGGCCGGTGGACTGTGACCAACTAGACTACCTTCTGAGAGATTCACACTTCACTGGGGTCAAACACGGAGTAGTCGATCATAATAGAATTATCGAGTGCATTAGAAGTCAGGCAGGCGATATTGCCATCGATCAAGGGGGCCTTTCTGCTCTCGAGGGAATGCTGGTCGCTAGAGGCCTGATGTATAGTGCCGTTTATTTTCATAGAGTTACCAGAGTAACAGAAGTTATGCTTTCTAGAGCCGTTGAGAGAGCAGGAGATGATTTACCTGACTCATTAGACCTTCAAAGAAGGGTAGATGCAGAGATTTGGGGAGCACTAGAAAAGGTTGGAGGCTTTTCAAAAGATATGATTACCAGGCTGAAGTATAGGAAATTACTCAAGGTATGTTTGAGCAGAAGAAAGGAGGATTTATCCAGAAATCAGATAGATGCTCTGATATCTATTGTAAAAGACCCTCAAACTAGAAGAGAAATGGAAGATGATCTTGCTGCAAGAGCAGGACTTAGTCCTGGATATGTGGCTATAGATGTCCCAAGTATCAAAATTCTACTTTCCGAGCCCAGAATGTCTCAGGTAGATGTCAGAGTCATGGGCGATGATGGTAAAATTCGTTGGCTACGTGAAGTTACGCCTATGGCCGAAGCATTGAGAACGAGACAAGTCAGTCAGGAAGCGGTATATGTTATGACTTTGCCCGGAAATGAGGCTAGAGTCGCCGATATCGCAGAGAGACGACTATTCTCATAACCTACAAATTACTGAGTTTTCTCTTGGAACATTGAAAAGGGGAATAGTGGCAGGGCTGCCCGCCCCACATCAGGGCAACACAATCGTTGGTGACCAAATGGACAATACGATGAAAACAGTTTACGAGACAGTGAAAGCTAGAGATCCGAGCCAGAATGAGTTCCATCAGGCAGTTGAAGAAGTACTTGACAGCATTGGTCCGGTATTAGGAGAGAATCCCCAATATTACGATGTAGCGCTTGGAATGGTGGAGCCAGAAAGAGTAATCCAATTTAGGGTACCTTGGTATGATGATGAGGGTTCTCTTCATGTAAACAGAGGTTTTAGGGTACAGTTCAATAGCGCAATTGGCCCATATAAGGGCGGACTCAGATTCCATCCTAGTGTAAATTTGTCAATCCTGAAGTTTCTGGCATTCGAGCAGGTATTCAAAAACAGCCTCACTGGTCTTCCAATGGGTGGTGGAAAGGGAGGCTCTGATTTCAATCCCAAAGGAAGGTCAGATGATGAGGTTAAGAGGTTCTGCCAATCATTCATGAGCGAACTTTGGAGGCATATTGGGGCTGATTTGGATGTCCCCGCGGGAGATATAGGAGTCGGAGGTAGGGAGATAGGATATCTCTTTGGAATGTACCGCAAACTAGCAAATGAGTTTACCGGGGTACTTACTGGAAAAGGGATCTCTTATGGTGGATCCTTGATTAGGCCCGAGGCAACAGGTTACGGCTTGGTCTATTTCGCCAGAGAAATGCTCGCCGCAAAGGGAAAAACATTCGACGGCGCTTCTGTCGCAATCAGCGGATCCGGAAATGTAGCCCAATTCGCCTGTGAGAAAGTTTTGGACTTGGGAGGCAAGCCAGTAACAATGTCAGATAGTAGCGGATTCATATACGATTCAGCCGGGATTGACAGAGAAAAGCTGGCTTGGATTATGGATCTCAAAAATAACAGAAGGGGGAGAATAAAGGAGTATGCGCAAAATTTCGATAGTGCCGAATTTACTGAGTCACAACCAGAACCAAGCATGAATCTACTCTGGGGCACTAAAGTCGACGTCGCGCTTCCTTGCGCAACTCAGAATGAAATTAACGCAGAGGAGGCTCAAATGTTGGTTGAAGGCGGGGTGATGGCAGTTGCAGAGGGTGCGAATATGCCCTGTACCCCTGAGGCAGTAGAGGTGTTCCACGATAATGCGGTTCTTTTTGCCCCTGGCAAGGCCAGTAATGCAGGAGGAGTCGCAACTTCAGGTTTGGAAATGAGTCAGAATAGCCTTAGGATGAGTTGGTCCAGGGAAGAGGTAGATCAGCGTCTAGAAGGGATAATGGTGAATATCCACAAGAATGCATTCGAAACTGCTGAGAAATATGGTATGCCAGGAAACTACGTGGCAGGTGCTAATATTGCCGGATTCCTCAAAGTAGCCGAGTCCACAATCGCTCAAGGAATTCTTTGATTCTGCAACTTAAATGGACACCTAATCTTGATCTTCTTGATTATATATTGAGAATAATACATATCCGCCGATTGCTGCTCCAATTAGTAGTGCGATCAGTCCGGGAATCATTCCCGCTCCACCAGAGATAGAACTTTGCTCGTTCCAGTTTACTGGATTAGTAGCAGCCTCCCCTCCACCAAAAGCAAATTCATCCACTAGCTGGATTGGGGTTAGAATACTGCACTTCAGAGTTTCAATACCCATAGCTGAACTCCTCCAGTTGAAGGCAATTGTTTGAGTCTCCCCCGGTCCGATGACTGTATTCGGGAAGGAGGGTGAAATCTGAGCAGTAACGCCAGTACCCCCCTCCACACAATTAATGGCCATTGATGCAGCAGCCGTACCCGTATTCGTAAGAACTGCCTCCACATTTACAGAATCTCCGATACTCGCATTACCATATTTATCGTCATAACTTAGTTGATCTCCATTTTCATCGAGAACTATTATTGACGACCATTCAATTCTTGGCACTCCATTGCTTACTCGAATATTTTGATTCCATTCTAGCTCCAACTGGCCTCCGCCATAATCTCCTATTCCCGAGTCTTCAGGGTTCCATGCAGTCCTGAAATCCGTAATGAAGACGATAGCCTCTTCTCTCCAAATCCGCTCTTCTTCCCATGTGTTATCCTTGGACCAAGCAATCTCAACCACCCTTTCCCGTCCCCCATCTATGAATGAAATCCCATCCTCATTACTGAAATTGGTATATTTAGGGAATTTATGCATTCCAATAATCTCGTAAGTAACGAAACTAGCATCGAAGGTCAGGCTTTGTCCTGATAACCTTTTTTCCCACATATCAGTAAGTCCTCCGGTGCCTGTGGCTCCTTCGCTCCAATTTATGTCAGAAGCAACCCCTCCCCTGACATCGTGATCGTCAGTGCTGTTGGAAAAGAATACGCCATTTCCGAGGATTATGCCTGAGTCATTGTTCAAAATAATCGGGCCAACTCTATCCAAGTCAGAATTGAATATGTTTACCGTTCCAGTGGAAGTTATGCCTCCGCCGAAGATACGGGAGTTGTTAGTGATGAAACTACCTTCTGAGGTGATAGTGAATCCATGACTTCCATGAACCATCATATTTCGATGATTATAATCAGCGGCATTAGTAGGCATCAGGCAGTATTGGCAGTCGAAGCCGGCCCCATTGGTCCTCTTCACAGAGATAGTGCTTATTGACGGAGGATAGCAGTTAGGACCTACCAAGTCAATCCAGATTCCATCAGAACCGCCCCCATCAATTTCAAGAGTATACTGCTCTCCTGACATTTCCTCAGAAACTCTTCCTTGGCTTTCGTTAAAGTATGCAGTCACAAAATCAAAACTCGAAGGGGAGATCGGTACTAGAGTGATGCTAACCGCATCGGAAACTGGCCAATCAATCCACACTCCAGATCTGTTTAATACGTCACAGTATCCGAATCCAACCAACCCCCCAGGAGGTTCCAAAGAATGAATTTCTGAATTGTTAACTACGAGATTCGATACCTCATCTACAAATATGTCTACGCCCTTTTCAATTGCAAACCCAGCATTGCTTAGGGTCAGTGATCCCCCGTTTACAATCTTTATATTCTGCGAAATCGTTGTTTCTTCGGTCCATGTTAAATCAGACTCAATGATTATTTCCCCGTTCTGACCAGTCACATTTATTGGCAGAATGGTCAATGCGGCAATCATAACAATGCAAACTACAGGCGAAAACCTACTCCACATGTTCTTCCGGATTACTTCAAGGAAATGAACATCACCCCTTAGATTATAGTTTACCGGGAGTTAACTTCTCGACTCGTGAGGGCGAAGGTTCATTCTCCATATTTCGTCCCGCAGTACAATGGCATCGGAAAATCTCCCTTGGGAAGACCCTTTCATGGCTCCATTGATAGTACTCTGGCTATATCTTCCAGGCTATCTTGCCAACACTGCCGCAATGCTCGGCGGGAAATGGATTCCAGATCTTACAGGAGTACCAGTTTTCACCATAGATGGGGGTAGGGTCATGAGTGACGGTAATCGTGTCCTTGGAGACGGAAAGACTTGGAATGGCCTATTAGGAGGCTCTCTGGGTGGCGGAATCTTAGGGGTGATAATTCATTCTTTGTCCGACGAGAACTTAACAGAATCAGCTCCTTTCCTGAATCCTCTAGATTCTTATGGGACTAGTTCGATGGATATATCAGAAGCTTGGTTTTATTTTGGGACCGAAACAAGTTCTGCTTTCATACTAGGCCTTGTTCTAGGCTTTGGTTGTATGTTCGGCGATTCTGTCGGATCCTTCGTAAAGAGGCGCCTTGGACATAAGAGAGAGGGAAGCATAAGTTCTAGCGCCCCTATGTTAGATACGGTTCCCTTTGCAATTTCGACATTTCTATTTGGTCAGTTTTTACTCTCGCCATCGATAGTCGGTAGTTCAGAACTTCTTTTCGGAATGCTAATTCTTCTACTCATTACTCCTATTATTCACAGATCGTTTAACATTTTAGGCTACAAATTGGGTCTAAAGGCGGTCCCATACTAGTTTGAAGAAAATAAATTACAGGATGAAAAAATGTCAGGGATGGATGTATTGGTAGTTGGTAGTGGGGGGAGGGAGCATGCTATTGCGATAGGTTTAGCCCAAAGTAAATCGGTATCTTCAGTTCATTGCCTCCCAGGAAATGCAGGTACATCATTCATTGCAAAAAATCATGACATATCTTTGTCGAATCTTGATGCTATAGTTAATTTGGCCGAGGAATTAGAGATATCATTGGTTGTAGTGGGCCCCGAAGTCCCACTAGTCGATGGATTAGCGGATAAATTG
>JAYZLO010000007.1:0-14063 GCA_036154175.1 Thermoplasmatota archaeon | reverse complement strand
GAGGTGCTTTCGCTGTTCGACCAGCTCCACAAGGAAGATGATGTCGCATTCCTGCTTGTGACTCACAGCAAGGAGGTAGCAGCGTTCTGCGAGAGGTCCCTTGAACTGAGGGAAGGCAGGTTCATCGCGCAGCATGGTGTTGACGTCGATGTTGGTGATCTATCCGACTCAAGGGAACTTCTGGTCGACGACACCGGGACAATCACGCTCCCTCCGGACGTACTACTGGAGATCGGAGGGCCAGGGAGGTTCGAGCTTCCTGATATAGGCAGAGACATGCTCCACCTGGAGAGAGTCGCCGAGGATCGGGTGGACGTTGGAGAATCAGTGAGTATGAGGCTGGCAGAGGTCTGCCCCGCTTGCTTCCACAATTACGGTGAAAGCGAAGAGCAGCTATGCCCCGAGTGCGGATCTAGCAGGCCGATGGTTCAGGCCTGAGGCAGATTGATCCTCATCGGCTTCGCGATTCCCAGATCAGCTGGAAGGTCACGGACCTTTTCCGGCAGGGTGACGGGAATCATCTCTCGCCCGATCAGCGCCACCCTGCTCTCACTCCGATCGGAAAGGACTTCTCGGCCCACAAGAGGAGCGAGCGTCTCCGAGAATTCCATCACATCGGCATGACTGGGCATGTTGTCAATCGAGAGGTTGTTGCGGCTGTTGCCGACGAAGACGTAGCCCTTGGCCTCGATGAAGTCTGGATCTGCGAGGTTGTCGAGCCTGGCGTAATCCTCGTGGAATCCCAGTGACTCGTGCTTTATGAGCGTGTGACGGCATACTGTCCGGGTGTCAAGGCTGGGGAGCAGCTCGAGCGTCTGCTCGAGCTTATGGAAGGCGCCCTGGGCGAACTTCGGCTTGCATAGCCTGTCGAATGTCTCCTTATTCGGCGCATCCACACTCACGTAGAGCTGGGTAGGAAGGGGATCTAGTTCCTCGATGACCTTGGGGAGGCTACCGTTCGTGACCAAGAAGGTGCTAGTGCCATGCTGGTGGCAGATGTCCAGGAACTCCCCGAGTCTTGAGTAGAGGGTTGGCTCCCCGTTGAGAGATATGGCCACATGCTTCGGGTTCTGGGCCTCCAGCCACTTCTCCCTGTCGGCCTTTGGGTTCCCTCCGTACCCAGTTAGGAGCCTCCGATGTGCCCGGACAGACTCCAAGTAGAGTTCGTATGGGTCGTCGTCTATCTTGTTCAGTGTGTCCGAGTGAGGTTCCCTCCAGCAGTAAGTACAACCCAAGTTGCAGGTGTCCACGTTGGGGGCCATCTGCATGCACCCGTGGCTCTCTATTCCGTAGAATGTGCCCTTGTAGCAGGATCTGTCGGCTATCAGGGACTGCTTGGTCCAGTGGCAGACCTTGACCCCACCGTGATCCCCGACGAGGTGGTATCTCTGCTTGGCGAGCTTGCTTGCGATGCGGGGCTCGATCTTCGTAACCGGGGACTGGACCATGTTTCTCATCCCACCTGAGATGGCTAGTCTCCTTTAATGATTCCTTGGGTTTCGCCTAACTGTACCTTATCCCTGTCCCGTAGGCGAATATCTCAACGGCCCTGATTCCCTTCTTGGCGCTGGTTGGAGTCATCTCCGCCGTATCCAGCCTGACGTTGAGCACTTCCTCCCAACCCATTTCCTGTGCCTTCTCCCTGAGCCTCTGCTTGGCTTCTGCTCTAGCGACGGCCACTACTGAGTGAAGGATCCCGACCCTCCCTCCGACCAAGTTGTTGAACCAAGCTATCAGCAGCTGCCAATGACTAGGTGCGTAAACTATGCTGGAGTAAACAAGGCCCGTCTCTGCGACCCCTCCGACGATATGCGTGCCCCTGAGGCTTGAGAGCGGATCCCTCCCGAAGTGATCTATCGATGCCTGCTCCCTCACTACTAAGCTCCTCATCCTCTTGTCCATCCTCGAGCCGCTGGTTAGCGCGCCAATCACGAACATCACGGGATAGGACACGCCCCAGATCAAACCGAAAACTACCCCAAAAAGGATCAGTGGAAGCAGGCAGAACACGAAGAGGATGTCTGGTCCCCCGGGTGTGTCGCTGAACCAGAGCTGGGCTGAGACGTTGGTGGATATTGCGAGAATCGACAGCATGACTGCCAGGGCCAGGAAGCTAGCTCTTGTTCCTCGGAAGCCCATGGGACTTCACTCCTACTCGACCTTGACAGCGGTCCCGTAAGCGAAAAGCTCGGCGGCCCCGGCAGTCACGGCGCTCGTAGCGAAGCGAACGTTCACGATCGCATTGGCCCCTCTTGACATTGCGTCAGAGACCATCCTAGCTATGGCCTCGTTCCTTGACTCCTCCAGAAGCTCAGTGTACTTGACTAGCTCCCCGCCCATGATGTTCCTCAGGCCCTGAGTGATGTCCCTGCCGATATTCTTCGCTCTTACCGTCGACCCACCTACGACACCAAGGTTCTGGGCGATTACCTTCCCAGCTATGGTTTCCGTATTGGTGATCATTACCCCGCTAACTACGTGCTGCATGTTCCTCGCTACGAGACGCGCCACTTCAACTTACTCTTGTTCGACGGTATGGAATGCTGAAGGGACCTCCAAGGAGGTTGGGGGCCTTGTCTGGTACGAGATGAGGGCTAGGCCAGCGGCTAGGGAGAACTCGCATAGAATCACACCCCCATAGGAGGCAACCGACTGGAAGACGGAGACCAGTGCCAGTTGGTCGGAGGGGATTGAGTCGTAGAAATTGTCCATAAACTCCATGGTCGTGTGTGTAATGTAGAGCTGGGAGATTGCGTGTATTGATATCCATGCCCAAGCCAGCTTCAGGGCCATATCACGATCCTCGGCATTCCACATTATGATGGCCGTGGGGATCGACAACAGGAACAGCAGTGCGGAGAATGCGGCCCCAACATCCCATAGTTTCATTTCGGAAATCTGTAAAATTGCCTCGAATACTGCCACGCACTCTTCCGGGTCCGGGTCTTCGGCGCAGAGTTCCTGGGTATCCAAGGATTCTGCCATGATTTCCAGGTAGAGTCCGGAGACTGCTAGTGCGACCGCCCCTATCAGCGATGAGAATCCTAGGACTCCGATGAATATGGCCCCACCCTTCAGCCACCATGGCGAAGGCTCGTCGGGCCTGGTGGCGGGGACTAGGATCGTCTTTACCATGGTCGCGCGAGAAGGGGTACGCCCAAAGGGGTTTCATTCCATTGATCCCATGGATACCCTATCATCCGAGCGGATCATTGTGTGGATGCACTGCCTGGATGGGTTGACTATGAATCCAAGTCTGAGGAAGTTCCTCCCTAGGATCATTCGATGCTTGAGCATTGACCTGTCCGCTAGGCAAACCTCGACATCGAAATCCCTCGATGCGATCTCGATGGTCGTTCGGATCACTGGACGGAGGGTCTCATGGCCCCCACTGTCCCTAATCCTCCTCCACTTTATCAGAGGGCGTTCCACCCACCTTCCATCACTTTCCATCCTGAAACGTACTCTAGTCTCGGGTTGGGACTCGATTACCTCGATTTCTGATGCGTGCAGAGTGTTTGACCACGCCCCGGTATCCACTTTTGCTAGGATGGGGGGGCGCTGTAGCTCGGGGAGGCCAATCCACTCCCTCCAACCTATGATAGCGGGTCTAATCATCTGCTCACCGGGCCCTCGGCAGGCAGGTTACTATTGAATCCAACGAATACAGGGGAACGGGCGATAAATCCGAATGGAATCGTTGAAGTATGAGTCACCCCGCGTATCCCTAATGGCAGAGATTGAGACCGCGCTCAGCTACGATGACGTTCTACTCCTGCCAGCAGAGTCAGCCGTACTCCCGGCCGAGGTTTCTCTCAATACTAGGCTTACTCAGGAGATTGAGCTCAACGCCCCAATAGCTTCTGCGGCGATGGATACGGTCACCGAGGCGGAGATGGCTATCGCAATGGCGCAGAGCGGCGGTATCGGCGTCATTCACAGGAACATGTCCATTGAGGACCAGGCCGAGGAGGTAGACAAGGTCAAGCGTTTCGAATCGGGGCTCGTACTAGAGCCAGTAACCGTCGACCCAAAGATGACCGTAGGCGAACTAAGGGAGATGAAGGATCAGTACGGATTCTCCGGCTTCCCTGTGATAAGCGAAGATGGAGGAATCGTAGGAATGGTCACGAACAGGGACATCAGATTCGTCGAGGATATTGAGACGCCCATCGTTGAAGTAATGACTAGGGATCTAGTCACTGTCCCCGAACACGTCGATCTGGAGGATGCCAAAAGGCTACTCCACCAGCATAGAATCGAGAAGCTGGTCGTAGTGAATCCCGAAGGAGGCTTCTCAGGCCTGATCACAGTAAGGGACATAAATCGCTCTAGGGATAACCCGCTGTCCTGCAAAGACGACAGGGGAAGGCTCAGAGTCGTCGCTGCAACCGGAACTGGCGACAAAGGAGTCCTCAGGGCGCTAGCGATGCTAGAGGCAGGTGCAGATGCGATTGCCGTTGACACTGCTCACGGCCACTCTCATGGGGTTTTGGAGACGGTTAGAAAGATCAGGTCTGAAGCGGGCCCTCAGGCACAGATCATCGCTGGAAACGTTGGTACCGATGTGGCAGCGGAAGCACTGATCGATTGCGGTGCCAACGCCATAAAGGTCGGAATCGGCCCGGGCTCAATCTGTACCACTAGGATAGTGACTGGAGTGGGCGTACCCCAGTTCTCGGCAGTCATGAGCGCAGTTAAGGCGTGCTCCGAGAAAGGGATCCCAGTCATTGCGGATGGTGGGATCAAATACAGCGGCGACATAGCCAAGGCAATCGCCTCCGGGGCAGATTGCGTTATGGTTGGTTCGCTACTTGCCGGGACGGATGAGTCCCCCGGGGAGACAATACTGTACCAAGGGAGGGCATACAAGCAGTACAGAGGAATGGGTTCGCTGGGTGCCATGAGCAAGGGTTCGTCGGATCGTTATTTCCAATCATCCCAGGGAGATACGAAGAAGTACGTGCCAGAGGGAATAGAGGGCAGGGTCCCCTCTAGGGGGCCGGTCGACAACGTCCTCTATCAGCTGATGGGGGGACTGAGGAGTTCAATGGGCTACACTGGAAACGCGACCATAGAGGAAATGAAGGCGGAATGCAAATTCGTTCGCATAACAAACGCGGGACTGTCTGAGAGTCACGTCCATGATGTGGAGATCACCAGAGAGGCTCCCAACTACAGGAGGTAGCTAGGTGGAGACTATTCATCTCGGTGGTGGCTGCTTCTGGTGCATAGAGGGGGGATTGCTTGGCCTCAGGGGCGTTCATGAAGTGGTGCCCGGATACAGTGGCGGGCATCTAGAGAATCCCACTTACGAGCAGGTATGCGGAAAAAGGACCGGTCATGCTGAGGTAGTTAGGGTGACCTTTGACCCCGACGTGATACCGAGGCCAGTCCTCCTGAGGGTGTTCCACACTCTGTTCGATCCGACCCAACTGAACAGGCAGGGCAACGACATAGGCCCCCAATACAGGAGCATTGTCCTTTTCTCAGATGAGGAGCAGAAAGAGGATGCGCTAAGAGCCATCGAAGAGGTATCTGGATACTATGAGGATCCAGTAGTCACGGAGGTCGTGCCGTTCGATGTTTTCTGGGAGGCGGAAGATTACCATCACGACTACTTCGCTCGATCCGGATCCACGAATCCGTATTGCCAGGCAGTTGTCGCACCCAAAATCGCTAAGGCGAGGAGTCTTCACGCAGATTTGTATGAGTGAAGGCCCTGAACTGAGCCCCGAACCGTGGGCCTTCCATCTACTTGGCCTCATCACCCCCTTTCTGGCCATTTCAGGAAACATCCTCGGAGTATTGGAAAGCGAGATCTTCGCGGCCATGGGCGTCATCTTCGTTTGGGGGGTGGGCCCGGTCCTGGACATTGTGATGGGAGAGTCGGAGGTGCCTAGGCCTCCAAGGGATTCGGGTACGCCTTTCGAGGTACTGCTCTGGGTTCATGGGATAATGCACCTCATTGTGGTCGCATCTTTCTTCTGGTTCGCCTCGCACGAGGGATTGACCTGGTGGCTTGTTATTGGGGGCCTATCATCCGGACTGAGTGCAGCTGCCTCGGCGACGGTGACGGCCCACGAGCTCGGCCACAAGAGGCCGAAGAGCGCCGGTTGGAGGCTGGCAAGACTTCTCCTTTTCTCGATAAACTACACTCACTTCACCACTGAGCACAACCACAACCACCACCGAAATGTCGCGACCGATGACGATCCAGCCAGCGCCAGGGCCGATGAGGGGCTGTGGTCATTCTGGCTAAGGACGATTCCAGGGCAGTTCGCGTCCTCAGTGAGAATACACGACCGCAAGGGCAGGAGTGGCCTCGGGAATCCATCTTGGAGAGGTCTCGCCCTCCAGTTGGCGGTTTTCGCCTCCCTGGGGATTGCTCACTTCTACGGCCAAGAATGGGCGGCACCAGTGGCAGTGGGCTGGGTGATACTTTCCGGGATCTCCATTCTCACGCTTGAATACGTCAATTACATCAGGCACTGGGGGCTAAGAAGGCCGGACGGGGACAGAAAGTTCCAGATTGAGCATGCTTGGAATACAGAGGCTCGTTGGTCGAGATGGAGTCTGATCGAGCTGACAAGGCACTCGGACCACCACCTCAGGGCCAGCGTCCCCTTCTGGAAGCTACGGCCATACGAGGGCACCCCCCAACTCAGATGGGGTTACTATGCCTCTTGGTGGCCCCGCGTCATCTCCCCAGTCTGGAAGAGGGCGATGTGGAGCAGATTACCCGATAATCAGCTGGAGAGGGCTTCCGCGCAGCGCAATTCTCAATAGTGCCAGTTAGAGCAACACATCCGTGGTGCCTGAAACGAGCGAGTCCGGTTCTCCAAGTACCACATCCGCACTTATCCACACTGGACTTCTTTCCGTGGGGCTGAGCAACCTTTTCTGGAAGGGCAGCGAGATCAGCGATAACCCCCAAGACAGGATACTGATAATCGCCATGGGGCTATTCTGCCTGGCGATACCATTCCAAGGCCTGTACATCCTACTCTCCAGGATGATCAGAGAGTTTGATTCCTCGGCCAAGATGATGGTTCCCGATTCCATCCTACGGCTGGCATCGAGGTGCGAAATGGTGAGCTATGGGTGCGGGATAACGGGGTTCTGCCTGATGCTCATGAGGACGTCAGTGATACTAGGGGGCATCCTGCTTTCATCTGCATTGCTGGTCATCGTCCTCGCTCGAATGGCGATGATTAGAGCCTACCAGGCAAACCAGCCCGCCTACTAGAAGGATATTCAAGCTGACCATTGCCGCCCTGTCCATGCTCGACAGGCTGATGGTGTACGGAAGTCGCGACAAGGGAGCCGATACCGGACTCTTGACTTTGGGATTCCTCATCCTATTGCTGGTCTTCATTTCCTCGTCGGATGTATTGGAGGAATCGCAGACGCAGGAGGAGGTGGCGGCATCCAGCATCGTTCCCGATGGTGCGCTTCTCCTATTCAGGATATCATGCGTGATTCTTGTCGTGATCACATTGTCTTGGATAGCCTTGGATCCCAAGGGCAGTAAGGACTACCCCCTCTTCTTCAAAGATCGGGAGATTAGGAGGAGGGATGTGGTCGGACCGACCAGGCTCGCTGCTTTCACGATGTGGCACTTCGCCCTGATTGGGATTAGCTTCGCCACCTCCGGCTATGCCACTTGGATCCACATGTCTGGAGGAGAGGTCCCTGAGTGGATACTGCTGGCCTCGCCCATACTCTTCTCGAGCGCCTTTGCTTGTGCCATTCTGGTTACATGCGTGATTACTTTCCACATAATCGGTGATAACCAAAGGAAGGGGAATCCGGTTGATCACCTCTTCAGCTGGTACGAGATCGTGATGCACAACGTAAACGTCGCGATGATGGCGTTATCGCTTGTCCTCAATGATATGCAGGTGGAGTGGAAGTACTTCGTCTTCCCCGCTTTGATAGGGATTGTCTACGTCTTCTGGGCAGCCATATACGCCAATTTCATCTCTGGGGTCTTCATCTACGAATTCATGGACTACAGAATGGCTGGAGCCCCCGTGATATACTTCATACTGTTCATCCTCCAGATCTCATTCTTCTTCGTGGTCCTGGCACTGGACAGGCTTGCGGAATGGAACATTGTCGTCGGTTTTGTGACCGCCATGGGGATGACCTGGGCGATCTCGGCTCTCAAGGAACCCGTTCATGGGTAGAGCCTTTGCTGTGACCATTCCCCATCATCTCTGGTCAGCAGGATCCTCTCATGCAGCCTGCTTGGCCTGCCAGACCAATATTCGACCTTTCTCGCCCTGATCGTGAATCCCCCCCAGAATGGAGGCAGTGGGACCTCAACGTTCTCGAATTCCGATTCGAAATGGTTGAACCTACCGACCAGCTCATCCCTGGACTCAAGATTCCTGCTCTGGTCTGAGGACCATGCTGCTATCCTGCTCAGTCGAGGTCTGGAGGAGTGGTAGTCTTCCACTAATTCTCTGTCCATCTCGGAAGCCCTTCCCTCTATCCTGACCTGTCTTTCCATCTCGGGCCACCAGACCGTTACCGAGACCGAGTCATTCGATCTGATTTCCAGCGACTTGTCGCTTTCCAGATTCGTGAAGAAGCCTATGCTCTCTCCTTCTAGGTGCTTCAGTAGAACCATTCTGTTTCTTGGAGACCCTGATTGGTCGACCGTTGCCAGACTCATTGCGTTGGGCTCTGTTACTCCAGCCTCTTTTGCGTCTATGATCCATTCGGACAGGAGCTCAAGTGGATTCTGAGGGTCTGGAATGCTTAGTTCTCCGCCATCTCTGTAGTCCTTTCTCATCTCTCTCATAGCCCTCGCTAGGGGCTCAGGCATATGTATTGGTGTCTAGGGGTACTTTGCAACTGAATGAACTAAATGTGAAAATACCGGCTGAGGTTCATGGGATGGGCTTTCGACCTAGGGAAGATCCTGCTGACAGCTGCGATTATCTTCTCTGTAGCGCAAATCTCGGAGAGGAGTACCCTGTTGTCTGCAGTATTGGCCTCGATACCGATTGTCAGTGTCCTTTCCATGATGATGATGTTTCACGAGGGGCAGACTGCGATTGAGATCTCTTCATTCGCGAAGGACATCGTTTGGCTTTTGATCCCGTCACTGCTGATGTTCATCGTTATGCCATGGCTGATCGAGTCTAGGGACTGGGAGTTCTATCCAGCTCTAGCGGCTGGGCTGGCGACCACCGTAGCGGGTTACTTCGTCATGATTCAAACCATGGATAGGTTCGGACTTTCCACATAGATGGTGATGTTGTGTCTGTGCTAAACGTTGCAATGTTAGGTTCTGGGGAGTTGGGGAGGAAGCTTGGGAAAAAAGGGGACTCGAGAGACATCGAGTCATTCGTCCACAAGGAGTCGGGGGAAGATGGCATTAGGGTTCTATCCCTGCTCAGGCCCCTCAAACACCCGGATAGCATCAGACCGTTGCTTAGTGTCCTGGGTGTAGCAAAGGCAGGTCTTTTGGAAATCAGTGAGCTCAATCCAGCAGTGGGCGAGGCGATGGTAGCCTTCGGGTGCTCAGGAATTTACGATGGCTTCGCGATAATTTCACCTAACCAAGGGGAATGGATCGATCCGGACCAGGTCGAGATGATGCTGCAACAAGCTGGCCTAGGAGGATGGCAGATCAAACAAGGAGAGGTCGATGAGCATGAGATCAGGGAGGGGCTTTTCAGAATCCAGGACGGCCTATCTGAGGACTCGGGCAGTCAGGAGGGGGCTGACCTAATACTCCCCGTGGACCAGCACTTCAATGTCAAGGGAGTGGGCCTTGTCGCGATAGGTTATGTCCAATCGGGGCGGGTATCCAAGCACGATGAGGTCGAGGTACTCCCAGCAGGGGAAATTGGGGTGGTGAGATCGCTCCAGGTTATGGATGACGATGTGGAATTAGCGTCCGCGGGAGACAGGGTCGGATTGGCACTCAGAAACCTAAGAGAGCAGTCTCTCCACAGGGGATGTATGATTTGCATGCCAGGAAGTGGGGCGATGGAAAAGCACGAGTCCACTACTTTCGACCTGGCAGTTGCTCCCTTTCAAAGAAAGAGTCTGGAAATTGGAGATGTGGTGCACGCTTCTTCTGATATGCAATTCGTCGTGGGAAGGGTCTCTGCAGTCGAAGGGAGCAGTCATACCGTTAACTGGGACTCCCCTCTTTGGATCAGATCGGATGGAACCTCAAGGGTCCAGATCGTACAGCTGGATGCTGTGCCGATGAGAATTATGGGTGTGGCCGAGGAAATCAGGGCGATGGGTGATTAGCTGGGATCCCCTCGAATCTAGCCAAGTCTCCAAGGTATTCTGAAACCATCCTACCTAGCTTCCTCTGGTCTGTCTCCCTATGAAGGCTGACTCTCATAGAGGATGCTCCGGGAAGTCCCTTGGTGAAGGATACGGCGTGCCTCTTCAGATTCTTGTTCGGTCTGTCAGAGTACAGGTCCTCACTGAGCTCGAGATAGCGATCCCAGCACCAAAGCCGAGCGATTGCATGATCGCCGTCCCCCCACGGGGGCTCATCGTTTGTCCAACCGAGGTCCCTCTTTATCTCGTAGAAGATGGATGGTCGACCGATAGCCCCCCTTCCTATCATCAGTCCTGCAGCTCCCGTGTGTTCCAGGCATTTTGACGCGGTCAGGGAGTCAGTGACGTCTCCATTTGCGATGACTGGTATCCCCACCGATTCCACGATCTCTCTTATCTGGGACCAATCTGCCTCTCCTGAGTATCGCTGCCTTAGTGTGCGACCATGGACGCATACCCTCTCAACTCCCACTTCCTCAAGCCTCCTACAGATCTCCAGGGCAGTATTCGCACCGCTTCCCGTACCTAGTCTCATCTTCACGGTAATGGGCACACTCGCCACCTCTATGCAAGCACTGACCATCGCTACCACCCGATCGGGGTCCCTCAGAAGCGCTGCGCCGGCGTCATTGCGGCATACCTTGGGAGCGGGGCATCCGAAGTTGATGTCGATTATGTCCGCTCTGTCCTGTAGCATCTCCACGGTCTGGGTCATCTCTTCTATCACCCCCCCGAAAATCTGCGGTATGAAAGGAGACTCCCTGCTATCGCTTTCGACCTTCAACCACGAGTATGTGTTCTTCCTGGTTAGGCCGGAAGCAGCAGTGAACTCGGTCACCGTGACGTCTGCCCCGCATTCCCTGGCCAGGATCCTGTAGGCCAGGTCGGTTACGCCTGCCATGGGGGCGAGGAAGAGGGAGCTCTCAGGTGGGTTCATCGTTAACACGGAAGGGTCGTCTGCTTTGAGTACGTCGAGATATCAGAATGTAGACTCCCATTCCGCGACGTCCTCAGCCAGTTCCCATTCCATATCGTTCTTCACAGTTCCACGGGACTTGAGAATCTCCCTAGATAGGAGCCAATAGACTAGTGCAAGGGATCTTCGTCCCTTGTTGTTGGCCGGAAGTGCTAGATCGACGTTCCTGAGCCTGTTGTTCGCATCGCAGATAGCGACGACTGGGAGGCCGGACTTGACAGCTTCCGAGAGGGCCTGTGAGTCTGCCGCCGGATCGGTAACAAGGATGACCTCGGGCTCAGTGTAGGTCCTCAGCCTTGGATTGGTCAGGGTCCCGGGGATGAATCTCCCCACGATATGTCGGGCTCCAATTGACTGTGCGAACTTCCTGGCTGGCCTCTGTCCGTACTGTCTCGCGCTAACCACGAGGACTCTGCTGGCTTCGTAGTTGGAGAGGAAGTTTGCGACGACCCTGATCCTGGAGTCTGTCTGATTGATGTCTATGATGTGCAGGCCGCTGCTGTCCTGGTGCATTGTGTCAAGGAACTCTCGCATGTCCGCTGACTTCTGGTTTGTACCGATGTGAACTGCGTGCCTTTCGTACACGTCAAGCGGGACAAGTGGTGATGTAGCCTCCGACATTCGGTTTCCTCAGCGACGCGGCCACCTGCCTTCGGTTGATAAGCGCTGCGCAGGGGACACGGGCCGTCCCTCCTCAGTCTTCGAGGTCTGAGAGGAATGTGCATTCCTTGTCTCCGTCCTCGTTTACTTCGTGCGTCTCGGGGAAGTGAACGCATGGCTTGGTGATCGTTGCATAGAGGTCGAACGAGTCATGGAAGGATAGCTGCTCCACGGGAGTAGTTACCCCCCAACCCCTGGCCTCGACCTCCAGAGACCATGTTCCTTCTATGAAATCCAAGTTGGTCCATTCGACTCGATCTGTGTAGTCCTGTGTGGCCCTAACCTCCCAGAATGGGTCCCCTCCAGACTGCTTAGTGCCCGGCTCCCACAACCTAGCCTCCACGAACCTGACCTCATTGGTCTCGTTCCCAATCAACTCTTCCAGTGTCCCGGAGTATGGGAAACGAACGGTGAAGCTGAGGACTAGCTTCGAGACGGTCTCGTCGATTCTTACGTTGGTCTGGTTCTCGTAGACCACCGAGTTCAGCTCGGCACCAGTCTCGAAAGTCTCGGACCATCCCACGGTCTCGTCCTCATCTATGTACTCGGGGGCTTCTCTCCAACCCTCCATTATTTCCCTCTGCATCGATAGTGCCAGGCATCCGCTGCTGAGCACGCAAGCAGTCATCATCGATGCGAGGATAAGTTCCTTCCGAGGTGCTCTCATGATTTGTCGGGGAGGTTTGCACGTATTCAAACCGCTTGGTAAATGGTGCCTCTCGGTACTCATAGGGTACGTCAGCGCCTGAGCTCGGTCACCCTTCGTCGTCATTGAGGCATGCTCCCCAGTGAGGGGCCTGAAATCAAGTCTGCGATTCTAGAACCCCATGCCGCCCATGCCGCCCATGCCGCCGCCCATATCTGGCATTGCAGGGGCGTCTTGCTTGTGCTCAGGGTCATCGGCGATCAGAGTCTCGGTGGTCAAAACCAGTCCTGCGATTGACCCTGCTGACTCCAGAGCGTTCCTAGTCACCTTTGCTGGGTCTAGGATTCCAGAGTCGACCATGTTGACGTACTCGCCTGTTCTAGCATTGTAGCCGAAGTCCTCTTCCTCGTTTGAGAGGATCTTCTCGATTACCTTGTCGCCGTCTGCACCGGCGTTCTTGGAGATCTGCCTTGTAGGAGCAGCAAGTGCGTCATATACCAGGTTGATCCCGATTGCTCGATCGCCATCGGCAGATCCAGCGAGCTCCTTGAGGGCCTCCCTTGCCCTGAGCAGGGTAACTCCACCACCTGCAACAACACCTTCTGCCATTGCAGCTCTTGTGGCGTTTAGCGCGTCATCCACTCTGGCCTTGGTCTCTTTGACCTCCGTCTCCGTTGCGGCTCCGATCTTCAGGACCGCTACTCCCCCGGTCAGCTTCCCGACTCGCTTCTCGATCTTCTCTCTGTCCCACTTGCTGGTGGAGAGCTTTGCCTGGCCTCGAAGTAGCTCCGCTCTCTCCTCAGTGGCCTTCTTGTCACCGCCACCTCCAACGAGCGTGGTTTTGCTCTTTCCAACTATAATCCTGTCAGCACTACCTAGGCTCGAAGGTCCTTGGGCCTTCAGGTCGGCCCCCTGGTCCTTGAACAGGGGCTTCGCTCCAGTCAAGACTGCTATGTCCTCTAGCTGCTCTGCGATTTCGTCTCCGAAGCCCGGAGCCTTCACGGCCACGGCCTTGACGACCTTGCTGACTACATTGAGGACAAGTGTTGCTAGTGCCTCTCCCTCGAGGTCCTTTGCGACTATCACCAGGGGCCTCTTCTGCTGAACGCTGGCCTCCAGAGATGGGAGGAGGTCCTGGGCAGAGTTGATCGTGTGGTCCGTGAGCAGGATGAGCGGGCTCTCGTGGATTGCTTCCCTCTTCTCCTTGTCGTTGATCATGTACGGGCTGATGTACCCCGTGTTGAAGTCCATGCCCTCCACGACATTCAGGGAGGTCTCTATCGATGTGGCCTCCTCTACTGTTATCACTCCATCGCGACCGACGGCATCAACAGCGTCTGCAATCAGGGTACCAATTTCCTCGTCGTTGTTCGAGGCGATTGTGGCGACTTGCTTTATTGTCTCGCCAGTCTCCACCGGAACTGCCCTGCCCTTGAGGGACTCAACTACAGCCTCTATCGC
>JAYZLO010000006.1:0-3156 GCA_036154175.1 Thermoplasmatota archaeon | reverse complement strand
TGGTTGTCTGCAGTGGTTGCTGCTGTGGGAGCATCGAGAAGGGGCATAATGAGGTCCCAGTAGAATACCTGAAAAAATCGTGGGAAGAGAATAATCTTGGAAATAGAGTAGAGCTAATGATTTCAGGTTGCTTGGGTCCTTGCAAGATGCATAATGTCTCTGTGTTGGTAACGGAAAGCGACATGTTCTGGCTAGGTGACCTTGGTGAAGAAGATCATTACGAATCACTAGTTGAGTGGGGTAAGGAAGCGGCTCGTAACGATCAGTCTGAGAAACTACCAGAAATCCTAGCAAACAGGCGATTTGAACCTATGAATGTAAAAGATGACATTATTAATTCTATTACGAACAATCGGAAAGTGAAACACGATTAATTTGGCGGAAAAAAAATAAGATTGAGATATTATGATTATGAGTTATTTCCTGGATTTAATAATGGTGCTAATTGGGTCTGGTACAATCCCACAATGCCAAATATTGTCGCGGCAACAACAGCGATCATAGACCCACTCCCAGTACTCATTTCGGATGATAGGTACAGCCCTATGAAAACGGATGTGAGACCAAAAAACTGTGTCCATATGAGGCATGATCGGAAGCTCTTTCCTATCATCTGCGCTGTAGCTGCTGGGGTAACCAGAAGTGCAGTAACCAATAGTGTTCCAACGACCTGGACCATGCTAACAACTACTGCGGCGGTAGTCACGCTGAAAAATAGGCCAATAGCTCTTGTCGGGATTCCTTGAACCTGTGCTGCTATTTGATCGATAGTAGTCGCAAGCAAAACATTCTTGAGCAGTAAGAGGGAGATTATGGAAAACAGACTGATGATAACAATTAGGTCCAAATCCTTCTCATCGATCAGGAGTACGCTCCCAAAAAGATAGCCTTCTACATCAATTGTCACGCCCCCTCCGTACAGCCTGAGAATCACTAGACCGAATGCAAGCATCCCTGTCAAGAAGATAGCAATCGAAGCATCCCCTGTTACGATTTCGGCCCTCTGCATCTCAAAAATCAGAATTGCTGCAATTGTACTGAATAGAAGGGCGAACCAGAGAGGGGAGGATGAGCCCAGAACTAGACCAACGCAGATGCCTCCGAATGACACATGTGCGAGACCATCCCCAATCAGTGACAGGTTCCTTACCAAAAGGAAAGAGCCCAGAAAACCAGCAACTACTGTGACCATTACCGATGCGACTAGGGCATTCTGGAACAAACCGGAAAAGAAGTGAGGGAATATCTCGCCAGGGACATAAGGGGCGATTCGCTCAAGCACCGGGCTAATGAGTTCCATTAGAGCTGATCCGGCCCCCATGCTTATCCAACCTCATACCATGATTCAGATCTTTCCGAGTGGGTGTGTTCTATCCCGCGGAGATTAGCAAGCTGGGAATAATCCGGCAGATTTTCTGGCGATCCATCGTATTGTATCCCCCCCTCCAGAAATAATATCCTATGTGTCGTTTGAATTACCGCCGAGAGATCATGTGAGACCATAAGGATCGTTTTACCATGATGGTGGCATAAATCGTCCAACAGCTTTAGCAGGGAGTTTCTAGATGCACGATCGACACCTACCAAGGGTTCGTCGAGTAAAATGAACTCTGTGTCCGATGCAAGCGCTCTGGCGATTACAGCCCTCTGGAATTGGCCCCCGGATAACCGAGAAACATCGATATCCGCCATGTCAGAGAGGCCGGTCATCTCCATAGAAGCCTTGACCCTTCTCTTCATTTCCAAGTTCATCATCCCCCATAAGTAGTTTTTATGGTTCAAAGTACCTAGTTGAATCAGTTCCCTAACAGTGATATGAATACTGTTCGGCAGTTGTGTTGCTGCTTGAGGGACCCAGCCCACCATCCCGATATTCTTGTTGGAGGCAGGCCTGTCACCAAAGACCGAAACAGTACCATTCATAGGCTTAAGAATTCCAAGAATCGTCAACAAAAGAGTTGTCTTTCCGCTACCGTTCGGCCCAACTAGCCCTACGAATTCGCCCCTTTTTATGTCGATAGAAATTCCATCCAGAACCTCTTCTCCGGATCTACTAACCTTCAGGTCTCTAACACTGAGGATTGTTTCTTCGGATTTATCTCGGGACATCCTACCATTTTCTCACTGTATAGAAAGCCATGAGCCAAAAAGGGCTATCGCGAGGAAAATTATGCCGCTCATTTCCATGAACTTAGTGATAAAATCCATTTTCCCCCTCCAACTTTAATTTGATTTCATTCAGATTCGAATGGGTGTTGGCGAGAGGAGGTAAGGATACCGATAATGATGCTGGGTGATGCTGTCTCCCCCCGGCCAACGTAAGTATTCAACACTTGAGAAATAGTAGTCTGTATCACCAGATCAACCCCCAAATAGTAAGGCAAGCGTCATTAGCTGACTAGCAGCCAAGACCAACCTTAAGACTCTCCAAGCTCTTCCTCATCAGTGAGATGTAGTCATCCGTGGAGTCCTTCGGAGGTAGCTCCATTGTGTATAGGTACTCTACGCTGACACCGTTCGGCATCGTATCGGATGTGGTCTGCTCGACTATGCTGTCTACGGCCGAGATCGACGTGTATTCCTCAACGAAAAGGACCGTTATTCCCCCCTCATTGATCTCCTCGACGGCTTCGGAGATATCAGCAGCTGATGGTTCCCCTTCTGGATCCAAGCCGTGGATTGAAATGAACTTCAGATCGTACCTCTTTGCCATGTAACTGTATGCGTTGTGGTTGGCAATCACCTTGGTGTCGGTGCATGTTGAGTCACTGGGGAGGGTAGTCTGAAAGTCAGCATGCAGGCTATCCAGCTGTGCCATGTAGGACTCAGCGTTGGACGTGAAAGCGTCCTCTCCACCTGGGAATGCGGCCTTCAGTGCATCTAGGACTACCTGGGCCTGCTGCTTGAATGCTAATGGGTCTAGCCAGCTGTGAGGGTCGTAAACGAACTCCTCTTCTCCCTCGCCGGCTACTAACTCGCCCCCATCACCGTGTTCGTCATGATGGCCGTGATCGTGAGCATCGGAGCTCTCCTGCGCCACTGGATCTATGTCAGCCCCTGCTGAGTCCTTCAGGTAATGCTGGTCGCGCTCGAACTCCGTAGGTACGTGCTGGGCGAAGACCGAGATCCCCGTGAGCCCCGTTGTGTCAATCGTGT
>JAYZLO010000005.1:0-15980 GCA_036154175.1 Thermoplasmatota archaeon | reverse complement strand
GAATCCGGGAGGGACTACCATTCGGAATTACTCAATTCACATACTGAAAGAGAAGTTGGGAGACCCAGCTAACCATCATCACAATCATGAACCAACCCAATGTAGTCCTGACCCATTTAGATGGGGGTTTCTTTGGAGGGAAAGGATCGATACCAGCTTCGAGGGCTTGAGAGATTATTTGCAGCTCCTCCTCTATAGTCTGAGGAGGCCTCATTGACTATCTGCCTCTGAATGTATGATCATGATTGTCTAACCTAGCATTCGTTTTCAATCATTACGATAGGGAGATTGAAGCCGAACACACCCTCGAGTAAGCATGGACGAAGCCCCTGAGGGATTCAGGCCCCCCAGAGTCATCCCAAGTCAGCCAAGATCATCTGCTTCAGTTATGCTCAGTAGAGTCTCGGGTTCAGGACATGAGATTCTAATGGGAAAGAGATCCCCGGAGCTCCCTGCTTTTCCTGATCTGTGGTCATTTCCAGGAGGTGGAGTGAGTAGTGTAGACAGGAAGTCGGCAGAAGTACATCCAGATTGGCTCCCTAACAAAAAAAAGGATAGGGTAGCAACTTTCACACTCCTAAGAGAAATGGTAGAGGAGATTGGTATTTCTCCTGATGGCAATGGAGGATTTGTAGAGGTTGTAAGTGATATCAGAGAAAGAGTATGCGAAGACAAGTCAGCTTGGATGAAAGAGGTGGAAGCTGGGAACATCTCCATAGAAGCATTCGTTGGTCAAGTGATTACCGATAGGGTCACTCCACCCCAGTCTCCAATTAGATTCCATAATCTATTCTTCCACGTCGAACTGGGATACTCTAAGGCTGAACCTTCCTTCCCCCCATGTAATAGTGAATTTATTGAGTTTAGATGGTGGGATCCAAGGGAGATCATTTCAGCTTGGGAGGAAAATAAGCTACATCTTCCCCCTCCGATAGTGACAATATTTAGGGATCTGATTCAGGAGATGGAGAGGGGAGTAGACCTAATCTCAGCTTGTAATACACTTAGCAAAGACCCCCCATCTGGCCCGCATAGATTCGAGTACGCCTCAGGAGTTGAGTGCATATTGATTCCAACCGCTACACTCCCTCCCGCGACACATACTAACTGCTTCATACTAGGTGAAAGGGGAGGTATGAGAGCCATTGTAGACCCTGCAATAAAAGACCAGGATGGATTCGATGAACTAAAGAAAAAGGTGGATGAGATCAGGAAGGATAGAAGTGAGATACTTTGTACAATTTTCACACACAGACATCAAGATCATCTCGCAGATATGGGAATGGTCTCACAAATTTATGAAGCGCCCGTTTGGGGTAGCCCAGAAACCTTGGAAGCGATTTCGTATAATGGGAAGATTGTGCCTCTTCAAGAGGGTGATTCTTTCCATCTAGATGGGCCTAGATTCAACACAAAATGGGAAGTTATCGAGACTCCAGGTCACTGTCCAGGACAGATTTGCCTGGTTGGGGAACAGGGAATAGTTTCAGCAGATAATTGCACAATGGTCGGGTCAATACTAGTGCCCTCAAGCGATGGAGATATGGGGGCCTATATCTCTGGACTGGAGAGATTGAGGGACATCAACCCCCATACACTCTTCCCGGGCCATGGACCACTAATACCAAATCCGAAAAGATTACTATCAGAGTATATTAATCACAGAAAGGACCGTCAAATGAAGGTACTAGAGGCTGTCAAATCGGGCCATAGCTCGATTCAGCAGATTGCCAAGTCAGCATATTCAGATAGTCCAGATGTTAATCCTGCACTATCACAAGATCAGGCACTGTCACATCTGAAAGACCTATTGCGAACAGGAGAAGTAGTTCTTTTATCAGGCAAATACCAAATGTCCTCATTTTAAACTGAAAATTCAAAGCTATTGTTTTGCACCAATCATCGATTGGGATGGCCAAGGGAGATAGGTGGTGGGAAGATGAAGAGGAAGATAGTCCCAAAGAGACAGTAGAAGAGATGCTCGACAATGCTGAGCTAAATAGGCTCAGGAGAGAGGAGGAGCTCGCTCAAGCTAAGCACGATGCTGAGATAGCCGAGCTTGAGAGAAGAGAGGTAGAAGCCAGAGGCAAACAGAGTAAGGTTACCGAGAGCTCGACCGTGAGTGAAATCGTAGAGAAAACCATTCCAAGTGAGATCCAAGTGGATTCCAATATCAGAGAGTTGGAAGGGGGGGTTCTAGGACTGTGGTGGCTAACTCCCATGGAGGCAGTCTCCATTGGCATCTCAGGAATGCTCGTGATTTTCTTCTTCGGGATGGGAACCGTTGTGTCGGCAGGAGAGTCGGAGTGGCTGCAAACAGATGCCACAATCACCAAGAGCGAGCACGGATGGGAGGTATATGAAGTGGAAGATTGCTATGATGAATACGATTGTTATTATTACGATGCAATAGACTGTTTCGGCTATCTTGACTACTCTTATATCGTAGATGATATAGAGTATGTGGGACTAGATCGCTACATTATGATTTACACAACGGAAGACTATGTAGGTGCAGAATATGATTGTGCTGATGAATTCGAGAATATGACTTATCCAGTCGGCAGTCAGATTCCCATTTGGTACGATACAGAGAACCCCGAAAAAAGTAGCTTTGAGGAATATTTTCCGGGAAGTATGGTTTTGTTCTTCTGCTGCGTCCCAATTTTCCTTCTTCTACTTGTTGTGACGCTCCTGAACGCGAGATTCAGTAATACCCCTAAGTTCACATACTCATTTAATCAAGGCTTCAGCGGCCCCAATCAAGATGGTGATGTTGTGGTGCACCACCACCATCATGGAGGAAATTATGGTTCGAGGATGGGTGGTCGTTTTGGACCACTTATGATTGGACGTCGAAGAGGTAGATTAGTCGGGAGATCTGGAAGATTTGTCTCCAGAAGAAGGATATCCGGTGGAGGCAGAAGCAGGGGCGGTGGCCGTGGAGGCGGTGGCCGTGGAGGCGGTGGCCGTGGTAGATGACCATAGATTCCGGAGAATACAAAATTGAGATTGTTTTTGAAGCGATTATGAGCGAGTCGTGGAGTGGGGTTCCAGACATCGGTGAAAACAAAGCTGAGGAAATATGGATAGAGGTAGAGCCAGAGGTCTCGATAAGAGTGTTAATCTGGAAAAATAATGACTCAGATGAAGGTTTTGGGCCAGTAGTTATGGTCCCTGGATGGGGTTCTCTATTTCAGGGATGGAAGCCCTTAGTTTCTGAATGGGTTAAGAGAAGGAGCCTGATATACATAGAAACTAGAGAGAAAGGTAGTTCAAGAATCAATAAAAGGATAACAAAGGATTGCTTCTCTGTTAAGAGGCACGGAAAGGATATTTCGGAAGTTCTAAACTATCTTGAAATTGATCATTCCTCGATTGACTGGTTCTCTTCTTCGCTAGGATCTACAGTCCTAATTGATTCTTATCAAAGAGGGGATTTGGGGGGTAGAAGTTCTATTCTACTGGCTCCAAACTATGATTTCAAATTTCCATTGTGGGCTAGATCTATCATTCAGGCACCACTTCCAATGTTAGCTTTCAGAAAACTGGTTGGCCTTGTTGCTTGGGCCGTAGACAAAAGAACAAAAGAAGAGGGGCAGAAAATACGGTATAGGAGAGCTCTGCTATCTCAAGATGTACCGAAGATGCTTATGTCTGCAAGAGCAAACCTAGGCTTCAGCCTTCCATCTAACCTTTCTTCAATTGAAGTCAAATGTGCAGTAATGACTGCATCTTCGGATACCCTACATGACTTCGAGAAAATTGAGAAGATATCTAATTCAATACCTGGGTGTAAGTTGATCGAGGTTCCCTCAAATCAATATGCTCACGAAGCTGAAGTTCTGTCTGAAATCGAACAGTTCCATTACTCACTGGCCTAAATCTAGAAGGATTCATCGATTCCCTGATGAAGGGCTGTGTGAACAGGGGCATTGAGAGCTATGCGCGAACAGTCGTCTTCTTTCGAAATCTCACGCATAGTGCATGAGATTTCAAACATGATTGGAGCTAGAATGAAGAAGGCGTACCAACCGCATTACGAACAGATTGTTCTAAGACTGAATAGAAAGGGAGCGCCATCTACAGATATTGTTATTGTCAGGGGCTTGAGGATTTATGCATCTACTAGAGATAGGCCTATGCCTACACAGCCTTCTCAGTTCGCCATGATACTCAGAAAGCACCTAAACAACTCTAGATTGGTTGGGGTCGAGCAATTTGGATTTGACAGGGTCATTCGTTTGGTTTTCGAGCATGGTGGAGGAAAGGCTAGCATTGTAATCGAGCTATTCAGAGACGGCAATGTAATCCTGCTGGATGAAAATGAAGTAATTGTTAGGCCCTTGACTCATGCCAAGTATTCTAGTCGTTCAATAAAAAAGGGAGAAAAATACGCCCCTCCTCCCGCTGCAATTGATCCAAGGAACATTACAATTTCGAACCTAGACCATATACTAGAAGACAGTGATCACGAGCTCATAAGGACACTTGCATCTAGAGTCAATTTAGGAAGAATTTACGGGAAGGCCCTATGCTCTATTGCAGGCATAAGTGAGGAAGTGCCGTCAAAATCGCTCTCGGTAGAGGAAAGAGGGTCTATTTTTGAGGCATTAAAAAAGATGCTTGGAGATTTGGACGAGGGTAGTGGTGCAAATATTTGGCTCTATGACTTGGAATCTCTGAATCTGTGGAAGAAGGCCGATGATGAGTCGGACAGAGACTCTGCTTCTTCTGGAATTATTCAATTTTCTCCAATTGACCTGCCATCCATGGATAGCAGTCTGAAAATCAGTGTTCCAACCCTATCAGATGCATATGACTTCATTTTTGGATCTCACGATGCTGCCGCATTCATCAGAAGAGAAGAGGAGAAATTAGTAGAGTCGGGTAGTAGGGCTGAGGATGAGGGGTCCAAACTAGCTAGGAGAGCTAATCAGCAGAAATTGGCGATTGAAAAATTCAAACAAAGAGCGGCAATCACTCAGGAGCTGGGGAGGGCGATTCAGGAAAACTGGGAACACGTTGATTCGATAATTTACCAGTTGAATGATGCTGTTGTAACCAAGGGCTGGCAACAAATCGCAGAAATAATTCATGAAATTGAGTGGATTGATAGTGTGGATCCTGCATCTCAGAGATTCGTAGCATTTCTACCTGATGAAGATGGAGATCCGGGTTCTAGTGTCACATTGGATTCATCAAAAACAGTACATCAGAATGCGCAGAGTTATTTTGAAGAGGCAAGAGTTCAGAAGAGCAAGGCCGAAGGGGCCACAATCGCACTAGAAAAAACAGAAAGGTCGATTGAAAGAGCTGCTAAAAGAGCCGCTAAAGATGCTGCTGCTGGAAAATTGAGAGCTAGGAGCAGAGCCAGGCGTTTCTGGTTCGAGAAATACAAGTGGGCAGTAGTATCTGGTGGGAATTTCTTGATCGGTGGAAAAGATGCAAAAGGAAATGATGCCTTGGTAAAGAAGCATCTATCATTGAAGGATTTGTATTTTCATGCAGATTTACATGGGGCGCCTTCTTGCTCCCTCAAGCTGAAAGATGGATTAGTGCCCAATAACAGTTCAGAAGTTTTTATTCCCCAAGGAGTTGCTTCTCTACAAATTTCACAATCTCTTGGAGGGGATTTAGAGGACGCGAGAGGATTAGAGGAGTCGATTCTTCAGGAAGGGGCCCAGATAGCAGTATGTTGGTCCAGAGCATGGGGTAGTGGAGGGGCGGCTGCAACCGCTTTTCATGCAAGATCCACCCAAGTCTCAAAGACAACAGAAACTGGAGAGTCGCTGTCAAGGGGCTCATTTGTGGTTCGTGGACAAAGAAACTGGCATCGAAATATCCCCTTGGAGATGGCAATTGGGCTTTCAATGGTGAATGGAGTACCATTACCACTTTCTGGAATTCCCAAAACAATCTCTAGAATTTGTAAGAGATGGATCAAAATTACTCCAGGTAGGGAAAAGAAAGAGAGCATAGCCAATAAAATTTCGAAAGCAACAGGATTAGCACAGGAGGATGTTCTTTCCTGTCTACCCCCAGGGAATTGTTTTGCGGAGGACTTTGGTCTTCTCAATCCCCAATAGGTCGCCAGTCTGGTTTCGTGATGGCATAGACAGCTGCATCCACATAGTGGTCGTATAGCCACTCCCGGTCCTTTGAGATTCCTTCAAGGCTCATTCCCAGTCTGGAGGGCACAGCACGACTGGGAAAATTCTCCACTGCTACCAAAATACATGCCCGGTGGTGACCAAGATCTTCGAAGCAGTGATCAATTAGTCTGGAACAGCATTTGGTAACAATTCCTTGTCCGGTCAGATCTTCTGAAAGCCAATATCCGATAGTGAACATTCTATTTTCCCAATCAAAAGAGTTTATTCCAGCTGTACCAACTATTTTTCCATCGAGTAAAATCGCATACATACACGAGTCCATCAATGAAGGCCTCGATCTTATTGCTTCCAACTCATCTTCAACTGTGATAATATCGTCCAACCAAGGAAGCCACTTCCGAAGATAATCCCTATTTGAATCAATTTTCCGGAAAAGCTCCACAGCATCGTTTTCATCGGGCAGCTTCAACATTAATCCACTACCTACATCCAAAACTTCTGCTGGTAATGGATGAGGTTTTTCTGTGATTTTCAGCCCCTTTGGATCTTTCGACACAATATTTGGGGGTATTGATCCATTTGATAGCTTTTGGTTCGTCGACAATACTTCAAAGAGGATCCCCATGGCAATCCATGGGTGGATACGGCGAGTCAGGGAACTGGACTTATGGGGATTACCTACGTTTACACGATTTACTAAGCCTACAAGGGGATGATCGAGGTGTTTCAAACGACGAGATGCATTTCATCATAGTTCATCAAACGTTTGAGTTGTGGTTTAAGCAGATAATTAGAGAATTATCTGAAGCTCGGGACATACTATCGCAAGTTCCTGTTCCTGAAGATGACATTCCCTTATCTGTAGATCATCTTTCTAGAACAACTGAGATATTCCGACTGATGGCGAATCAGTGGACTGTACTAGAGACGCTGACCCCACAGGGTTTTCTAGCATTCAGGGATGGTCTAGGAACTGCATCTGGTTTCGAGTCCTATCAAATGAGGGAGTTCGAATTATTGCTAGGTTTGAAAAATGAGGACAGGTTGTTTGGGGTGGATCCTCTGACTACATTCAGAGAGCTTGCTAAAAGAGGGGGAGAAGATGAAGAAATTATCAAAAAATTGGAGGAAAGACAAACAGAAATCTCACTGTATGAATCATTAATGAGATGGATTGAAAGGACTCCAATAATGGGTTCAGCATTTGGTAGCATTGATGATGAAATCACAGTTAAAGAATACATCCATAGTCATCTTGACTCACATCGTCAAATGGGAGAAATTGCATTAGAAAAGATGTCTGAGACTAATCAAAGAGATATTGATCCTATGAAAGAAAGAATTGAGTTTGCTCATGAGTCTGCGGTTTCATTCCTCATGCCTGGAGGTGAGGTTAGTCGGTCGCGTGCTGGACTTTTGTTCATTGAGTCATATAGAGAGTTACCATTGTTGACTTGGCCTAGAAGACTGATTGATGCATTTGTTGAATTGGAAGAATCAATGGCAAAGTGGCGGCATGATCACGCCCGAATGGTGGAGAGAATAATTGGAAAGAGAACCGGAACTGGGGGGACGAGTGGGGTCGACTATCTTGATGCGACGTCCAAATACCGAATATTCAAGGATTTATGGGAGGTAAGAACGATTCTTGTAAAGCCCCAGAAAAGGCCTACTCTCAAAAATGCAAGTTTCTATGGATATAGTGCCGATTCGAAAAAATAATCTTCATCCCTAATAGTTTCATTGAAGACCAATAGTGCATTGGAAGCGCCATGAACGTACCGGTAATCTGTGGATATGCTCGTACTCCAGTTGGAAAGTACAAAGGATCTCTGTCAGAATTCAGTGCAGTAGATCTTGGTTCTATGGCAGTCACTGAATTGCTAAGTAGAGTCGATATCGATCCTTCTAGTGGTTTAATCGATCAGGTTTACATGGGCCAAGTCCTTCAAGCTGGAAGTGGTCAAGCTCCTGCAAGGCAGGTCGCAATCGGTTCGGGATTACCTGTAGAAACGCCGTGTACAACAGTAAACAAAGTCTGTGGATCGAGTCTGAAAGCGGTAATGATAGCTGCTACAGAAATTAGAGCGGGAGTTTCTAAAATTGTAGTTTCTGGTGGAATGGAATCAATGAGTAATGCTCCATTTTTCGTAAGAAATCCAAAGAAAGGCGATGATGTGTCTTTTGCATCACTTGAATCGGTAATGATGCAAGATGGTCTAATTGATGCGTATAGCGGAGAATCGATGGGCAACACAGGAGAAACCGTATCGGAAGAGTTCGATATTAGCAGACAGGTGTCAGATGAGTTCTCCGTTAGATCACATTTCCTGGCAAATAAGGCATGGGATGAGGGTTGGTTGGATAATGAGGTCTTTCGGGTAGGTGAACTATCAAGAGACGAGGGGATTCGTCCGGATACCAATATGGAAGCTCTATCTGTTCTGAAGGCGGTCTTCAAGGAAAAGGGACTAGTTACAGCTGGAAATGCAAGTCAGGTTTCAGATGGTGCATCAGCAGTACTAATTGCGTCTGAAGATGCAGCGAAGGAAAATAACATGCCAATAATTGCTCGAATAATCGATTACGCAACTTCAGGAGTGGACCCAGGGAGGGTGATGTCTGCACCAATTCCTGCGGTAAACATGCTTTTAGAAAAGACCAGAATGAATATTGAAGATATAGACATATTGGAGCACAATGAGGCATTTGCCTCTGCATCTTGTGCTATCAGAAAATCATTTGATTTTCCGGAAGACGCATTCAACCCCCATGGAGGAGCAATTGCAATTGGGCACCCTTTAGGTGCTACTGGGACTAGATGTCTCATGACACTGGTAAATGCATTGACCAGAACAGGCGGAAAAAGAGGAATTGTTACGGTTTGCCTTGGAGGAGGTAATGCTGTAGCAATGATGATTGAGACCTCACATTGAATGATTGAAGAAGACGGTTCAGTCATAGGACTTATTTGGAGGTCTATGGTGGCCCGCTCGATGGTTGAGCCAGCACGTGCACATACACGCTTCGAAAAGGCCAGAATAATTGGTGCTAGAGCCCTTCAAATTAGCATGGGTGCACCCCTTTTCGTATCAGAAGATGAGTTAAGAGAAAAATTCAGTGGCGAGTTGATTCAACTCTACGGAGTCGATGATGCAAAGGAGAAGGTTGTTCTCGATCCAATGAAGATTGCGACCCTGGAGTATGAACAAAATAGAATTCCAATTGATATTGACCCGCATTTCGAGGAAGAGTGAAGCTCACACCCCCTCGAGGGAGTGAAACATCTTGAAAAACTTGAGACACTTGAAAATCCTTACCTCCTGCTTGTTGGGAATAACTCTGGTAGTAATCGCATTAGGTGGTTTGATTCGCATCTATGATGCAGGCGAGTCTTGTCCCGACTGGCCTACCTGTTTCGGCACATGGGGTTTCGATATATCTGAAGAAGAACAAGAAGAATGGTGGAATGAAAATCCTGATGAAATTGACTCCCGTGGTTCAGGACATAGATATTCTAAATTTCAGATATTTACAGAATGGATTCATAGATTCCTTGCAGGGTTTATTCTAGGCCCATTGGTCCTTACCAATTGGTATCTGATTCGTCGTCAGAAAGATGTTAACCCAAGTTTAAGACTAATATCAACAGTAAATGTAATTCTAATTGTTTGGCAAGGCGCAATTGGATGGTTGACAGTGAAGATGGATAATCTTCATTGGAGCGTTGGAATTCATCTGAGCTCTGCTCTTGCTTTCACTATGAGTTTGATTTGGCTATGGCTGAAGATTTCTCATGAAGAGGGCAGTGCCCCAAGATGGATTGTATTTGAAAATGAATCATCCAATAGATGGCTTAAATGGATTGGATTTCTATCAATAGGATCATTTTTCTCAATTTTTTCTGGTACTTTTGTTTCCACGACTCCGGGAGCGAACTTTGGCTGTGGAGTGGATGGAATGCCGGATTCTTGGCCTCTCTGTGGAGGGGAAATTGTTGATTCTATCGAAGACTGGGTTGCTCAGTCTCAGATAATTCATAGATGGTTTGTTGGAGCAATGTTGTTTGTTTTTATTTCTGCTTCATACTTGGTTAAAAATGAAGATAGAGTATTGAGGAATTGGGTATGGTCTTCTACAGCACTTTTCTCGGCCAACACCCTAATTGGAGCCACATATGTACTCTCTTGGGATGTGGAGGAAGGTTTCTTTGAGTACCTTTCCTTGGTTCATTTAATGCTTGCCTCGATTACCTTCCTGACAATAGCAACGGCATGGTTGGGCTGTGTAACAGCGAGAAAGGAGGGGTATTGATTTCAACATTTTTTTCGAGCTATTTTTCCCTAACAAAACCGAAAGTAGTTGTTCTTCTTCAGATAACAGCATTGTGTGCCGTTATCATCCATTATTCTCTCGCCGGTAATTTGGGATTTGAGACCTTCGAGACAATGGCAATAGTTCTCTTGGGGGGATATCTGACAGCTGGAGGGGCGAATGCCATCAATATGTGGTATGATAGCGATATTGATCCTGAGATGGATCGGACTGTCACTAGGGCGATTCCCTCGGGCAAAATTAGTCCAATTCTTGCCTTATTGTTTGGCGTTGTTATATCCATAGTTGGAGTAATTTGGTTCTATATCTTTACAAATCAAGTTGCAGCATTTTGGTCCTTATTCAGCATTTTATTCTACGTTTTCATATACACAATTTGGCTAAAACGGAGGACTTCCCAGAATATTGTGATAGGTGGAATTGCAGGTTCGACCCCTCCGATAATCGGGTGGGCGTCTTGTGAGGAAGGTTTGTCCGTGTCAATTTCCTCTTTTTCTTCATTCATAAGTTCTATTTTTGATCTTGGAAGCTTTTTACCATGGTTCATGTTTACTTTGATTTTTCTCTGGACTCCTCCGCATTTTTGGGCTCGCGCATTGTATCGGTCTGGTGATTATCAAAAAGTTGGTGTTCCTATGCTACCAAATGTAAAGGGTGCGAAAAGAACAATTTTGGAAATGAAGGCATACTCGTTTTTTCTGGTAATAATCTCGTTTGCTCCAAGTATTGCTTTCAATGATGAGATTGCGGATAGTCGGGCATACTACATGCTTAGTTTGACCATGTTGGGATTGGGAATTTGGTATGGTTCTACAATCTGGAGGATCAGGATATCAGAAGAAAAAGACGAGGATGGAAAAATTTCAGGTGCTTCGAACTCATTCTTTGTCTCATTGCTTTATTTGGCTCTAATGTTCATTACCTTAGTTTCCGCTAGTTTTGGGACAATAGGGGCGATATTGGGTGCTATGTTTTCAGTTTCTTCAATGATCTGGACAGAAAAATAGTCTGATTGTATCCCCCGATGGTTTCAAACACCGAGCGAACCATCGGAGTACAGGTGGAGACCGTGGAGGAGCATTCCTTGATATACGACTGGAATGAGATTGATTACTCAATTGAAAGAAAAGATGGTTACCACCCCCACGAGCTATGGTTCGATGATGAAACATTGAGAGATGGTCTGCAGAGCCCCAGTGCCAGAAATCCGACAATAGAGCAGAAGATTGAGTTGATTGACTACATGGAACGTCTTGGAATTCAGAAGGTAGATTTGGGGCTTCCCGGTGCAGGTCCTTATCATGTTGATCACATAGATTCGATGCTTCACCACATGGGAGAGCATGGATATGAACTAAGACCGGGGTGCGCAGTAAGAACTGTAGTTTCAGACATTGAGCCACTTGTAGACCTCCAAGCAAAATATGAGAGAGAGATCCAAGCAAGTGCTTTCCTTGGAACTAGCCCAATAAGACAGTTCGCTGAGGGATGGAATATGGAAAGGATCATTTCTACCGCTGAGAAGGCAGTTACATTCGCTGTGGATAATAATATCCCCGTTATGTTCGTAACAGAAGATACAACAAGAAGTAAACCGGAAGAAATCAAAGAGGTTTACTCAAGAGCTATTGAACTAGGTGCGGACAGAATATGCGTTTGCGACACTTGCGGCCACGTTACACCAAATGGAGTTAGGAAGCTACTTGGATTTATCCAAGAAGAAGTGATTCCGGACTCTGGAGTGAAACGAAGAGAAATTGAGGTGAATTGGCATGGGCATCAGGATCGAGGTTTGGGAGTAGCGAACAACCTTGCAGCATATGAAGCCGGAGCGGATGTAATACATGGAACTGCTTTGGGAGTAGGGGAAAGGGCGGGGAACGCACCATTAGACCAGACACTGGTAAATCTGAGCCTGATGGGAGTAATCAGCAATGATTTGACTTCCCTAAATGAGTATTCAAGAAAGGCTCACGAATACATTGAGGTCGCCCTCCCCCATAACTACCCAGTATTCGGAGAGGATGCATTCGAGACTGGAACTGGAGTACACGCGTCTGCAGTAATCAAAGCGATGAACAAGGGAGATAATTGGTTGGCGGACCGTGTTTACTCGGGAGTCCCTGCCGGTGATTTTGGCCTTCAACAAGTAATTAGGATTGGTCACATGAGTGGACGTTCGAATGTTATTCACTGGCTAGAAAGAAATGGCTACAAGCCAGAAGATGATTTAGTTTCCCACATGTTTGAGGTCGCCAAGAGCAAAAGGAGAATGATGACAGATGAAGAGGTGCACTCGGCGATTTCTGATTTCAGAGAATACTAATTTTGCGCACAGATTATACAGTAATAAAGGCCTCAGGTGGCATGAGAGCGGCAGTATTGGCTATCATGGCCGTAATATTTGCATTGTTGATTTCAGGGCAGGTTCATGCCCAAGAGGAAGTTGATGATGGAGGAAATGTAATTATCGACGTCATACTACCTGTAGCACTAGCATTCATAATGTTCTCACTTGGGTTAGGATTGACTCCAAATGATTTCACTTTGGTTTTTACAGAACCAAAGGCGTTCTCGATTGGCTTATTCAATCAAATGATTATCCTGCCAATTGTTGGCTTCATTATTGCCTCATTGTCGGGACTAAATGGAGAACTTGCGGTAGGTGTGATGATCTTGGCATGTTGTCCCGGAGGAGTGACTTCCAACATTTTGACAAAACTTGCCAAAGGTGACACCGCTCTTTCGATTTCCTACACAGCTGTAGTCTCAGTAATATCTGTAATCACATTACCAATCATCGTAGGTTTCTCGATGGACCATTTCATGGGAGAGTCGGCTCCAGAAATAGACATAATTGGCTTAGGTGTTACAATGTTCTTACTCACTACCTTGCCAGTTTCGGCTGGGATGTACTTTCGAGTCAATCTTCCAAAGCAAGCGGATTCCATAGAGAAGGTGGTGAATCTTGCTGCTGCCGTTCTGTTTGTTGTAATTGTCCTTGCAGCGATTGCAAGCGAATGGCAGACCCTGATGGAAAATATAGGAACGCTAGGCCCCTCAATCATTGCATTGAATACCCTGATGCTGGCTATAGGTTTCCAAAGTGCAAACCTACTAAATCTGGAGTCAGTAAGGTCGACAACAGTATCCATTGAGAGTGGGATCCAAAACGCCACGGTAGGGATAACTGTTGGAGGACTTATCCTTGCATCCCCTGATGGGGGCCTTTCCACGCTAAGCCTCCCCTCAGGACTCTATGGCGTTCTGATGTACGTTGTAATTGCACCTTTCATTTATTGGAGGGTTTCGTCTCCGAATAGTTCCTAAAATGCAGATACTTGAGATAGCAATCAAGACGAACGGCTATATTCTCTAGTTATGCGAGGTGGGTTGTGAGAGTCATCTTCTTGGTACTGGCGATGCTGTTATTGTCTCCTATTGGTACAGTGAATGCGACCAGTCAAGATGTTGAAAGAGAGGACCTGGATATTGATGAACGTTTTATTCTTCAATCATATTCCAGAGCTGTTCAATTAGCTTTTGAAAGAGTTTCGGAAATTGATGCATATAGTGAAGATATACTAGCCATAACCAAAAGTTGGCTAGTAGTAACGAGTCTCCCCTCACAAGATCATTTCGGTACATTTGCTGCACCTGATGAGGTTGAAGAGGTCGAATTCCTGAGGGGTTCTTACATATGGACATTTGATGAATCCAAAGATGTTCGCTCAAGATTGGCTCAATCCTTGGAAAATAATGAAATCGAGACTTTCTCACCAATGATAGATAGAGTATTCTCTACCAGATTAGCACCCAATGACGCATTATTCGATGAACAATGGCATCTGGACAACGATGGGAGGACTAATGGTACGGTAGGAGAGGATGCAAATGTAACCGGAGTTTGGGATTCTTACAATGGTTCTGGAGTCATCATTAGCGTGATTGATGATGGAGTGGACCATTCCCATGCTGATCTTTCTGCCAATTATATCTCTCAGAATTCTTACGATTGGTGCGACGATGATACTGATCCTAGTCCCTCATCTTCTGACCCACATGGTACAGCAGTTGCTGGAGTAGCTGCGGGCGTTGCGAACAATCTCCTGGGAATTGCTGGTGCAGCTTTTGGAGCTGGAGTAGCAGGTCATCGCCTAATTGCATGTGGTTTCAGCGGATCTACAGAAGCTGATGCATTGAGCTTCGATAATGATGAAATCGATATCTACTCCAACTCGTGGGGACCAGCTGATACAGGCGACATCTTGGAGGCTCCTGGGCCAATTACGATAGCTGCCATAGAATCCTCATCATATAACGGAAGGTCCGGTCTCGGAAATATTTACACTTGGGCAGCGGGAAATGGCTTGGAGTTTAATGATAATTCAAATTATGATGGATGGGCGAATAACAGGCATACAATCGCTGTTTCTGCGATTAATCACTATGGTGAACAGTCATACTATTCCGAACCTGGAGCAAATATTCTCGTTACTGCCCATTCGAATGGTGGGTTCCCCGTCTACGAGGGAATTTCCACAACTGACATTACTGGATCTGCTGGGTATTCTAATGGAGATTACACAAGCGATTTTGGGGGGACCTCTAGTGCTACTCCGTTAGTTTCTGGCGTTATCGCACTGATCATGGAATCCAATCCCAACCTAAATTGGAGGGATATTCAGAATATACTAGTTCACAGCTCTAGGAGAAACCATGCTAATGACACCTCATGGAATATGAATGGAGCGGGGCATTATGTTTCTCATAAATACGGATTCGGAGCAATAGATGCCGGTCAGGCAGTTTCTCTGGCAGAGAATTGGACTAGTAGTGGTACAGAGACCAACGCCTCTTTTGGCCCATTTAATCCTGGTACTGAATTAGATAACGGGGTAAGTACTTGGACAGAATTTCCCGTTAATGTCCCTATCGACATTAGATTAGAATCTGTGGAGGTGATGGTAGACATTAGTCATACTTCGAGAGGAAACTTGGACATTGTTCTTGAATCTCCCAGCGGACATGAGTCTTGGCTCTCAGAAGAGCATGATGATAGCGGAAACGACTATTCTAACTGGATGTTCGGAACTGTTCAGCACTGGGATGAGTCGACCACGGGAAATTGGACTCTGAAAGTTAGAGATTCAGTGAGTGACTCTAACAGCGGAACCGTGAACTCTTGGGAGTTGATTTTTCATGGAGTTGGGAATGTTTCCGACACAGATAACGATGGATGGCCTGACTATAATGATCCCGATGATGATGACGATGGTTGGAATGACACAATAGAACTTTCATGCGATACTGACCCTCTGGACAACAACTCCACTCCGGCCGACACAGATTCAGATGGGGTCTGCGACTTCCTTGACGAAGATGACGATGGGGATGGCTTTGTTGACTCGGAAGAGGGGTCGTGCGCATCTGACCCTCTGGACAACAACTCCACTCCGGCCGACACAGATTCAGATGGGGTCTGCGACTTCCTTGACGAAGATGACGATGGGGATGGCTTTGTTGACT
>JAYZLO010000004.1:0-6179 GCA_036154175.1 Thermoplasmatota archaeon | reverse complement strand
ATCGTCATGACCAAAAGCAGGATTGCCATGGTAGCCAGTGTAGTTTCGGACTGTGCTTCATGGATTCCGTCGTTTATGTCTAAGGATACCGGGAGGCCCCCGGTCAGGAGGGAGTTTGAGACGCCCTGCATACCCAGAGCATTACAAGTCAATGGCCCTGAGCAGCCACCCTGGTCCAAATGTCCATCGATAGTATCCCTGAGCCCTCCTGCATCTGCCAGATTGATGTAGGGTTGATTGACGTATACTAGGGTCTTGGTTTCTCCCTGGCCTTGATCCGCGTTCATCAGCATAGACCTGACCTCCGGGCTAAGAGTATCAAATGCGATATTGACCATGTCCTCCCTGCTACTGACCTCGTATGGCCAGCAATCAGGTCTTAGCGGATTGTCTGACTCGTCCCAGCACTCATCATGGATCAACTCCCAGAGGCTCTGATCAAACAACTCCAGACTGGCAACCTCAACGTCAACATGAACGGCCTTCAGTATATCTACCAGGCTGATAGTGGTGGTATTGGCTACGTTGTCAATCTTCATAGTTTGAATAAGTTCTATTGCATCCAAGATGGGTAGATCGCGGATAGGTGCAGTCTCGTTCTGGGACCCTCTGATGGTGGCATCAACGATGAACATGTTTGTCTGCCCCCCCTCGAAGACGATGCTGTACTCCCTTAGTGCCTCGTAGGATTCAAGGCCCGGGGGGACTTCGTCAGAAGATCCTGTGATGTCCTTTCCGAGTTGTTCCTGGAACATCATCCCCCCCCAAATTGTAGCTGCGGAAGAAACCAGAATCACCAGTAGTGTTGCCTTCAGGGGTATCTTGCCGACCTTCTCCCAGAACTCATCTAACAGTGAGAAAGTAAGGGTGGTGGAAAGAGTCAGTCCCAATATTAGGCAGCCGTCATTATTTAGGTCCGTAAGTAGGTACAGCGCACCGATTGAGGCTCCTGAAGAGATTACGTAGAAGAAGAGGCTGTTTATGCCCAAAATAGTGCCGAAAACGTCGGATGTGTCTATGGGTGATTGTTCTCTATCGAAATAATTATGACTGTGCGTTTTAGATTTCTCCGATTCCTTCCTTTTCCTTCTGGAAGAGTCCACAATGTTGGTACTGAAGATTTTTCCAGGATCACCCTTGCGGTATCTTAGCAGTTCTATCCAGGCCGGAACCAAAATCATAGAGATCAAGAAAGTAGTAGATATTCCTATCATAAGGGTCATGCCCACCGTCCTCATCGGCTTTATGGGAACAAGCTCTGGCCACATTAATACGCTGAAACCGATTATCGTCGTTAGGGCGGATAGGAAAATAGCATTACCAGTGGTCATGGCAGCTTTGACTGTGGCCTCGAGGCTGATTTCCGGATCGAAGGGGTCGGGGGGGGCGTACTCTTTTCCATCCCTCCTTTGCGACCACTCCTCATCCTTGCGTTTTCTGAGGATGTCCGTTCTATTTTCCTCGATCCTATTTGTTAGATGGAGGGAATAGTCGACACCAAGCCCTACCAAAATTGGTCCTGCGGATATTATCATTGGAGTCAGCATGATGTCAAACAAAACGGTTGAGCCGAAAGTCACCGCTAGGCTCATCGCAATGGGAGTCCCGCAGATCACTACAACCTTCCAACTTCGATGAAGGATAAACATGGTTAATGCGACCAAAAGTAAGCTTATGGGGAGCATGGTGTACCTCAATTCGTGATAGATTGAGTCGGAAACATCGTGTAGGACTGGAGTGAGTCCAGTGACCGTGACTGCTCTCCTCTCGGGGATTGAGTCGAGCCTCTCTTGGTCCATGGTCCATACTTCATCATAAGTCCTGGAACAGATTTCGCACTTGTCGGCTGGAGCGGACTCCAACAGTGCCTTCACATGAGAAATGAATGCCTTATGGTCTCTGATGGGGTTTTCCTCATCCTTGTAATTCTGTCTGGGCGTAATGTCGGTATTCGTCATGTCAAATGAAATTCCCATTATTACCACCCCAGTATCCCAAATCTGGTCTCCGTTGGTATCTCTTACGAAGTTGGAGATGAGACTTCCAGAGTTGTCGATATATCCGTCTATTCTGTCCTGAGCCCCATCACCTTGGGGTATTGAGTATCCTTCGTACGGATTCTGACTGGCGAACTCGCAATCGCCATCAGAAATTGGTAGGCCGTACTTCTCTACGGCGCATGAGAAACGATAGTCGGAAGAGTTGGCTTCTTTGACTATCTGCGCGGGGGAAAGTACCCAAAGAACCCCATCGCATCCGGTATTAGGGAGATTGCAGGCTAGTGACCCTCGGTCGTTCTTGTTGTAATCCAGCCCCTTCCTGTATCCCCCTTCGTTGATGTTGTTGTCATCCCCTTCTATCCAAGAGATCTGATTCAGAATATTTGCATCGGTGATGTTCTCGATTCCATTCTGTGATCCCTTTGCAGCATTATTTGTCTGGACATACAGGATAACTATGTCTGTGGACCATTGTGATCTAACCTCATTCAATAGATCTGTTGAGTTGGCGCCCTCCGGGAGGTATATCTCGACGTCTCCGTTAATTTGGTGTTGGAAGTCGTCTGCTCGCCAGCCTATCAATGCAGACGCAAGAACCAAAGTGACGATGATGTACGCCGGACTCCTCAAAATCGCACTGTATGTCAGTTCCGCGGTTCTTTGGGCTACAATGTGTGCAGCATCGGAGATGTCGTTGAGGAGTTGGCCAGCAGTATCCAAAAATCCTCCAATTGGGCTGGTTTGAATGGATTCGCCAATCTTGGAGATGTTGTCCGTGATGGGTCGGATTTTCTCAAAGAAACTGGACCAGAATTGGAGTTCTTCGTCCTGGATTTCCGGGTCTTCGGACAAAGACATAACACCATTCCCGTACTTTATGCAAATGAAGCGTTCGCTTTGGAGTGTACCGAGAGTGCATTTACGATACTTTCTTGGGATTCCGGGTATCGATGTAATCAAAACCTACACGTAGTCCGAGTTGTATGCATCTCGTCACCGGAGGAGCTGGTTTCATCGGCTCTCACCTAGTTGATGCATTAGTGGACAGGGGTTACAAAGTAAGGGTGATAGATAACTTTAGCAGTGGGAGGGAAAGTTTTCTCTCGCACCATGATGGAAAAGGTGCGGTAGAGGTTTTCAAGGGGGACCTGCTTGATAATGGAGCAGTACTCTCTGCAATGGATGGTATCGAAACTGTTCATCACCTAGCCGCAAATCCCGACATAAGGCTAGGTACGGAAGTGACCGATACGGACCTAAAACAGGGTACAATTGCAACATACAACGTTCTTGAAGCTATGAGGGTTTGTGGAGTAAAGAGGATCTCCTTTTCTTCGACTTCTGCGATTTATGGGGAAGCTACCGAGATGCCAACTTCCGAGACATATGGGCCCACCCTTCCCATTTCCCTGTATGGTGCCTCAAAATTAGCTTGTGAGGCCCTCATAACCGCCTGGATCGGGACATTTGGGGCTCAAGGCTTCATCCACCGTTTTGCAAATATCGTGGGCCCTAGAGGGACTCATGGGGTGATATTCGACTTCATTCACAAGCTGAAGAAAGATCCAACGCGATTGGAGGTTCTTGGGGATGGAAAGCAAGAGAAGTCATACATGTCAGCTAATGACTGCGTTAGGTCAATGCTTCACGTCTTGGATAACAACGATGAGAATATGAATTTGTATAACCTTGGTACAGGGGATACTTGCTCCGTTTCAAGAATTGCCGAGATAGTTGTCGAAGAAAGTGGACTCGAAGGGGTAAAATTGGAATTCACAGGAGGGAGCAGAGGTTGGGCAGGTGACGTCCCCAAGACATATCTTGATGTCAGCAAGCTACTTAGATCGGGATTTGAGCCAAGTACGATGTCTGAACAATCGATAAGAGATACTGCGAGGTCATTGATTGATGAGATCGGATTATGACTCTAAACTGGCAAAGACCATATTATGACTAGTCGAAACTTCCAAATTCATAACATAGAGTTAATGCGCTGGTACATGAGCAAGCGCTGGTATCAGGAAAACAAGCGCGACCCTTGGAGGCGAGATGCCAGATCTAAGGGGTATAGGGCTCGTTCAGCCTACAAACTCAAACAGATACAAGAGAAGTTCAGTATAGTCAGAAAAGGAGACTGCGTGTTAGACATAGGCTGTCATCCGGGTGGATGGACGCAAGTTGCCGTGGAGGAAGTCGGAGAATCTGGACTAGTCATAGGGGTCGATTTGCTATTGACATCACCCATAGATGGGGCCATTATCATGGTTGGCGACATTACGCAGGAGGATACCATGCAGGAAATAAGGAATCATGCCTCAAAAAGACCGATAAACACGGTAATCAGCGATATTTCTCCTCGTCTGACAGGGAGATACGATACGGATCAGGCGATTTCACTTGAGTTGTCAACTATGGCTCTTGATGTGGCAACGGAAGTTCTAACTCAGGGTGGCAGTTTCATAACCAAAGTATTCCAAGGCGCCGGAATTGAGGGTTTGGTCGAAGCCGCTAAACTCCGTTTCTCTTCTGTTGGGAGATACTCCCCTACGGCGAGCAGAAGTGCTTCGTCCGAAACGTACCTAATTTGTCAAAGGAGGCTTGCTAAGACCATCGGCCCTGATGAAAGTGCTATGGAATTCTTGAGTCGTCACCTAGCATCCATTGGAATAGTGGTCGAGGAAAGAGACGATCAAGAAATGGAGTCGAAAGTTGGATTCAGGAAAGTCCCTAGAAAGGAGTAGCTACTCTGAATCTCGATCATAAGGCTCGATGTTCTGCCATTCTGATGCATCGGAGCGAGAGACAACCGCATGTACCCATTCCTCATCCGAGCAATTGAATACCTCATGAGGTAGTCCCGGTTCGATGTAAAACATATCTCCAGCATTATGGACTACTGACTTTCTGCAGCCCGGTCCGAATTCATGTCTAACACTACCCTTCAAGAGATATATCATCACATCAAAGTCCACATGGATATGCGCCTTCGCAACCCCTCCTGGGGGGATGTAAGCCCGATTCATGGACAATCCAGTTGAAGGGGTATTCTTGCCCGAAAGGCCCGCTCCGTACTCGATGTTATTCCATCCCCTGATCTTCTCCACGTCTCTGAGACTCCATATGCCGCCCTCATTGGTTACGAAGTCCGACAAACTTTGGCTATTTCCTGAAAGTGAAAATTCCCCTTCTTCCATATGCCTGGTGGGAAAAAACCACTTTTCAAATATTCTAAAGGTTGTGTGAAACTCTGCTTTCAATAAAGTCAACTACACAATCAACCCTAAAAAGGGGGCCTATTACGCCAGCAGGTCGATGACTGGTGTAAAGGGGAGAGCTGTAGTCTGTGCGTCCTCCGGGACGCCACTAGTAGGAAGCGAGAGCACGTCCTTTCCGTGCCCGAGTTGTTCGGAGCCGATCGGCAGGAGTCGCGAGTGCAGACTTCAGGCAGTAAAGTACATCTGCCCACAGTGCAGGTTTGAGGGTCCGTGAGGTGAAAAATATGGGTCATGTAGTTGTGAAATACAAAGTCACCCTAGATCAACCGGAAGACGAGAAGCCGGATTATAATGCGATCGCTGAAGAAATTTCGGGATTCGATGAAGTTCAAGAGGTTGAGGTTAAGCCACTGGCCTTCGGAATGATGTACATTGAGGTCCAAGCCGTACTTGGAGAGGGAGAAGGCATTGTAGACGGTTTCGAAGACAAGGTTAGATCCTCAAACAAGTTGGTCGGGCAAATAGAGGCCCTAGAGATGGGTCGCCTGTAGATCAATAGTGATCTAACGGCGAACGCATCAGCTCCCTCATCAGAACTGTCGCATAAGTTCCCGCGGGAAGAGTGAATCTGAGCCTAAGACACGCACCCTCTGGATGCCACCTGTCCCCATCTAAGGGTCCCTCGTCCCATCTGGAGAAGAGAGAGGTAGTTTCTGTTGCCTCCTCCACACTGAAGTCCTTGAAAGGTACCGAAAGTGCCCTTCTCGTACCTGAAGTTGTCAGCCTAGGAATCTCTCTTACGACCCATTCTACTCCTGACAGGCGAGCCTTGTCTATGCCTTTCATCTCGGCCTTTCCTGGAGCTTCTTCGGCCAAGAGGGAATCTCTGCCGGGAAGTGTGCCAGTCACCACGAGTCTTCCCAGATTGCAATTTCTACGACATCTTTGTAGATTGCTTGGGCTA
>JAYZLO010000003.1:0-3562 GCA_036154175.1 Thermoplasmatota archaeon | reverse complement strand
GCTCTGACTAGCAGATTCTTCGTACAATGCCGCTTCTAAGATATCTAGATTTTCCCCCCACTCCAAAATACGTTCCAAGACTTCTGGCTCCAGGAGGTCGGACTTGGAGAGAAAGTTTGCAGTGGGTAATCCTAATCTGAAATGAACTATTGATGAAAGAAGCATCTGCGAAACAAAACCACTTGGAGTGCTAGACAACAGGGGGTCGAATAGGAAAATCAGACATGCTCTACCTTGTCCAAGTACTTGTACAAGATGGCTTGAAGCCTCTCTAAATGCAAAAAGCTCTACTTGGCCGGGAGTATCGACCACCATTATATCCCCTGCCAAACCCTCAATCTCTTCGAAAACTTCCTCCGCCTGGGAGGCAACAAGATCAGCAGCTAGAATCTGAGCGCCGTTGGGTCCGAGATCGTACTCATCCATAACTTCCGATAATGATATCAGATCTCTAACATCGAATTCAGGATCATAATGAACTCTCTCTGCCCCAGGATCTAGGTTTATTGCCAACACGTCAATGTCAAGAAAACGCGCCCATCTTTGAAATGAAGTAACTAGAGAACTCTTACCTGCACCCGCTGTCCCAACTACGAATAGAACAGGCGGAGTAGTTCCATCATTGCTGCTCATCAGTATTCCGAGGACGTACCTGACTTGAACATTCTCAGCACGAAATCAATAAGATCTGCTCGGCAACCGTTAAACGAGCTCGTCGTTCGTACAGTAAGCACTAGAGGGTAGCTTGTGTCAGAACAACCGGTTTCCGAAGAAGATGCCGATGCATCCGATGAGAAAGGCAACCCTGTCCCACCACCTCCGCCACCTCCTGGTTTCGGATTCCCGCCCACGCCCAATGAGATCCCTCCTCCGCCAATGACTTCAGATATACCGATTCAAGAGGGAAAATCAGATCATTCCGATGTCGAAATTGACGATGTAATAGACGCAGAATCGGCAATGGCAACCCTAAGGGGTTTGAGTTTCGGTGAGAATGCAGTTAGTGAAGAAAATTCAGATGTTAGGCCCAAAGAAAAGCCTCGGCAGCTTGAACAAATACAGGCCGATGAAGAAGATAGTTACCAATCAGAAAATCCACCACCGGGGTTCCCGGAGCCAGAGGCCCAGGGGGACGACGCCCCAGCTCCACCACCGCCACCACCGGGGTTCCCGGAGCCAGAGGCCCAGGGGGATCGCCATATTTCCTCCATAGACTCTCTAGCAGATTCTCTTTCTCTATTCAATGAAGAAGGCAAATCGGAATCTCCAGCATCCAATGAAGATCAGATTGTTTCCGAATATAGTGAAACTCAAAGCGATCCTTTTTCAGGTCTCTCAGAGGTAGCTCAGGCCATTGACACTTTCGGACTGGTTAAGGAATCAGAAATATCTCAGCCCGAGCCTCAGAATTCTTCAAGACCATCGCCATTTCTCAGAAATTCTTCAGAAGTAGACTCAATTCCCGGGGATAAACTTCATGCCACACTTAGCGAAACAGAGAAGGCGGTCTTGAATCCAGATGGCTCAATTAGGAAGCAATTTATCGACGGCGAGTTGATACTAAGAAACTCCAGCAAGAAGCATCGAGCTTGGGATATTGAAGTTCACCTCGAATCAATAGACTCAACCGACTTTAGCGATAAGATATCATCGGTAAAGGAATTAGATCCAACCGAGGAGACTGCAATTCCTTACACCGCCTCCGGACCAAGAATGATCTTATTAAAGGAGTCAATAGATACAGAAAATTCTAGGGATGAAGAACCCAGTCTTTCATTGGTTTATTCGGATTCGCCACAAGAAGTCGAAATTAATATCCAGATTGAGAACGTATCTCCAGTCCCAATTTTTGATGTAGAGGTCAAACGCACTATTCCCGAGTCTTTCGAACTTCCTGAAGATCGCGAGTATAGTGTAGAACAAGACTCCGTAGTTTGGGACATAGGAAGAATGAATATTGGCGAGGTTAGAAATCTCACTATATCTGCCAGGGTTTACACCCATGACATTGGGAAAATTAACGCAGGAGTTTCCTCGGCTACCTATTCAGCCGAGGCAACAGTATCGAGGGCCAGGTTCGACCGAGTCCACGGCTCAGGTCGTCAATTTTCTTACGTGAATGCAGAAGAAGACGACAGACCCGGGGTTTGGCACTGTACTTGTGTTTTCGAGAATAAGTCCTCGTTTGTGGTTTCACTCTCAGGCGCGACCGTAAGACTGATTGGTAGGGATGAACCGATTCTAGATGTATCGGATATTAGGCAAGATGTCCCTCCCGAGGGTAAATGGGACTCGATGGTAAAGAGAGTTGAGTCTGAAGACCAACCGAGTTTTACTCAAGAGATTAGATTCTCTATTCTCCCTCGTGTTTCGGTCCAATCGACTGGTACCGTGGAGCTGAAAGAACAACAATTGACAGTTCTGGATGCGGTTTTACAAAAGAGATTCGACAAGTCTAGAATCAAGTCCTACATCACATCAAACGTCGATGCAACCATTACTTTGGAAAATACTGGGACATCAGAAATCAATGTAATCAGAATTTTAGATGATATTCCGGGTATTTTCGATACTCCGTCATTGGAAGATGTCACAATCGAGATGGAGGGTTCCGAATTGAACGATGATCAGTATCGTATAGATGTGGTTAATGGGACTCAGCTGGAGGAAAAACATACTTCTCCGGATGGGGAAGGACATGGTTTTAGAATAACAATAGGGACATCTGCCCCTCTCGGGCTACAACCAGGAAAAGCAGTACTGATTAGATACCCACTGAAAGCGCCTGATCCATCTCCAAGAAACAAAATGCTTGTAGCTCCCATAAAAGTTGATTTTAGCTCAGAGAGATTTGGCCCCGTAGCCTCTAGATTGGTGGAAAGGCCACCAATGATCAAGGTGGTTCATAAGAGGAGAAATATCAGTACCGGAAAAGAAGTATTCCCCGGAGGTAAGCCTGGCCAATACGAGATCATGCTAATGTTCCACAATAGTTCCGACAGTGCTTTGGAAGACTTGGCACTTCATGATATAGTTCCTGGAACATTCAGTATTGAGGAATCAACCGTTCGGTCGGACAAGGAAGGTCAGCGTGATGCTTCGAATACTAAAGAATCAGCGAGAGACGGAACTCAGGTAACATGGGCTGTAGGAAGAATCCAGCAAGGAGAGAGAATCGAGGTTCTATACACAATTCAAGGTGATCCTGAAGCAGAATACAAAGTTTCAGACGCGCAAGATTTCCATGGCGCTACCTTCGGGGATGAGGTAGATGAGGAGCCGAATATCCCTGAATGGATGGAAGTAGATAACGAGGTTACGCCCAGTACTCTGAAAGATACAATTACTGAATCTACTGTTGAGAGTGAAGACTACACACAAAAAGAAGATTCACAAGAGGAAGAGAAAATCGAAGATAAAAAAGAAGAAATCAAGGAAAGATCCGAAGACTCGTCCGTGGAAAATAATCAGTGTCAGGCATGTGGTTTCGAGGTAGGAATTGGCACATCTATTTGTCCCGTGTGCGGCAATACCCTGACATGATTTTTCTTTAGATACTTCC
>JAYZLO010000002.1:0-12283 GCA_036154175.1 Thermoplasmatota archaeon | reverse complement strand
GTCCATGGTCTCGATGGATCGGTATTTACTAAATTAGAATCTAAATCACCGAACGTTGAATCTTGATGCTCGACTAATATGCCGTGGCCTGGAAGGCCGGTATCAAAACCCAAATTCAATCTCAAAGAAACCCAAATATATTCGTTATCAGCTATTTCAATCATAATAGGTGAGCCGCCCAAAGAAGAAGGCATTAGGGTATAATTCAAATCGACAGTGCTTGAAATAACCACAGGCTCGACTGCACCTATGAGATTTAGAGTGGAAGATGATGGTAGTGAAGGCATATCGCCATCGGCTATCCAATTGCCACTAGCCATAATGTCCCAATCACCTAGGCCATGCCAGTTCTTAGTAGGCGATTCGCTATGAACGTCATATAGGTCTACAGCACCCATTTGATGTAATATCTCATGCATAATGACTCCGAGTCCCCCATGAATCGAAGCCATAGTATAATGCTCAATCGTATATTTCCCTATTACTATTGAATCCTGAAAAGGAGAATAATGACTCCATATTGAGCTTGAGGGGCCGCCTTGCTCTTGCGGCTGTCCTGAATGAATAATTAGTAGTCTATCTATTACTAGATCATCATTCAAATCCCACAGAGATAGGTCCTTTCCAACAAATAATGAGTTTATTGCTTCTGAGGCAAGCTCCTGAGCACCACCAGATCCCGAGCCAACGTCCCTTTTTTCAGAGGAGTCTGCCCCCCAATGTGAATCTGGGTATGGAGAAGTCCAAATTTCATCCATGATTGTAACATTTAATGACGATCTACCGCCACTCATTTGCCCAATATAATCCTCTGCCGACCCCTCCCCTTCAAAGAGACCCTCTAATAACGAATTGGGGAATATCTTACCGGGGAACTCGACTCTAATAACTGGCCATTCTTCAACACTATTTAGCCCAATTATTTTTGTTTCATCATTATCGTTGTTTTCAATCTTTGAGGTTATAATATCATTTACATCGGAAGAATATACCTGTGTCAATAATGATGTGACGAGTAATGAACCAATGACCAAGTACCTAGGACCCGGGGTCGGACTGTCTCCTTCCACGAAACCTAGGCTACAAAGGGGTCTTTCAATTAAATCCCCACATGTTATTCAAATGAGTCATTATGTATGTCTTCTTCCCAATGCGTTAGGGTAATGGGAGCGGTTCTGGAGAAATAATCGGCGGAAAGGGCAACGCTAAGAGCGATTATAATCTTCATTCCTTCGAATTCAATTGGCAATGTAAGGATCAATGTTCCAGTTGAAATTGCAAACATTCGATTTCTAAATCTAGTTTGGCCATTTTTAATCATTCCAAATATTCTTGTTAAGCTTAGTGTGATAACTGACAATGACCAAACAACTAGAACCCATGAAATTCCCATTCCTAGAGATAATAGTGATGTCGCATCATATCTTACGTATACCCCTTCAGGAGTACCTAAATGTAGTGAAAATTTAATTAGATAAGGAATACCATATACCCAAAGAAAGAATATCACTAGTGGGATTACACTGGTCGTTACAAAAAGTACTGTTGAAAACCAGTTCCTCTCTCTTCGGTAAAGCCCTGGTCTGGCAAATCTATAGAGAAGGATAGAGAGCAACGGAAGTATAGAAATTAGTGATATAAGTATTACAATTCCCCATCTAATTTGTATCCACTCAAAAGGCCCATAAATAGACAAATTTTCATTATTTGGCCCTAATTCCAACGGAGAGTTGTTTAGCCACCAAGAAATCATATCATCAACGAAAAAGCTCCAAAATATACAAAATAAAAAAAGGAAGGATGAGCATGTGCGTGCGATGAAATTGAGTTCAAAAAAATGAGATTGCAAATCTCCGTCTTTGGATATCAGTCTCAATTACATCACATCAAATCGTCAACATTGGGTGTCGCCCTTGCTGCCATTATTGTTCTGTAAACACCATATGCTGCCCAAGTGCTAATGAAAAATGCAAGACCTGTCGCGAAATCTCTGAAGTCAACATTCTGAAAGTATAAAGGAGTGTCAGTTGAGGCTGAAACTACTCCAAAATAGAACGAAAGAGCAGATATTATCGCCCTTCTAATGCCTTGAGGGTATGCTAATTCAGAAGCGAGGAACTCTGGGCCATCATCATACTTTCTTTCTAGGATTTCTTTTTGGAATACAGCGCCAACAATCAATGCAACCAATGTAGTCCAATAGAACAGATTACCCTGAGTAAATACTCTCTTGGATATTTCGTCCTGCCTCTCTTGTTCCAGCTGCTCATCGGAAACTTCGATTAAGAAAAGAGAGTCATAGGATCCTACTGATATTGTTCTGGTCTCTAATGTGGAGGCGGATTCCTCTGTAGTAATAGTAGCAGGTGGGTTTACTGAAAAGGACAGAATGTTCCAGTAATCCATATCGTCAGGTATCCCACCACCATCAACGGAATTGCCAACTAGCCAGAATTGAATCGGACCTAGATCTTCACTAGGTGCAGTCCATTTAACTACCCAGATGCCATCTAAATCTGGATCGGAGTGAGAAATGTCATCTGCACGACCATCTGCATATCTAATATCTTCAGACTCATCCCAACTAAAATTTCCAATTGAGTCAGAGGAAAGTAAAAATCCGGCCTGAACATTACCCTCACCTCCGGATAATGTTAATGAGTCCGCGACCCTTATAGTGAAAGTATAAGATTCCGAAGTTTCGTAAATTAATGGAACTCCAGACAACATTACCACTGCACGATCCGAAGGAGCGCCGTTATTGTGGCACGAACATCCATACTTGACTGTCAATTCTCCGTCGGAGTTCATAGCCCCTGGCCCATTGCTCATTCCAAGAGCGGGAAATGAAATTGCTGCGATGACAATTAGGGATAGGAATGCTCTTGCGTTGTTTATCGGCACCATATCACCATGTATTGCTAAGTTAGAGAACCAAATAACGATTGGGGGGCAAGAACATCACAACTCCTTGATTGAAGAGTTAAGCTCATTCATCATTTTCTTGCCATCACCAAAAAGCATCATTGTCTTATTCTCGTAGAATAAATCATTGTCGACTCCAGCATATCCCACTGAAAGACTGCGCTTAATGATTACAACAACCCTGGCTTTATCGGCATCAATTATTGGCATGCCGCCTAGGGGCCCTTCACCAGTTCTTGCTACTGGATTTACGGTATCGTTTGCACCAATTACTAGAGCGACATCTGTTTCAGGAAGCTCAGAATTTATATCATCCATTTCAATTAATTGCTCATAAGGCACGCTAGCTTCCGCCAGAAGGACATTCATGTGGCCAGGCATTCTGCCGGCTACTGGATGAATGCCGTATCTGACTTCAACACCCTGTTCTTCAAGAAGGTCAGCGAACTCTTTTACTGAATGTTGGGCCTGACTGACAGCCATTCCATATCCAGGAATAATTACGCATTTCGAAATCCCATCGCAAACCATAGCTACTTCTTCTGGATCACTTCCTACCTTGGTTCGTGTGACTGATTCCCTCCCGGCCCCACCAAAAGATTTGAACAAGACAGCAGTGAGAGTCCTATTCATTGCTTTACACATGATGAAGGTAAGTATTAGCCCCGCTGCACCTACCATTGATCCGGCAATAATGAGAACGTTATTCCCAATTACGAAACCAGTAAATGCTGCTGCTATGCCTGACATTGAATTTAGTAAACTAACAACAACGGGCATGTCGGCTCCGCCTATTGGTAAAACAAACAATATTCCAAGTAGAGAAGACATTGCTACTATAGCGTAAATGTATTGTTTCGATTCAGGCTCTTGGATTGTCATTCCGATCATCAATAGGCAGCCTAGGAGCAAAGTACCCTTGACGAAATTGAGCCAAGGAGGCCCCCATGTAGGGAAACTAATCCATTTCCTTCGACCTCTGTCATCCTTTTTTGTGAATGGAACATAAAAGCCTCCCCTCAGTTTACCCATAGCCATTAGACTTCCAGAAAGAGTTACCCATCCTACTAGTCCAGAAAGACCAATTGCCAACCAAGTAGCATAAAGCTCTACTCCGGAATCTGGGATGTCGTTATCTTGTAACCTTTTGAGAACCTCGGAGAATCCTACTAATGCAGAGGCTCCGCCCCCAAAGCCATTGAAGAGTGCTACCAGCTCTGGCATCTCTGTCATCTCTACCTTGCTTGCCATGTAGAAACCAATCAGTGTACCGAGTCCTAATCCCGCGGCAATTAGGTAAAAATCAACGATACCGTCATTATACATTTTTGCCATTGTGACAGCGACCGCAAGAAACATACCATATGCTCCGAGCCTGTTTCCCTGTGGGGCAGTTTTCGGGCTGGATAGGCGCTTTATTCCCAAAATAAACAAGGAAGCAGAAAAAAGGTATCCAATATCCCAAACTACGGAATCGACCATTCAATCACCTCTCTTTTTTTTCTTTCCAGCTATCATCTCTAGCATTCTATTTGTGACCATGAATCCCCCAACCACATTGATTGTAGCCATTACCAAAGCCAAGAAGGCGAGCCATGCAGCAGTTCCCGGATCCCCGTTGTTAAATTCCGTATTTGATAGTATCAAAGCCCCTACAATCGTGATGCCAGAAATTGCATTAGCGCCTGACATCAAGGGAGTATGTAACGTTGGAGGGACCTTGCTGATTAATTCGAAGCCAAGAAATATTGCAAGTACAAATACGGTAACACTAGCTACTAGAATTTCTAGAGTTAATACCATCATTGCATCTCCTTGAGTTTGGATTGTTTTGCGTGAGTTTCACCTTCATGACATAGAAGAACGCCACCCATTCCTGGAATATGGAAATCATCACCTTCTGGTGCTCCCACAAGAATATCATCATCCATATTAAGGCAAATCTTGCCGTCATCGACTAATGTGGCAATGAAGTTATTCATGTTATTCGAATAGAGCATGCTTGCTGTAGAAGACAGCTCACCAGCTAGATTTTTTATCCCAATAATCTTCACACCATTTTCAGTTTCGATAATTTCACCGGGAGAGGTTAATTCACAATTACCACCAACATCAGCATTCATATCTACAACAACTGATCCTGACTTAAAATTATTAATCGCACTCGATGGTACAGTGATGGGAGCGGGTCTACCGAAAATTCTTGCTGTAGTGACGATTACATCAGCATCGCTAGCGACATTACAGACAGAATCATTGACTTTCTGAATGAACTCTGGAGTCAGAGGTTTGGCATATCCCGACTCATCTTCAAAATCATCCATTCCATCAACTTCTATGAATCTCCCACCTACAGACTCGATTTGCTCAGCGGCAGATTTTCGAACATCCGATGCGTAAACAATGGCCCCTAACCTTTTGGCGGTAGCTATCGCCTGCAAACCAGCCACTCCTGAACCCATAATCACAAATTTTGAGGGTTTAACCGTACCAGCGCTGGTTGTCATCATTGGTATGCCTCTGGGGACATTGGCTGCTCCCAATAATACCGCTTTATACCCGGCCAAGTTATCTTGACTAGAATTCACATCCATGGATTGTGCTCTGGATAATCTCCTGGGTATCATATCCATGCTAATCAATGTAATGCCAGTCTTATTTGCGAGATTTACTCTATCAGGATTTCTAAATGGGTCAGCCACACAAACAACTATTTGGCCGGATTTGCAATTAGAAATATCTGGCATAGAAATTGATACTATGATGTCACAGGAAAGAACACCCGTTTTATCGGATAGGGAGGCACCAAATTCAACATATTCATCATCCATGTAATGTGACCTCTGACCAGCTCCTTGTTCTACAATAACATCAAAACCCAACTTTACCAGCTTTTTAACAGACGCAGGAACAATGGAGACTCTATTCTCATACTGTGGTTCCTTCAAGACACCTAAACGCACAATAACACCTGTTAGGAATTAGTCTATCCAACTGTCAGATGTTATTGAAACCGTCGGCATGCGATGTTCCGAATTTAACCGAATATCAAAACGTATCCAATACCGAAAACTGCAACATCACATATGCTATGGGAAAGCCAGCAAACCCATATTGATTTGTATCTTAAATAAAGCCATGACCAAATTGCTGCAGCAGATAGCAACCCTATGCAAGCCATGAAGATTTGCCACCAAGCAAAACCAAAAAGATACAATGCTATTCCGTGATGAATTGTAAATAAGAATGCGGAGAGTATGATACCTCCTGTTTCATTTCCAAATAGCTCGACACCTTTGGTAGTAATGAACCATCGAAATACGTATTCTTCGAGAAGGCTATTGAAGAAAATCCAATAAATCATACATGCGAGATATATACTTGAATTGTTAAGTCCAGTTGACTCGAGTTCTTCAATCATAGATTCTACATCAATAGTACTTCCAAATAATGACCAGGCAATTAGTATAATTATTGACATCAAAATGCCGGATAAAACCGCAATACGCAAGCCTTCGATTTCCTTTTTGGGCCAAGAGAATCGATTTTTATCGACCCTAAAATACCAAATTGTAGGGACGGCAAATATCCAAATCTTGCAAATTATAAAAAATACTTGAGAAATATATTCGGTATCATTAATTGCCAATGTGAAAAGAACAGAGATTGAGGGGACGAATGCTACTAATGAGATTCCAATTAACGGGCTCAACGGAGGCCTCATCTCTTTCGCATAGAGTATTGCCCAATACACTTGCCCAAACAAAATTGCGTCAGCAAAGTGCTAAGACTGGAATCATGTGCGAAGGCTATGGCTAACGGTGCAAGAAAGGTTGCAGTTATCGGAGCAGGAAATGTTGGTGCTACATGTGCCTTCGTTCTTGCAGAAAGAAAGATTGGAGAAGTCGTACTGCTTGACATATTCGAGGGTTTTGCTAAGGGAAAGGCTCTGGATATGAGTCAAGGGGGCAGAGTTCTAAATTATGATGGGAGAATAACTGGAACAAAAGATTACCAGGATATATCGGATTCTGATGTAGTTGTAGTTACTTCTGGTTTTCCTAGGAAACCGGGGATGTCAAGAGAAGATCTCATAGGAAAAAACGCGGAAATAATAGCGCAAGTAGGCAATGGGATCAGCCAGTTTGCCCCTGATGCAGTTGTAATAGTAGTTACAAATCCATTGGACCTAATGACATACCATATGCAGAAGGTGACAGGTTTTCCGCATAATCGTGTTATTGGACAGGCTGGAATACTAGACAGTGCGAGGATGACTCATTTTATTTCCGAAGCAGTAGGATGTAGTAACGAAGACGTTCAAGCGATGGTGTTGGGTGGTCACGGCGATACTATGGTGCCGCTTCCAAGGTATACTACTGTGAATGGGATACCCATAGGTCAACTTCTTGGGGAAGATGAAATTAAGGCTATTTGCGAACGCACAGCTGGAGGCGGTGGTGAAATCGTTAAGCTCTTGGAAAGAGGTAGTGCATTCTACGCCCCCGGTAGTGCGGCTGCAATAATGGCAGAATCTGTAGTGTCTGATCGAAGGAGGGTTTTGCCTTGCAGTGCCTATTTGTCTGGAGAGTACGGTTTGGATGATATTTACATCGGAGTACCAGTTATCCTAGGGAAAAATGGCGTTGAGTCAATAATTGAATTAGAGTTACAAGATAACGAAATGCAGAGTCTGATCGATTCAGGAAACTTCTACAAGGAACAGCTAGTTGATATTTTAGGTTACTAAACAATTGGGTATAATCGTGAATAAAGAATTTCTGCACCTGGAACACGACGGTAAGATACTCCTAGTAAATCTCGATGGAGAAGGCCCAGCAACTCCAATTGCCGGGAGATCAGATGTCGAAGATGGTTTCTCAATAAGATTACCAACAGAAAAAGAAGTTCGACTTATGGGCATAGATTGGGCAAGAAGGAGAGTTAACAAAATTAGTCTGGGAAAACAAAATTTCACTGTGACTTATGGCACACCTCTGATTCAATGGCCATCTTCCTGGGCATGGAAGGATTCTGTCATAAGCGATAGTCAGGTAGACCCCCTTGTTAGGGAGTCTGTTTACAGAACACTCCATAGAGTCGTTAGTAAGGTAATCATTGTAAATAATGAAGATGAGATTCTTCTTGCGAAGGTTTCTAGAGGGTTTTTCACCGGTTGCTGGACCCTACCGGGAGGATTCGTAGATTATGGGGAGCATCCGCGTGATGCTGCACAAAGAGAAGCTATGGAAGAGCTTGGTGTTTCCATCAATATCCCAGACCCCCTTGGGGAGGTTTCGGAGCCAATGATAGGCAAGAGTGAATACATTGTTCAGAATTCTATTTTCAATGATGAGGGCATAAACTGGCTTTCATATACATATTTGTGTAGAACGAACTTAGATGACCAAGAGATTAGTCCAAAAGACGATGAAATAGAGGATGCTAGATGGTTCTCCAAGAATGAAGCGCTAGAAAAAATGGTCTCAGTTTTCGATACTGAGGCAATTAGAAAACTATTGTGATGCTAGAATATGATGGCCCACAATAAACTACCAAAAAAGAAAGTCAAAATTGCGAATATTTCCAGTTTCGCCAAACCCCTAAAATCCATGATAATGGAATGGGCTACGGGTCTTGAAGCATTGGTTCAGGAATGCAACGAAGTGGTGGGCCTGCCTGGATTCGAACCAGGGTCTATTGCTCCCAAAGCAACAAGCATAGACCAGACTAACCCACAGGCCCTGAACAAAACCGACTGATACCTCGTCATGAACTTTGCTAGAGCCAAGACCATGATTTTGCAGAGATTCTAATTATAATTCCCTCTAATTCTGCTTGTCCGATTAGATATTCTGCAGATGGGTCAACGATTTTACGCTCGTCTAGTATTCTCTGTAGCACCGAATCTTCCAAAATTCCATCTTCGTTTGTTGCATCATACATTGCCCTGAGAAATTTGGAGGTAGATAGGTCTGAACCCCCATTAGTAGTTTGCAGTTCATCTTTTTTGGATATTTTTGACTCAATTTCCTTTGCTATCTCAGGCGGCATATTTGCTAGTGAGACAGCACTTGCTAATTCAGATGAAGTATGGAATTCGGATACTATTCTCGAATTTATCGAACCACATCTGATACAAGATCGACTAGTACCCTTCCTAATGCCGTATGAAGTGCCACACTGGCAGATCATCAAATGCCACTGTTTAGTCATAAACTTCGAGAAATACTCAGGTTATTGATGGTGTCGAGAACGATGAGATTGTATATTACATGCATCAAGGACGAAATGATGAGAGTCGTTGCTTACTGGATTTCTACAGCCATGGTCATGATATCAATCATTTTCTCTTGGAATGAAAAAGCGGTAACGGCAGAAGTTTGGGCCCTTCTGCTTTTAACCCCATTACCAATAGCACTCGCTTTATCTATAGAAAATAAGCGATTTAATCAAAATTCCTCTATAAAAATAATCTGGGACGAAGAAGATGATGATATCGCTTTGAACAATCAAATTGGAGATCCGGAGGAAGCGGGTTTCGATGTCCCCGTGCTGTGAATATATCAAGAAAGCCGCAATGTCTCCAAATTAGCAGGTGCGTAGGTCTGAACTTTGAATCGATCCCTTAGGCCCATTCTGAATGCATTGCATGTTTGTGGATCCCCGTGATGACAAATTATCTTTCTGGGAGTTGGATTTAATGCAGCTACATAGTCCATCAATTGGTTACGGTCTGAATGACCGCTGAAACCGTCTATAATGACCATATTACATTTGACATCTAACATGAGTGTCTGGCCCTTATCCATCAACGGAACATGAGAGTGCCCCTCTTGGAGCCTCCTTCCGAGTGTTCCAGATGCCTGATAACCTACGAAGCAAAGTGTATTGCCAGGTTCAGGGGCCCAATACTTCAGATATTCAATAATTGGACCACCGGTCATCATGCCACTAGTAGCTAGAACGATACAAGGACTGGGATCGAGTAATATGGACTCACGGAGTTCTCTGGAGTCTACTTGTTTAAACCATGATGAGTTGAATGGGTTTTCATCTCCGCCCTTGAGCATACTCTTCTTGAGTTCCCTGTTGAGAAAGTTGGGATGGCTTGAGTGAATAGCACTCGCTTCTGAGATCATCCCATCTAGCCATACTGTGACTGGCTTGACCTTGCCCGACTTGAATAACTCGTCAATGGCTAGCATAACTTCTTGTGATCGGCCTACAGCAAAAACAGGGCAGAATATCTTACCCTTTCGATTTAATGAGTCAGCAATAAGATCCTGTAATTCCTGACTAGCTTGCTGTCTAGTGGGTTGGATGCTCTGTGGGGAACCATATGTGGATTCAATTACCAAAGTATCAACCTTTGGGAACCTAACTGTAGCTGCATCGAATAACCATGATTTCTCATATTTTATATCACCAGAAAATAGCAACCTATGTTCGGATTTGCCTTCACCGATTTGCATGTAAACACTAGATGAGCCGAGAATATGGCCGGCGTTTTCCATGGTCATCTTGATATCTGGGGCGATGTCAGTTTTGTCACCCCAGTTTACATCTACCACATGCTTGATGCATTCCTGTATGTCTGCCTTGGAATAGGGCGGATCGTTACCCTCTGCCTGAGAGACCTTGATGTAGTCGATTTGCAGTAAAGTCATCAGATCTCTGGTCGGCGGGGTGCAGTAAACGGGTCCTTTGTACCCATAACGGAATAATACCGGTAACATTCCTATGTGGTCTACATGGGCATGAGTGATTACGACTGCGTCCAAGTTGTCGAGAGGTAGGAGTTCTGGAGCTGCAAAAAATGGCTGAACCTCGTTAGCGTTGTTAGTGGGTTTTGCTCCTACATCGACCAAAACTTTTGATTCATTTGTTGTGACCAAATGCATGGCCCTACCGACTTCTCTATATGAGCCAAGAGCTGAGACTCTGACCCATGATTCGCCCGGCCTCTGAGGCCTGTATATCCTAGTGCCAAATTTTCGCAGAAGGGACTTTCTATCATCAGCTAGCTCTTTCCTGTATCTTCGTATGTCATGCTGAGTTCTACTCTCTCTTGCCGGCGCCCTCTCGACTTTTACTAACCAGCCAATCTCGTCTCTGAGGGTGTTTACATGGATCCCCTTTGGTCCCACGGCTGAAGATGGGTCATCGCATTCTAGAATTACCTCGCTTAAAGCTGGATCTAACCAGACATTTCTTACTTCGGCTTCTGGAGGAATAATTCGATTTACTGCATCATGAACTTCTTCCTCCGTAGAAAGAATATCACTGTGTGGACGAACAACTATCCTTCTTTTAATCGACTTGGCAATTTTAACTGTTAGATTTTCGCCGCCTCCGGAGAACTCCTTTGGATTGTGGGTAATGATAGAAATAGAACCCGCTTCAAGAGAAACATCAAAACTAATATTATCGGGTACAATAGAGTTTACTTTCTTCTTGATTTCAGGCAGAGTTAGTCTCATAATAATTCTCCAGCTTACGCAGCTTCCCAAGAACAAGCCCTAGGGCTGCGAATTTTTTTCAAAGAGATGTGATCAAAGCGGTAACTTCGTCTTCAGACAGTAGATTAAAACCCGATTCTGCAGTGATATATGCCAGGTCCATTCCATTTCCACTGGCTGCGTCTCTCTGTGCGGATGCTAGGAGGGATTTGGCAGCCAGTGCTAAGGCACCATCCTTGGACATGGAATCTTCATACTGATCCTCAAGAACTCCGTACATGAAGGGGCTTCCTGACCCTGTTGCACAATAAACATCGGGGATGGATCCTCCGGCGGAATCAATGCTATACACACTTGGGCCTGAGTCATCGATACCGACGATAAGTAACTGAACATAATGAGGCCTGCCAGATAAAATATTAGCAGTAAGGGTTGCCGCACCTTTGACTGTCATAGGTTGATCTCTCTTGAGTTCGAAAAGCTTGAGTTCGGCGGCCAAGACTCTTGAAAGTGATTGGGCGTGACCTACTAGACCAGCCGTAGTTAGAGCAACGTTATCTGATATCCTGAAGAGTTTCTGGACCGACTTGTTTGCAATGAAGTGGCCCATGGTAGCTCTGTGATCGGCCCCGACGACAACTCCACCATCATAGGTAATACCTACAGTGCTCGTACCGGTCTTTAGTGCGTTAGATGTTGTGTCCATTTTAATCACCGACGAGCTGCCGAGTGTTATGCACTCGAAATCGACCCTTTATCAATGCGACGGGATGGGATGTTGAAAATATATTGGAATTAGGGGGCATGTGTAGCTTAGTGTAGAAGACATCAAGGGATGAACATCTCTGCATTAATTATGAGTAAGCGTCAGGAGGGGCCCAAATGGGTGGAAATGC
>JAYZLO010000001.1:0-4547 GCA_036154175.1 Thermoplasmatota archaeon | reverse complement strand
CGCTGTAGAGTCCTATTTCTGCACTCAGGTACGCAATCAAATAATGCACCACCTACTTTTCGGGATAATTCGGGAGACTGCCACTAGGTCCCTTGGATCGCGAAGATAAACGTAAGATAATTGCCCAAAGCAAGACCAATGTGGCTAATATTATTGGTAAAGCCATCAGTTGTGTGTCTTGATCTTGTTCAGATGCGGCGCCTTCCTCTTCATTTTCATTAATATCATCTATGACTTCTCCTTTCCCTCCACCAATATTTCCAATCTCTACGATCACTGTGGAATCCGAATTACCCGCCACATCCGTAACATTCACTGTAATGGTATGATTTCCATCTGGAACTGTTAAGTCGTAATCATGTATTTGTTGCGTTGGATAGTGCCCACTGTCTATTTCGGCGTCATAGCATCCGATCTCGGTACACACCTCGATCACCACTGATGCTGGCTCAGTAGTGTAGAATGAGAACAGATACAATCCCTCATCGGTTTCGACATCTGCTCCCATAATTACCGGGGAATCCAAATCCCGCTCCAAGGTCGTTGAAAATGAAATTTCTAATTCAGCTTCTTCCGCGCTAACAGTCACGTCGTAATCCGCTCCAGATTCCAGACCTCTCAGTACGAAAACATGGTCTGACCCCAAGGATGTCCACTTCTCGTCAATAACAGAATAGCCACCACTCTCAACGCTAACTCTCATAATTCCTGCCTTTGCAGAAGACCATTGCAGAATCGCAGAAGAACCAGAGATTTCCCCGATCTCCAAACCATACACCTGTTGCTTCACCGGAGGTAACTCTATGCCGCTCAACTCTGCATATTCCATCAAGCTCACATCATAGGAAGCCAGCATCTCCTCTTGATTCACCTCTGGTGGTAAAAGAATGTCCCATATCGTTGAGTGGTACTTCTGCTTATTTTCGTCATTTGAAGCAGCTCCTCCCCCGGCTGTCCAGGTTGATGCGGTTTCGTCGACCGCACGCAATTTCCCTTCCCCATATCCGTCTTGACTTCCTACAACAATTAAGAACCTGGATGATGCTAAATCCCCGGTTAATATGTTCTTTGAAACCGTGGCTATTATCGTATCAGTCTCAGGATCACCTCGTGCCTCTATGCCTGTGGTAATCCTAGTTGGGGAATCATGTCTCATTCCGTAAACAGGGCCGGGCTCACCAACTAGCATCACCGCAGACTCCCATCCCCAATCTGGGTGCGTCGTTGCATAGGTTCCCGGAAACAGATCCCTACTACCTCCGTTATCGGAGTCCAAGTATATTTGGATATTGGCGTGGGACCACCCCCACATCATGTTCCATCCATTACTTATCTCTGCCATCTTGATGGTGAATCGAACGTTCCATGCACTTTGGTCAATAATCACCCTCTCAATATCAAAAAGGCCGGACTGCGGGCTGAAGTCACCTGCTAGAGGGTATGTGTAATCCCCATCGCCTTTCTCATCTCCAATAGGGTCTGTCATATCGAGTATTCTCACCCAAGATTCAACATCGGGCATCTGAACGTGAATGCTAGGGCTAGGTGCGAGATCGATATCCACTCCTTGTCCCTGTGCCCTGCTTTGATATACGCTGCTCACGACTTGTAATCTAGTAAATCCATTAGGCTCTAAATCCGCCGCAGACCATGGAATCTCAATTTCAAATACTTCATTCGCATGAACCAGTCCAAGAACTCCTTGTGAGGCTAAGGACCACTTTTCATTTCCCTCGGAATGAAAGGTATTGTATGTCATCCTTCCATCCTGACGAAGCTCATCGAAGTCGAACCAAAGCATCTTAGTCGTAGGCATATTAAGTGGCTCCATTCCATAATATGTCCGGAAATTGGCATTGACAACATTATTGTCAATAGCGTTAGCCTCCATTAGGTATATTTGCATGTGTGGCGTCCCTACTTCATACTCGTTTGAGTCTAGGAAAATATCAATATCCTGGACTTCAACTTTCAAATGAATACTGTTTGTGTCGTGGCCCACCTCTATACTTGTGATCCCTACTTCGCTCGACCCATCCGTATCGTAATGGGCCGACGTGCTCCACTCGCCAGGGAATGATAAACCATCATAATAGGGCGTCATCAAACCACTAGCAGACCTATCCGGCGCTGCAACATAGCCGGAGAGGTCTAACAAATCTGGTGGAAGTGACAACCCCAGACTCTCGTAAATTGTCCTTAGGTGCGTTCTGAATAGGGAATCAAACTGGGTGTCGTCCCCAGAGTCTTGATCGGCCCCATACCACCAGAACCAATCACTTCCTTGAGCAGCCATCAGCGCGTGGCGGGCGGCTGGCAAACCCTCATTTGAAGGGTTCTCAGCCAGGACTTCCATGTACGCATTTCTTGCTGCTACGAGTCTGTGCCACCCCATCGTCTCTTCTTCCTCACCCGCCCAAGTAGACAAATCTCCTTGGACCCAAGACCCAGTCCCTAGTTCCTGAAGTCTGGGCATATTCGATTTGCCCCTTTCTTGCAAGTACTCTCCGGGTGTAATTGTCCTGATCGTAGGGTGATCCTGTAGAGCGTCAAACCACGTGTGCATAAACTCCCTACCATTGTCCGTTGATCCGAAACCACTCATGAACAGCCAGTTTTCCCCGTCAGCAGCGACCGTCAAGAGATGTTGAGTAGGGTCTCCCCCCGAGTCAATTATTTCTTGTCTTCTATTTTCAACTTCAGAAATGAAGTCTGCGACCGCATCATCCGCTGGCATGTCCCCATAGGAAAAAGAAATTCTATCCGAAATCCCGGTCTCTCTAAAAATCATCATAATTTCACGGCCGTCTGACTCAACTATCCAGGGGGATGTTATGTCTAGGGTGGATGACTCAGACGGATAGGAACCGTCAGATTTGACGGATTGGGCTAGTACCTGTTTATCGCTTATTGCCCATTGAATTCCATTTTCTGCCATGGGGGAAACAATCGATTGAGACACTGCTTGTTCTGAGGGCCACATGCCGCTCGGCCTTATTCCCGTACTATTCTCGAAAAGGTCCAGACCCTCTGTTATCTGAACTTCTACATCTTCTATCCAGGCATCCTTTTCAACAGGAATTCCATCATCGTACGTCCAACCCGGCATAGCCAGAAGCGGCATAATAGGATGATATCGGGGTGTTGTAGTCAGTTCTACTTGGGAATTATTCGCCAGGTTAGAGTAAAGGGGCATAACATTCAGCATTTGTTCGGCCTGGTACGCTAAGACAGTGTTCAAATCTCCAATAGTGTATGGTCCTTGACTTTGGAACAGTGTCTGCATCTCAATGCTTGCAGCCGAACTAGGTAGCAGGTAATCGTAATCCCCCATCACCAATGGTCCCGAGTTTTGGAACAGATGGAAAAGAACAGTCAAGTCCAGAAGATGTTGTGGGTGAAATATAACGGAGGATTTTGGCCCGCGAGAATCTCCCTCAGACGCTTGATATTCTCGGACAAAATCAGGGTCCCCTACATCACGCCCATCCTTCAATGACCCATATGTACTGCTGGCAGGATGCATCCATCCTAATTCTGGGTGATTTTGTTCAACGTCATACACCCAAGGTTGAATTCTAAAATACTCAAACATCATCTGGGATAAATCCCAATCATCGAGATCAGAGGGATAACCAATTGCATATCCGTCTGAATCCGTCACCCAGTCTGATCTCGCCAGATCCAGATGCAGGTCCATGGTGTTTGGATCACTGTAATCTTCCAGCTGTTCTATTAGTGATGGCACGATATTGTAGGTAACATTTGTTCCGGGGTACATCCCGAGTATGCCGGGGCTGTCTATATACTCGTGGCTGCCGTGTACCCTCACCCAAGGCAGCTCATAGAAACCAGACTCTATGTTCTTGTAATACGGTTGGTGCATATGAAGTACTATGGCGAGGTTAATTGCCCCATGGTCATCATCTTCCCCAGCCTCCGAAGCAGCAGGAATCGCACTATAAATGGGACAAGATAGTAAAATTACTACGAGCAAAAGGCTGATTATTGTGCTTCTTTTTTTGTATTCTATTTTCGTTTCAGATTTCTTGAAAACCATGATTAACGGGAGTGATATCAAGCTTCAGGATTTCAATACAGCACTATAATTTTGTTAGTGGTCTAAATGTAGTGCTTCATTATTATGTGCCGGACCCTTTTTGGTTAAATTGTGAGAGTAGCCGGCATACTCCTACCTGTCCAGTCGATACCTAATGACGAATCTCCGGGAGGTCTCAGGAAAGCGTGCCTTGAAACAGTGGACAAACTATCCCGGTCCGGTATCGGTATTTGGCAAATTTTGCCATTGAATCCTCCAGATTTTGTTGGTTCCCCTTACGCAAGTCCTTCCGCTTTCGCCCTAGATCCAAATATGGTTAATTCAATGGCAGGCGATTTTCCAGAGCCAACTAATGAGGAATTAGAATCTTGGGAATCTCAGAATCAATGGGCTGAGTCATGGGCTACTTATCGCATTCTCAAGTTGAAGAACAAATCTAGCTGGACAGAATGGGGTGAATGGCGAAATCCCTCGAAAATGGAATTGA